>JBBRDO010000099.1:0-17130 GCA_038203825.1 Chloroflexia bacterium | reverse complement strand
GCGGTAGAGAAGGTCGGCAGTAGCAGTCGGATTGCCTATATATCTAAGCGCATAAGGCGGCACGGTGAAGCTGATACGCATCCTACCTTGTGTAGTGGACAGGCTAACTTCCGCTTTAGGCCAATACACTTTGTAGGTGTGGAGGTTATAGCGCGCCGCGCACAATTGAGAGTATGGTTGAGAGACTGCTCTACCCTGCTTTTGTCTGGTAAACGCACTCTTGATAGTTTCAGTGGCCTTGACGCGGGCCTGAATAATCAGGTCGGAGACAAGGGATGGGTATTGGGCCTTGATGGGGTAGTAGGTTTCGTGGTGCAAGCGCACGCCGTTCCGCTCGGTGTTTTGCCAGCCGTATTCGCACACGGCATTGAAAGCATTTGTGAAGGAGGCAAGCGTCTCTTTCAGAGCGTAAGCTTGTTCGGGTGTCGTATTCAGCTTGACGCGAACCGTCCTATCCATAACTCAATTATACCATATATAGCGAGATTATGCACGACATACACATCAAGAAAGGAGGAAGTGCTTGCTACCCACCATGCCTGAACGCAGGTGTACCCGCAAGCACGCAGATTCGATGGACATATCTCCAGCTTCTCAGGATATAAGCGCACCGACACCTGGTAAAACAACAGCCACCAAAAAGGTCAAGGGGCGCAAGCGCAAACTTCCCGGTTTCGTCAAGTTGCTCCTCGCCCTGGTGATCCTGGGCGGGATCGCGGGCGGCGTGCTGCTGTGGCGCGCCCAGACAACCGCCTCCGCTGCCGCCCAGCCTACCATCGCGCTGGCCGTGACGCAGGGCGACCTCGATGTCACGGTCGAAAGTAACGGCAACGTGCAGGCAAACACCGAAAAGTCGGTCACCTACCAGACCGCCGGCACAGTCTCCGCTGTGCTCGTGAAGTCGGGCGACAAGGTGACCGCCGGCCAGACTCTCGTGCAGCAGACCGATACCAGCCAGAAAGAAGCGGTCGCTCAGGCTCAGGCGGGCCTCAATACCGCCCAGGCCAAGCTGGACGACCTGAAGAAGGGGCCGTCTGAGGCAGCAGTCGCCAGCGCAAAGGCCGACGTGGCCTCGGCTCAGGCCGCCCTCGATGCCCTGAAGGCCGGCTCAACCCCCCAGGATATAGCCAATGCCCAGACCGACCTGAAAACAGCCCAGACCAACCTCGCAACTGTGAAGGCCGGGGCCACGGCCAAAGAACTGCAGGATGCGCAAGCCGACCTGACAGCAGCCCAGGCTGCCTATGATCAGGTCAAGGCCGGCGCCACCGCCGAGGGCCTTAAGAACGCCGAGGCCGACCTCGCTAGCGCGCAAGCTGCTTACGATGCCCTCACGGCGCCACCCAGCCCCGCCGACCTGAAAGAAGCTCAGTCGGCCCTCGACACAGCCAATGCAAAGCTGGCCGCGCTCAAGGCAGGGCCAACCCAGGCAGAGCTCAGTACCGCCCAACTCGCCGTCACCCAGGCAAAAGCGTCCATCACCTCGATCCAGACGCAGGCCGCCCTCGATAAGCAGACCGCGCAGTTGACCCTCGACAAAGCCAACCGCGACCTCCAGCAGGCGCAGACCACCTACGGCAATATAGCAGGCGAAGTGCTCGACTCTCAGGGCAACATCACTGTGCCCTCCACCAACCCCAAGTATGCTCAGTACTGGACAGCCTATTACGCCATGAAGGATGCCGAGCAAGTGCAGACACAGGACCTGAACCTGCTCAATAACACCATCCAGAAGGAAAAGGACGACGTAGCCGCCGCCCAGGCCAAGCTGGACGATGCCCAAACACAGCTTACGATTGTACAAGCAGGTGCTACCACAGCCGACCTCATCTCCGCCCAGCACGACGTGGACTCGGCGCAGAAGACGCTCGATGACCTCACCAAAGGCCCCACCAAAGACCAGCTAGCGACCGCACAGGCCGCGGTGACCAAGGCACAAACCGCTCTGGACACCCTGAAGGCGGGCCCAACTGCGAGTGACCTCGCCACAGCACAGACAGCGGTGACCAAGGCGCAGACCACTCTAGATCAGTTGAAAGCCGGGCCAACCGCTAACGACCTCGCCACGGCGCAGGCCACCGTGGACAAAGCGCAGACCGCGCTGAACGCTCTGAAGGCAGGATCTACCCCCCAGGCGATAGCAGCGGCGAACGCCACCGTGGCGCAAAAGCAGTCTGCCCTCGCTACCCTGATGGAACCCGCCACCGCCAGCGATATAGCGGCAGCCGAGGAAGCCGTCGCCACCGCCCAGAAGACGCTCGATGATGCCAACGCCGACCTCGCAAAGACCGTGCTGGTTGCGCCCTTTAGCGGCACCATCGCCGCCGTCACAGCCGAACCCAACGGCACCGCAGCCGTAGGCACGGAAGCCCTCACCATCTACGACGAGAGCGGCATGCAGCTCGTGCTGGCCGTGAGCGAAAGCGACATCCAGAAGATCAAAGTGGGGCAGACAGCCTCGATAACTATAGACGCCCTACCGAACGCGGTCTTCACGGGCACCGTCAGCGAGGTGTCGAACGTATCGACCACCAGCCAAAACGTAGTGACCTATGCGGTCAACGTTCAGTTCAACCCGGGAACCGAGCCTGTGAAGACGGGCATGAGCGCGACCGCAAAGATCGTGGTTGAAAGCCATGCAGGTGTCATACAGGTGCCCACCCGCGCCATCACGACGCAGGGCCGCAACAAGGAAGTGACCGTGTTGTACGGAACCGCCAAGACCCCTGTAACCATAGCCGTCGTTACGGGCGCCAGCACCAGCAACATGACCGAGATCACAGGTTGTGTCGATACGGGCAACCAGTGCCTGCGAGCGGGGGATGAGGTCGCCGTGACCATCAACACCACTACCACCAACAACACCGCCAACCAGGGCTTCCCCGGAGCGGGAGCCTTCCCCGGAGGCGGCTTCTCCGGCGGGGGCGGGAACTTCCGGCGCGGCACGGGCGGCACTCCCTAGCGCTGACATAGTTCTCTCGGTCAACGGTGAAAAAGGACGATAAGTATGGAACCTATCATATCGGTGCGCAACCTGGTGAAGACCTACCTCATGGGCGAGATCGAAGTACAGGCTCTGCGCGGGGTCAGCTTTGATATCGACAAGGGCGAGTTTGTGGCGATCATGGGACCGTCGGGGTCGGGCAAGTCGACCTTGATGAACCTCCTCGGCTGCCTCGACACGCCCACCGACGGCGAGTACATACTGGACGGCTTGCCCGTGGAGCAACTTGATAAAGACCTGCTGTCTGCTGTGCGCAATCGCAAGATCGGCTTCATCTTCCAGCAGTTCAACCTGTTGCCTCGCAGTACAGCCCTCGAAAACGTCGAGTTGCCCCTTATATACAAGGGCAATGTCAAGAAAGCCGACCGACACGAGCAGGCAGAGGCGGCCCTTGAAATCGTGGGCCTGGGCGACAGGATGGAACACCGCCCACGTGAGCTATCGGGCGGCCAACAGCAGAGGGTAGCTATTGCCCGCGCCCTCGTAACCAAACCCGCTATCCTGCTGGCCGACGAGCCGACGGGTAACCTCGACTCCCATTCCAGCGAAGAAGTAATGCAAGTCTTCGAGCAGTTGAACCGGCAGGGTATCACGGTCGTGCTGGTGACACACGAGCATGATGTGGCTCTCCACGCACGGCGTGTTATCACGGTGCGCGACGGCCTGCTGGCGAGCGACAAGCTGAACGCACCACGAACAGGTAGCATAGACGGCGCGGCCCCGGCTACAGACGACGTTACGAACAGGGAGGTCGAGTATGTCCACAATTGAGCTTGGTGAACTTAGTAAAAGGGGACAGGTCGTGAAACCTCAGGACGCCGAGCTTGTGGATGAGATCAGCATAGAGGACCTCGAAACAGGCGGTATCAGCATCTTTGAAAGCATAGGCCTCGCGTGGTCCACCCTCATGGCGAACAAAGTGCGCACCGTGCTGACCGCGCTGGGCGTGATCATAGGCGTGGCCTCGGTGGTGGCGCTGCTTGCTATCGGCAACGGCAGTCAGGCCCAGATCACCGACCAGATCACGGCTAACGGCGCGAACCTGCTAACCATACGCGCATCGGGCGCAGCGGGCGGAGGCGACGCCACACTGACCACCGACGATGCCGCCGCCATCGCCGACACGCAGAACGTGCCTTACGCGGCTGCCGTATCTGCCGAGTCTCAGAGCATCACCACCGTAGTAATAGGCTCGACAAGCAAGACCACCATCGTGCTGGGCGTGATGCCGATCTACCTGACGATACACAACAACCAGATGCTCTATGGCAACTTCATAGCCGACGAGGATAGCAAATCGAACGTCGTGGTACTGGGCTCGCAGGCAGCTATCAACCTGTTTGGCGCCGGTGTGGACCCCACGGGTCAGATAATCCGCATCAAGGGCATAAACTTCACTGTCATAGGTGCCCTCAAGCCCAAGGGGTCAAGCTCACAGACCTTTGACGACTCAGGCGTGCTCGTGCCTTTGGCCGTCGCGCAGGCGAAGATCTCCATCGGGCGTGTGCAGAGCGCAGGCAACAAGACCGCCCTCTCCAACATTATCGTGCAGGCCACGAACAAGGACTCAGTGTTGCAGGCCAAGGCACAGGTTGAAACCCTCTTGCGCTCGCGCCATAACGTGCCGGCCGACGGCACCGCGGACGACTTTACCGTGACGAACCAGGAGGACCTGATCACCACTCTCACCGCGACCACCCGCACGATGACCATTTACCTGGCGGTTATCGCCGCTATCTCGCTCATCGTGGGCGGCATCGGCATCATGAACATTATGCTCGTGTCTGTTCGCGAGAGGACGCGAGAGATCGGCCTTCGCAAAGCTATCGGCGCACGCGAGCGCGACATCCTGACCCAGTTCCTGATCGAGGCGCTGATGCTAAGCACGACAGGAGGGCTGATCGGACTGCTGATCGGGGTACTGATAGCCGTGGTGGCCAACGAAACAGGCCAGGCCCGCGCCCTCGTCAGCACCGACTCGGTGTTGCTGTCGGTGGGGTTCGCGATGGCTGTGGGCCTCTTCTTCGGCATAGAGCCTGCCCGTAGAGCAGCCAAGCTCGACCCTATCGAGGCACTCAGATACGAATAACATGGCAAAGCTAAAGGAGTTGAAAGTGAAACTAAAGAAAACGGTTATGGTATTTCCGGCACTGGCAATCTTGAGCATGGGACTGCTTCTGTCAGCCTGCGGCGACCCTGCGGGTGCGAACACAAGTGGCACGAGCGCGGGTACGAGCGATGCCAAGAGCGCATTCCTGGCTGATCGTGCGGGCACGCCAGGCGTCAACAGCTCAGGCACGCCGCTTCCAGGCGGGGGCAATCGGGCGCCCGGCGAGGTTGGCGCGGTCGAAAAGGTGGACGGCAACAAGATAACGATCAAGCGCATGCAGGATGGCACGGAGGTCGTGGTGCAACTGGCAGATGGCGCTAAGATTAGCAAGCAAGCCACGGCGCAGGCCTCCGACATCAAGACGGGCGATACGGCCACCGCCATCGGCACCAAGACCGGGGATACCATCACTGCTGAAACCGTGAACATTGGCACGGGCGGCTTCGGCGGCTTCGGCGGGCGCGGGAATTTCGGCGGACGAGGCGTGAATGGCACGCCGGTTGCGGGAGCCAACAGCGATGACAACGGCGCGGTTCCCTTCGGCACGCCGGGTGCGGGTAGCGGCACCGGAGGCAATCGCCCATTCCCCAGAGGCACACCGGGCGCTGGCTTTGGCGGCAACGGGCAGGGCCGGGGCAACTTCGGCGGAGGCGCGAACGCGCAAGGCACTCCCGGGGTGCCTCGTGACGTGGCCACGGGCATAGTCCAAAAGATAGACGGCAACACGATCACTCTGCAGGCGTCAGACGGCACGACCTCCACCTTCACGATAGCGAGCGACGCGCGCATCCAGCAGTCTGTTGAGATACAGCCCGCCGACCTGAAAGCAGGCGACGTCATCTTCGCCACGGGCCAGCAGAACGGCGACATGTTCTCGGCCACAGCGATCCAGGTGACTGAGAACTTCGGCCAACCAACTCCCACGGTTACTGCGCCCTAGAGTAAGTTAGGATCTATTGATGAACACCCCTGTCTATGCGGCGGGGGTGTTCACGTGTCCGCTTATATGTCCCCCCAAGAATCTCTCTTTTGCTGCGTAATAGACGTGTGAAATCCACTTTACTTAGAGCTACAGTCCCCTCGCTCAGGTCGCCGTTCACCAAACGTTTACCATCTGTTACGCAGTTTGTAAGTAAAGCTGGCTATACTGAAAGCATCTTGCTACCGGGTGAGCCGGAGCGTGTCGCACTCCATGTCAGACGCTTCGGTTTGGGCTCACCCGCCGGTCCAGGAAAACCAGGTCGCGACGGGGGTACCAACTTGAGCACCGATTACCTTAGGGAACTTATCGCCCATTATGCGGGCCGCCGTGGTGTGCTCCTGGTGGCCCTGCAAGATATCCAGGACCACGCCGGCTATATTCCACAGGAGGCAATTGAGCCGCTGGCAAGAGTGCTCGGCATTCCCGAAGGCGAAGTGCTGGCTGTGATCAGCTTCTATAAAGACCTGCGAACTACGCCTCCCGGCCGCCACAGGCTTTGCGTGTGCAGAGGCGACTCGTGTGCTGCTCTTGGCTCGCACAGGATCGCTGAGGCCGTGCAACAGCACCTCGATATCTCGCCGGGCGGCACCAGCGCCGATGGCCAGGTCACCTATGACATCGTCTACTGCCTCGGCAATTGCGCCCTCTCCCCGTCCATCTCTATCGACGGCGAAGTGCATGGGCGCTCCACGCCGGAACGTGTGGTCCGCTGGCTGAAGGAGCTGCCTAATGACTGAGCTTTTCCTCTCGCAGGACACGTCCAGCCGCTCAATCGGCTCGCGAGACGTGCTGTCCGCGTTGCGCACCGAGCAACTGCAGAGGGGCGACTTCGACCTCGTGCTCACCGGCAGCCGTGGCGCTTTCTTCCTCGAGCCGATGATAGAGGTGTCCACTCCGGGCGGGCGTGTCGGATATGCCAACGTACACGCCGAAGATGTGCCAGCCCTCCTGGACGGTGGGATGCTGGACGGGGCAGAGATCAGGCCCTTCTACCTGGGACTAGTGGACGATATACCCTTCCTGCAAAAGCAAGAGCGCATCACCTTTCGCAACTGTGGCATAATCCAGGCCGGCTCCCTTGAGGACTACCTGGAGGTGGGTGGCGGCGAGGCGCTGCGCCGGGCTCTCTTTGAGCTCACACCGGAGCAAATCATTGAAGAAGTAAAGCGCTCGGGCCTGCTTGGGCGCGGCGGCGCGGCCTTCCCTGCCGGCTTGAAGTGGCAGACGGTAGCCAACTGCGGCTCCGACGAGAAATACGTGGTGGCGAACGGCGACGAGGGCGACCCCGGCACCTATGCCGACCGGATGTTGATGGAGGGAGATCCCTTCGCGCTTCTCGAAGGCATGGCGGTCTGCGCGGTGGCCGTTGGCGCCCATTCAGGCTTTATCTACGTCCGTGCGGAATATCCGCGCGCACGCCAAGTCCTGCAGCACGCTGTCGATGTGGCCCGTGACTCAGGATTTCTCGGCCACAACCTGCTGGGTAGCGGCTTCGCTTTCGACGTGGAGATTCGCAGTGGGGCAGGCGCTTATGTATGCGGCGAGGAAACAGCCCTTCTGGAGAGCCTGGAGGGCAAGCGCGGCATGGTCCGCCCCAAGCCACCTTACCCTGCCGTGCAGGGCTTGTTCGGCAAGCCGACCGTGATTAATAACATAACCACTCTCGCCACGATCCCACCGATCTTGCGACAGGGCGCCGACCGGTACGCGGCATTGGGTATCGGGCGGAGCCGGGGCACGATTGCTTTGCAGTTGGCGGGCGCTCTGCGCACTCCTGGTCTGGTGGAGGTGCCGTTCGGTATTACGCTGCGTCAGGTGCTTGACACATTCGGTGGTGGTGTGCAGGAGGGGCGGCAGCTCCTCGCGGTACAGACAGGGGGTCCGCTCGGGGATGTGCTCACCGAGCAATCACTTGACCTGCCGGTTGAATTCGACGCTTTCGCCGCCGCAGGCGGCATGCTTGGTCACGGTGGCATCGTGGTCTACGATGATCGCACGGAACCGTTGGAGCTGGCCCATCGCCTGATGGCGTTTTGCGCCGAGGAAAGCTGCGGCAAGTGCGCCCCGTGTCGCATTGGCACCCAGCGCGCCACTGAGATCCTCGCATCATGGCTGGCGGGCGAGGCCGCCGCAGACGATCGTGTGCTTCTCAACGATATAGCTTTCGCCATGCGCGGAGCCAGCCTGTGCGCCCTGGGCTCTTCAGCTTGCACGCCCGTGATCTCCGCACTGAACCTCTTGCCTGGTATGCCGCGATAGGTAAAGAAAGCAACCGCAAAGGAACCGACAGATGCCCGGTATTACTATAGACGGAAACAATTACGAGGCGGCAGAAGGCACGACCCTGATGGAAGTGGCCCGGCGTGAAGGGCTTCCCATCTCTTCGGTATGCTACTCGGACCATCTACAATCTTACGGCTCTTGCCGGTTGTGCGTCGTGCAGGTGGAGGGCCAGCGCGCATTGTCGGCGGCATGCACGACCGTGGTCCGGGAGGGGATGGTGGTCGAAACCGGCACGCCCGAGGTCCGGCGCATACGGCGAACCCTCCTTGAGCTCTACCTCTCCGAGAACGCAGGCCAATATCGTCCGGGTGGGAGTGCGCACGCTGAGCTAAACGACCTCGCCACAGAGTACGAAGCCAGCCCTCTACGCTTCCAGGGCGAGCGCCACACCGTGCGGCAAGCCACTGTTGACAACACCGGCCCCTATTTCTCCTTCGACTCTTCGCTTTGCATCCTGTGTGCGCGCTGCGTGCGCGCCTGCGACGAAGTGCAAGGGCAGAACGTGCTACATCTTGAAGGGCGCGGCTTCTCTACCCGCGTTGTGGCTGACCCGGGCACGTTCGACGCTTCGGCCTGTGTGACCTGCGGGGCGTGCGTGAAGGAGTGTCCCACGGGCGCTCTGAGCGACAAGCGTGTCCTCGAGCAAAGCCAACGGCCGTTGCCTGCACATGAAACTCCCGACCGGACGGTGCGCACAACCTGCGCGTATTGCGGCGTGGGCTGCCAGTTCGAGGCACAGGTATCGGGCAACCGGATCATTCGTATGTACCCCGTAGACGATTCGCCGGTCAATATG
This sequence comes from Chloroflexia bacterium, assembly GCA_038203825.1. Classification (GTDB taxonomy): domain Bacteria; phylum Chloroflexota; class Chloroflexia; order QHBQ01; family JADMIH01; genus JADMIH01. The sequence goes on along the minus strand of JBBRDO010000099.1, from coordinate 7,955 downwards.
GGCCATGCCTGCGTCAAGGGGCGCTATGCCTTCGACTATGTGCGCCACCCCGACCGCCTGACCAGGCCCCTCATCCGGCAAAGTGAGAAACCCGGCGATTTCCGTGAAGGCTCCTGGGACGAGGTTGTAGCCCTCATCGCGTCCCGGTTCACCAAGTTGCTGGAGAGTAATGGCCCCGACGCGGTGGCCTGCATTTCTTCCAGCCGCGGCACCAACGAAGAGAACTACCTCATGCAGAAGTTTACGCGCATCTGCCTGGGCAACAACCACATCGACAACTGCGCTCGTGTCTGCCATAGCTCAACTGTGGCCGGAATGCAAGAGGTGTTCGGCACCGGGGCCGCTACCAACTCGCTGGCCGATATAGAGTCTACCCGCCTGATCCTGGCAGTAGGCTGCAATCCGACTGAAGCGCACCCTGTCGTCGGCGCTCGAATCAAACGCGCAGTGCGCCGTGGAACGAAGCTCATCGTAATTGACCCACGCAAGATCGAGCTAACGCGCTACGCGGACGTGCATCTGCAACTGCGTCCCGGCACCAACGTGGCCGTGCTGAACGGCCTGGCCAATGTTATCATCTCTGAGGGGCTGGCCGACGAGCGCTTCATCGCTGAGCGCACCGAGAACTACGACGCGTACCGGGAAACCGTGGCCGCCTACACGCCGGAGAGCGTGGAGGAGATATCGGGCGTGCCTGCCGATCTTCTCCGGCGGGCAGCACGTCTCTACGCGACCAGCGGTGCCTCGATGGCCTACCACGGCCTGGGGGTAACCGAACACCTCACGGGCTCCTATGGCGTTATGGCGCTGGCCGACCTGGCGATCCTTACCGGCAACGTGGGTCGCCCCGGCACCGGCATCAATCCATTGCGCGGCCAGAACAATGTGCAAGGCTCGTGTGATGTTGGCGCCCTGCCCAACGTGCTCACCGCCTACCAGAAGCCCTCCGACCCTGACGTGCGCGCCCGCTTCGAGGCCGAGTGGAGATGGCCCGTGCCACAGCAACCCGGCTGGAAGATCCCCGAGATGTGGGAAGCCGCGCTGGCAGGCAAGCTCAAGGCGATGTGGATCATGGGCTATGATGCCGCCCAGACGGAGCCCAACACCGATCTCGTGCGCGGGGCGCTTGCCAATCTCGATTTCCTGGTCGTCTCCGATCTCTTCCTTAGCGAGACCGCACTCCTGGCACACGTGGTCCTGCCGGCGTCCGGCGCCCTGGAGAAGGACGGCACGTTCACCAACGGCGAACGGCGTGTGCAGCGAGTGCGCCGCGTCGTGGACCCACCCGGTGAGGCTCTTTCCGATGCCGAAGCCATCTGCGAGGTTGCGGCAGCAATGGGTAAGCCCATGCTTCACCGCGACCCATCGGAGATCATGGACGAGATCGCCCGGTTGACGCCTTCTCTGGCGGGAATAAGCTACGAGCGCCTGGAAGATGGCGGCCTCCAGTGGCCCGTGCCGGTCACCCACGAGGTATCCAATCACCCCGGCACTGCGATCTTGCATACCGACAGGTTCCCCCGCGGGCTGGCGAGGTTCGCTCCTGTGGAGTATGTGCCCCCCGGCGAAGAGCCTGACGAGAGGTACCCGCTCGTGCTCATTACAGGGCGCGTGCTGCAGCATTACAATGCCGGCACGATGACCCGGCGAACGCGCCTGGGGGAAGTTGTAGACCGAGATCTGCTTGAGGTACACCCCGACGATGCGCAATTATACGGACTCAAAGATCACTGCCAGGCGCGTGTGGAGAGCCGTCGTGGATCAGTCTGCCTCACAGTGCGCGTGTCCGAGCGCGTTGCCCCGGGCACCGCCTTCACCTCGTTCCACTTCCCGGAGGCTCAAGTCAATACGCTGCTCTCCTCTTCGGCCGACGTCATAACGCGCTGCCCCGAATACAAAGTGCTTGCTGTGCGCGCCACCCCGCTTCGCCTCCGTTATGACTGGCGAGGCATCAAATAGGAAGTTGGCAGAACCCAGCACTCGGGCTGATATTGGGTGCCGATAGCCAAATAAGCGCCTGGACTAAACCGACGCGCCACGCGCATGGGTGGGGGCTGTCTCTCCCAGAGCGTATCTGATCGCAGCTTCTACGGACATGGCGCGGCCCTCGGCCCAGGCTTTCTCGAAGTCTGCTTGGCGGCTCTGGGCGCGGGCTGAGGCTACGTACCTGTCGTAGCGAATCCGCGCGGGCAGAGGCAGTGGGAAGTTAATCGCCTCGCGCAGGGCCTCCGTTGCACCCCACAGCCGGGCGGCTTCCAGCGGCTTGCCCAGCGTTTCGCGCATGGATGCCTCCGTCTCAAAGCAGCCGGTCAGCACGGGCTTGTAGTCAAGCTGGTGCACGAGGGGCAGGCATTCGGCCTTGAGCACCTGGGCCTGGGCGTAATCTTTCACCTCAACGGCACACTTCCACATAAAGGCCAGCCCGTAAGCGAGGTCGTTCTTGTTGCCGAGTTCTCTCGCAAGCGCGATAGTCTCTTCCAGATAGCGGCGCGCCCCCGCGTAATCGTCCAGGTCCATCGAAATGAGCCCCAGGTTGCTGAGTGGCGTACAGGTGTCGGACTTGTTGCCTAGCTCCCTGTAGAGAGCAAGACTTTCCTCGTAATAGTGGCGCGCAGTTGGGAGGTTGTTGAAATTGCGATAGATATTGGCGATGTTATTATGCACGCCGGCTGTGAGCGTCATGTCCCCGGCTTCGATGGATAGCGCCAGGCTCTCCTGACTCAGTTTGAGGGCGGTTTGATAGTCGGCGCGGTCACAAGCCAGCGAGCCGAAGTCGTTGAGCAATCTCGCGACTCCCGGCTTATCCTCCGCTTGCTTATAGAGCGCCAGGCTCTCCTCGAAGCACTGCTGCACGACACGGAAATCTGCCTGTGCCCAGGCGGCCTTCCCGAGCGCCTCCACAACCCCGGCGCGCAATGCCTTCAACCTCTTGCCTTCCACATCGTCCCCCGAGTGGGAGGTCGCGGCCGCTGTCGCCTGCAATGTTGCTACAAGCACACCGCGCCACTCAGTGAACTGTCCTCGCGCCCGCAGGAAGCTCGACAGGGCAAGGGTCAGGCGCAGCGCCAGTTGAGCCTCCCCTGCATAGCCGTCGCTCTGCAAGCCCGCAAGCAGCCAGTCCAGCGCGACTTGCAGGTTGGCGCGCTCTGTCTGCACCAGATCCAGCCATGCCCTGGTGCCTGAGCTTGTGGGGTGGGGCTTATTGCGCTCTACCAGCGCCACGTAATAGCGAGCGTGACGGGCACGGGTCGCGGCGCTTTCGCCGGCCCGAGCTAGCTGTTCCAGTGCGTATTCGTGGAGGGTAACCAGCTTCCAGAAGCGGTCGGGGTGCGGCTTACGCATAACCAGCAGGCTCTTGCCGGCCAGAGAGAGCAGGCGCTCGTAAGTGACCGCCCCCGCATCTCCCGGCGCGACGGCTGCCGAGGCTTCAGCCGTAAAGCCGCCCGCGAACACGGCCAGCGAGCGGAAAAGCGCCCGGTCTTCAGGCGTGAGCAGATCGTAGCTCCACTCGATAGCGGCTGTGATTGTCTGGTGTCGGGCCGGCATGTCCCGTGGACCGCCCGCCAGCAGACCCAGCCCCTCCTGAAGTCGCTGGTGTATCGCTTCGAGCGGCATGTACTTGCAGCGCGCCGCCGCCAGTTCTATCGCCAGGGGCAGGCCGTCGAGTTCCCTGCATATGCTGCCCACGATGTCGACGTTGGCTTCGGTGACGCGGAAATCGGGCCGCACGGCTTGCACCCTGCGCACGAACAACTGCACCGACTCGACGGCCGTCAGAGGCTGATCATCGGGCGGTGGCTCCTGGTCGTTGGGCGCCAGGGGCACGGCCATGGGGGGCAGGCTAAGTTCGTGTTCGCCGTATACGTGCAAAGGCTCGCGGCTGGTGACGAGTATCTTGAGCCGGGGTGCATTCTTCAGCAGGTCGACCAATGCTAGGGCAGCATCCAGCACCTGCTCGAAATTGTCCAGCACCAGCAGCATATTCCTGCGGCGGAGATAATCGGCCAGCGAGGCCGCTACGGGTTTGCCCGCGCTCTCGCGCACCGCCAGCGTGGCGGCAACGGCCGGCAGCACTGCTCCCGGGTCCTGTATCGTCGCGAGCGAAACAAAAAAGACCCCGTCCGCGAAGTCGTGCAGCAGGCTCGACGCCGCCTCCACCGCGAGCCTAGTTTTGCCCACCCCACCGGGACCGGTGAGAGTGAGCAGGCGCACTTCCGTCTTCCAAAGTATAGAGCGCACCTGCTCCAGCGCCACAGTACGCCCCACGAAGGATGTCAGATACGCAGGAAGATTATCGGGAGGCGAACCCCACGCAGTGTCATCGCGGGCTTGCTCGGGAGCGTCGGGGGCGCTGACAGGGTAGCGCCCAGGAGCCGAGGGAGAGGAGGGAACAGCCGGCGTCCGCACCGAGCGGCGGCCTTGCGTGTGGAAGTCTGTGGGCGCTGGGCGTTCTTTCTTGTCGGTGGCAGTTACTTCGCGGGCGAATTGGAGAAAGAGGGGGTGCTCTTCAGGGCTGATTTGTAGCTGCCTGGCCAGTAGCTCGGCCATCTGCTTGGAGGGCCTGCGCACCCCTCCCTCCATCTTGCGGATCGCCGACACAGAGCAACCCACGGCCGACGCAAGCTCGCCCTGGGTATAGTCCAGCGCCTCACGCCTTTCTTTAAGCCATTTGCCGAAGAAAAAGGGATCGTCCGTGCCCGTTGTGATCATAGTTGTACTACTTTTGTGTCACTTCTAGTGTCGTTTATTGTACCACGATTCTGTTCCAAATATCAGTGATTCTCTGCTAAGATAACGTAGGCGGCAAGTCTCCTGTTCTCAGCAGGGCTCTATCCGCTTTGAGATGAATCAGCGTTGGAAGATGTGGCGTGGAAGTCGTATTGGAGGGAGAAAGAGAATGACCAAGAACAAACGAAGCTTATATGCCCTGTTGGCCGCGTGCGCCCTGATGAGCGTGCTCTTGCCATGGGGCAGCTCACCGAGGTCCGCCCATGCAGCGGATTCGCATCTTTTCCCCGAGACCGGGCACACGGTGCAGGGGCGCTTCCTGGAATACTGGACCCTGAATGGCGGGCTGGCCCAGCAGGGCTACCCGATCACTGAGGAAGTACAGGAGCAGTCGGACACCGACGGCCAGATCTACACGATGCAGTATTTTCAGCGGTCCGTCTTCGAGAAGCACCCGGAGAACCCGCGTCCCTTCGATGTACTCCTTTCTCTGCTCGGCGTTTTCTACTATAACATCAACTACGGAGGCAATGCGCCCGGCCAGCACGTCAATACCGACAACCCGCGCCTGTTCACAGAAACGGGCAGGACCGTGGGCGGCGCGTTCCGCGAATACTGGGAGTCGCACGGTGGACTGGCCCAGCAGGGCTATCCTATCTCGGAAGAGTTCACTGAAGTATCACCCACTGACGGCAAGAGCTATTCCGTCCAGTATTTCCAGCGCGCCGTGTTCGAGTTCCACCCCGAGAACCCCGCTCCCAACAATGTGCTATTGTCTCTGCTGGGCGTCTTCTACTATGGCACCAGGCACGGCGTTGTCGGTCCTCCCCCTACAGCGACCCCGTTCAACAACCCGACCGCAACCCCCACAAGCGTTCCGCAGGACAACAGCGGCCAGGTTATCTTCTACAACGATACTACTGCCAAGTCCGTGATCGGCCACGTAGATGCATCCGGCAACTACTCCGACCTGCAGGCTTACAGCACCTTCTCAACAGGCTGGACGCACATCGTGCCGCTGGGCAATGGCTATATCTTCTTCTACAACCAATCTAACGGCCTCACCACTTTGGGTCGGGTCGCCAACGATGGCACCTACACCGATGTAAGTTCTTCAACAGCCCTCGGTGCCGGCTGGACGCACATCGTGCCCGCAGGTAACAACATCATCCTGTACTATAAGACAGGCACAGGCACTGGCGGCACGGCGCGGGTGAATATGGACGGTAGCGTTAGCATCCTCAAAGTCTACACCACATTCTCCTCCAACTGGACCAATATCGTAGAGGCGGACAACGGCGTGCTGGTCTTCTATGCTCGCGGAACGTCCGTAGCCGCGACACTCGTCGTGGGCAGCGACGGCACCCCCGCCCAGTTGAAGGTCTTCAACAACTGGACCACCATCTGGGACCGCCTTGTGCCCGGCATCAACGGCACCGTCCTCCAGTACTACACAATCGACGGCCGAGCCGTTGTCAGCAGGTTCGACACCGCCGGCAATGAGACCGTACTTGCGAGGTATCCCAGTGCGACAGGCGATCCGCCTCTGCCCAATCCCTACCCGTTCGTTGTAGGTTTGAGCAACGGCACTTTGCTCTTCTATAACGATAGCGCAAAGTCCGGCGTCACGGCGCGCATAAGCGGTGACGGCAGCATCCCCATCTACAACACCTACCCGGCAGGCAGCTTCGGTGAGTGGTCGGTAATTTCGGCCATCAGGTAGCACTTTACCGGCAACACGTAATCGTTCCGAAGGGGCAGATCTGAAACGATCTGTCCTTTCGGGGCGAAGTTGGTATGGACGAGAAGAAAGGGAGAAACACGTATGCAGCGCAGATACCTGATCATCCTGGTGGCGATACTGGCTATTTTGCTGGTAGTGGGCGTACCTGCTTTTCTCTTGCTCAATGGCGGCTCCGGCAACACACCTAAGGCCGCGACAACGCCCACCGTTGCGGCCTCTCCCCCCACGCAGACCACAGGGCCGAGCTCAACAGCAGTGAACCAGGCTCTCACCGGCGAAGGTGGCGATACTACAGTCACCCTCAGGTGGCAGGCAATACCTGGCGCGGCCTCATACAACGTCTATAGAGACAACAGCACAACGCCCCTGAACGCCGACCCCCTGACCGCCACGCAGTACCAGGATGTGGGCCTGACCAACGGGCGCATTTATACCTACACAATCGCGGCAGTCGACTCCTCAGGCAAAGAAAGCCAGACCCTCCCCACGATCCAGGTGACAGCGGGAGCGAAGTAGCGGGCCGACACTATAGATTCCTCGCTGCGCAGCAGGCTAACAGCAGAGTGCCCTCTCTTCGGGCTGGTGCCCGTTAGCCTTGCGCAAGACGTTCAGAGATCCAGTATAGGTATTACCAGGCTCACGGCCGCGTACGCTGACCGGGGCCTCGCGAATAGAACGGAGCGGCTCATGTCTCGAAATCGTGTTGTATTCAAGAAGATGAGCCTCGCGCTCGTACTACTGATCGCGCTCGGCCCTGTCTTGCAGCGCACCGGTGCCCCCGCCCGGGCAGCCGCCATCCAGTCCTCGGCCTCTATGCCCGGCACACAACTCACCGGTTCCGTGGCGCAGTCTGCCGACGACTTCCAGTGGCAGAGCGAGCGCGCCAGGGCCAGCCTCCAGACCGCTTTCGATGCGCTCACCCGCCAGGCTGTGAGCACGACGGGCCTGCGCGTGGCCTCTATGCAGTCGCAGCTTGATCCGGCCAGCCTGGCATCCGCCGGCGCGCACGTAACAGGGCAGGGGAACTGGACCGTGCAGGCTCTGGATAGCACAGGCGCCCAGCTCGCGATGACGGGCACGCTCAGTTTCATGTTGGATGCACAGTTCTCAAGCAACCCTGCCGTGACCACCAGCAGCGCATCGGTGCTGCAAGCCTCCAGTGAGCTATCAGGCACCCTCAAAGGTGCTGACACAGAATTGACCCTGCTGGCAAGCGTGGCTTCAAACCGCGACGCCGCTAACGCAAGCGTAGCCCAGCAGCAAGGCCACCTCGATACAGCCCTCACCAGGGGCGGCACCACAAGCAAGGTCAAGATGGACAGCAGCGGCACGACGCGCACGCTGGCCTATAATGTGACACGCTCGGAAACCCATACACGGACTGACCGTGACGGCACAACCGGCGACGCCACGCAGGTTGTCACCGTGCGCGCGGTGGGCAGGGGCGAGAGCGAGCTATGGGTACACTCAACAGGCAATACCG
>JBBRDO010000098.1:0-17481 GCA_038203825.1 Chloroflexia bacterium | reverse complement strand
GGGTGCCGAAGCCCAGACTCGAACTGGGGACCCTACGATTTTCAGTCGCATGCTCTACCAACTGAGCTACCTCGGCGCTGACCGGCGATCCTCGAGGCGACAACTACCGGCAAGCCGTTCGCGCCACTCCTGGGTGCCTCGGACGTCGTATTATATCATAAGCCCCGGAACTTGTCACCCTATGGCTTCAGGAACAGCCACCTCGGAAGCAGGGCCAAAATGGGCGTCAGTCCAGCGCTCTGGGGCCCCACTATGTACGTGGTGTCCACCGAAACGTCGTCGTAGACTATGTCCGCAGGCGATCCTGTTCCGTTCTCTCCGAGTTGAACACGTCCAACCGCAGTTGTGCCTAGCGAATCTGATCTGCTCAGGTCTGTCAGCAGCACTCCATCCAGCCAGACTTCCTCCGCGCTGCTTGAACCCGCAACCTTCACGTGCACTTCGATCTCATGCCACAGGCCTCGGCTGACCGTACTGGCACTTGTCACTGTGCTGTTCGTGACATAGTTCTGGTACCCCACCTTTGCACTGCTTCCCCCCGTAAGGAACAGGGCGAGTATTTGTCCCCCACTGGCTGTAAGAAATCGCATTGGATAGATCCAGCGTGAGCCCTGGCTTATACTCTTCAGCCTGACCCGGTAGTACAGGTCACTTTGATTGGTCGTAAGACGTTTATACACATAGCTCGCAGCACCCGTGCTGGTACCTCTCGCGGCATACAACCCCGCGTAGACTTCCTGCTGCTGGACAACCAGGCCGCTTCCTCCGGTCCACTTAGATAAGTCGCCCAACTCAAAGCCGTCGCTGAACAAACGTGCCACCGACGTAGCCATCGGACTTGACGTCGCAGTCGGCGTAGCAGTCGGCGTGCCTGTGTTGGTTGCCGTAGCAGTTGCCGTCAACGTGGGGCTTGGAGTCGGCGTGCCGGTGGCCGTACTAGTTTCCGTTGCGGTACTGCTTGCAGTGAAGGTATCGGTCGGTGTCGGAGAGGGACTGTCAGTTGGCGCCGGAGGTACCGTAGCACTTGCTGTCTTGGTATCGGTCGCCGTCGTCGTGGGCGTGTCAGAAGGGGTGGAAGTCGGCGTATACGTTGGTGTGTCGATCGGTGCCACGGTTTGCGTCTCCGTGCTAGAGGGCGTCTCAGTATTGGTCAACGTTGCCACAGGCGTTGGCGTATCCGTTGGCGTATCCGTTGGCGTATCCGTTGGTGTTGACGTCGCCGTTTCCGTGGCGGTGTCTGTCGGAGTGAAGGTCGCAGTGGCAGTAGCCGTATCAGTGTCCGTGGCTGACGGCGCGGGTGTGTCAGTTGGTGTTGACGTCGCCGTTTCCGTGGCGGTGTCTGTCGGAGTGAAGGTCGCAGTGGCAGTAGGCGTATCCGTGGCTGTAGCTGTATGAGTGTCGGTTGGCACGTTGGTTGGTGTGTCAGTGGCCGTTGATGTCACGGTCTCCGTTGGTGAATCAGTCGATGTATCCGTTGGCGTGTTCGTGGGCGCGCTTGTTGGTACTGTGGTATCGGTTGCAGTCCCCGTCTCAGTGTCTGACGGAGTACTGGTGGGCATGCTTGTAGCGGTATCCGTGGCCGTGTCGGTTGCGGTGTGAGTCACCGTTACAGTGGCCGTGTCGGTCGGTGTATCACTCGGCACAGCCGTCGCCGTCTCACTTGGTGTCGAAGTCTCCGTTTGCGAGAACGTAGGTATAACCGTGCTGCTTGCCGTTTCGGTAGCCGTATCTGTAGCACTTGGTGCGGGCGTATCAGTGTCGGTCGTAGTCGCGGTAATTGTGCTCGTTGCGGTTTCTGAAGGTGTATAGGTAGGTGTGTCTATGGCAGTGGCCGTTTCCGTCGGTGTAGATGTTGCCAGGGCAGTGCTCGTATCCGTCGGCGCCGCTGTGGACGTAAACGTTGGAGTTTCGGTCGGCGTGCCCGTACAGCTCGGCGTTGCGGTGTCCGTCTCCGTTGCTGTCGCAGTTAGCGTCACAGTTGCTGTATCGGTAGGTATAGCGGTTGCGCTCGGTGAACTCGTGGGCGTACCCGTCTCAGTCGCCGTTTGGGTGTCTGTCACTGTGTCAGTAGGGCTATCTGTCGGCACGGTCGTTGTCGTCTGGGTTGGAGTCTTTGTCGCGGTTTCTGTTGGACTGTAAGTCGCTGTGTTCGTCTCAGTTGCGGTAGCGGATGAGGTCGGCGGGACTTGAGTGTCGGTGACGCTACTTGTCGGGGTCGCGCTTGGCGTGCTGGTCAGGGTGGTACTGGCAGTTCCACTTGGTGTCGAGGTACCCGTAGAAGTAGAGGTAAGCGTTGGACTCGGTGTCGCGGTTGACGGTGAGCCGTAGGTTATTACCAGTTCGCGTGAGCCGTGCGCTGGTACCACTGTGTCGACCTGTAGAATGCCGCCCGAAACCGAGTAGCCGGCGGGCGCTCCGTCCACGGTCACGCTGTAGATCGGGACGTTCAGCGTTTCTTCACGCGTTAAATGATAGGTCTTGTCGGATCCTGCTTCGTTGTTGACAATTAGGTCGTTTCCATAAAACTGAACTTCGACGCTACCGTCGTCGTCCGTCTTCTCCATATCGAGGTGCTTCATAATGTAATCGAGGCTTCGCCATTCTACATCGCCTTGCAGGGCATTTATCGAGTCGGCAACCGCGTCGAATGCTCCCGCCCCACGAGTCGTGAAGTAGGGTGGGTGCTCGTACATGAATACCGGCTTGTCCACAAACAGGTCCAATGGGAACGGTTCGCTTTCTGGACCGTAGCGCTTGATGACGGCAAAGTTGCTGTACTCCATCTCGGCGGGATAGGCATACGAATTCCAGGTCCAGGCGCGTGCTCCACCAAGAGGGTAATCCTGTGAGTTTATGGTTGCCTGGAAGTTGTACTTCTTGAGAAGCGTAAGTGTGTCAGCCGGGGATATGTTGAACGGAAAGATCATCGTGTGCGCGTATGGCAACCCGGTACTCTGCGAAAGCGCTTGCATCCGTGCCATGCCTTCGACTATGTCGGCCTCCTGGTCCGCCAGCGGCCTCGCAGGGTATTGGTCTCCGGGCTGCGTTGTGTACTTGTAGAATTCGTATCCGTCGTGGTTGTTCCCGTGTTGCACGAGCGAAAGTCGGTCCGGATTGTCAATGAACAGACTGACCACACCGGGATCAACCGAATCGTAGTTCTTCGGTATAAAGGCTAACGTGAAGTGGAAATTGTGCGCGATCGCGTGTTGAAGGATACCCGCGTAGTCAGCGCCAGTCGGCAAGGTCTGAAGCGGTGGGTCATCTAGGGTAAAATTGGCGTAATCGTGATTGCGATGCCAGGCCTCGTCACCTGCTGAGTACCGCACAAACATCATCATGGGCACTATCTGGGCAAATCGCTGCTGCACAAAAGAGTTCCCTGAGGCCGTGGCCGCATAGTTATCAGAAAGCGTGTTATACGATAGGTAGGTATCTGCATCGTTGCTGGCGACAAAGACACTCCCTGATCCATCCTGGTAGTGGGCGAAAATGGCGTACTGCTGCTGTGAGTTGTCGGTGGATCTGACCAGAATCTGAGTATGTGTTGCGCTTCCGGACATGTTCAGCGCGAAGTCAGTTTGTGCACTGTTGTGTGTTATCGTCAGCCCCGAGAGCTCCCGCGTGACGTCCGGCTGCACGGTCGAGATCATATAATCCTTGTGGCTGTCCGTAACGCTACTGCTTCCCAGCACCTCTCCGGCGGTAAGCGTCTGTAATGGTGCGTTATTGCTCGAGCGCAGCGCTCCGACGTAGAGATGGACGCCGCCGACAGTAATTGCATTGCGCAATACCTGAAGCTCACCGCTACTGAGTAACGCAGGCGTCAGGTTTGAGCCGTCAATGAAGACCGATGGATAATATGCGCCGGTTTCGTCACGAAGTAGCGCGTCGGTGACCGCTGTCCTACCGAGATCGACGTTTAGTCGCTTGAGGCCGTAGAAGCGCAGGACTTTCTCAAAGCCATTATCAGAGGGAGTCTTGGTTGCCGTCTGGAGTAAGAGCGCATCGGTCCGGTCCACCGGAAGGTTCGCAGCCGCCGCGACTGAGCCTTGAGCGGCAAAGTGGACAGATCGGACGATCGGCGCAATGACCGCCAGGAGGAGCCCAACAACAACCAGGCGAACCAGAAGATGCCGGCGAGCAGACAAACGTAACATATCTTAAACCCCCGTCCAGTCATGATGCCGGGTGACGGCCGGATCTAAAGGCGCATACCCAATACACTATACCGGCATGGCTTGCTCGCCCCTCGCCAAAGCTGGTGCCGTCCCGCCCTCAGGTTAAGCCCATTTGCAGATGTCATTAGAGACGGGCAAGTGGGTCAAGAGGGGTCTCAATTTTGTATCGGCGATCTTCCACTTAGTCAATGTGGACTCATCCTGACAGGCCGTGTCGTCTTTTAATGTGTAAAGGGTAGGAAACTAAACCATCTTTCACGCTGCAAGTAATGAGGCATGTCTACTGCAACTTTACCACTAAATGTTGCTCAATCCATCGTTGCGGCTCACTAATATCGGTTGCGCGCGATACCGAGATCTACATAGGCGAGCACGTAGAAAGCACTCGCGACATACGTAGATTCGGGTGTACCGAACACAGGAAGAAAGCGCTGCGTGCACAGCAATTTTGACTTTTGGAGTACTCGCATACGCGAAAATGCATGCCACTCTTCATCGACGTGCGCGGACGCAGCCACCATACAGCCCAGCGCATTGGACGCATGGCTCGGTCGCCTACGGTTGTACCATTTCGCGGCAAAGCATTGAATGAGTGGTGCGGCCGAATACCATGAGCCGACCAAGGTCAATTTGAGTGGGCGGTGAGGGACTCGAACCCCCGACGTCTTCGGTGTAAACGAAGCGCTCTGGCCAACTGAGCTAACCGCCCGTGAATTCGATAGACGAATTGGTAGAAGCGGCTGATTCGCCGACTCCACATTCGCTCTCGCTTCTTTTCTGGTGCCGAGGAGGGGATTTGAACCCCTACCCCCTAAAACGGGGACTAGGCCCTCAACCTAGCGCGTCTGCCGTTTCGCCACCTCGGCATGAGCATCTTTAGTCAAGACGCATCAAGAGATTATACTGGTCGACTGCCTAATTGTCAAGCGCGTTGACACCGCGGCGGAGCGCGCTATATACTGGGCTTGATGCTTAACGATAACGTTAGGCCACAATCGCTATAACCCTCTCAATGTTGAGAGCCGAAAGGAGCAGGGGAACAATATGGCAACTACTGAAGCGCCCACATATGCGCATGAACTGGTTCGTAATTATATAGGTGGCAAACGCGTCGAAGGTTCCGCAGGCAAGACTTTCGAGAGCCGCAACCCGGCTACGGGCGAACTTCTTGGCGTTCTAAGCGTGTCAAACGCCGCTGATGTCAACACGGCCGTAGAAGCCGCTGAGAAGGCATTCAAGACCTGGAGGCTGACCCCCGCCCCGCGTCGTGGAGAAATCCTTTTCAGGGCTGGGCAGATGCTAATTGAGCGCAAAGAAGACCTTGCGCGACTGATGACTCAGGAGATGGGCAAGGTGCTGGCTGAGGCCCGCGGTGACGTCCAGGAAGCCATCGATATGACTTTCTATATGGCGGGCGAAGGTCGCAGGCTGATGGGCGAAACCGTCCCATCCGAACTTCCCAATAAGTTTGTAATGGCCGTCCGTGACCCAATTGGCGTGATTGGCGCGATAACTCCGTGGAACTTCCCAATCGCGATTCCGTCCTGGAAGATAATGCCCGCCATTGTCGCAGGCAATACCGTCGTCTTCAAGCCGGCGTCTGACACGCCGCTACTGGCACTGGAACTCGTGAAGATACTTGAAGAAGCTGGACTACCTGCCGGCGTTGTCAACGTCGTCTTCGGGCCCGGCGGATCCGTGGGCGAAGCAATCATCCACCACCCCGGCGTCAAGCTTATCTCCTTCACAGGCTCGACTGCCGCCGGAATGCAGGTCGCCATGGAGGGCGCCAAGACGCTAAAGCGCGTCTCGCTCGAAATGGGCGGCAAGAATGCAATCATCGTCCTGAACGATGCGGATGTCGATCTCGCAGTCGAGGGCATTCTCTGGAGCGCATTCGGGACAACAGGCCAGCGCTGTACCGCAGCTTCCCGCGTCATCGTTCAGCGGGGCGTACAGCAGGACCTGGAGAGGAAGCTGGTCGCTCGAGTCAAGAAATTCAAGTTGGGCAATGGACTTGATGCCGGAACGGACATCGGACCGGTTATCAATCCGGGCCAGTTGGACCGCATTCACGACATGGTCCAGGACGGCATCAAGCAGGGTAGCGAACTCCTCATCGGTGGAGACAAAGCCACCGATGGCGAGTTGTCCAAGGGCAGTTTCTTCCAGCCTACACTCTTCACTAATATGAAAAGCCATGATTATCTGTCACAGGAAGAGATATTCGGCCCGGTTACGACGATTATCCCCGTCGATAGCATGGAGGAGGCCATCCAGGTGAACAACGACACCAAGTACGGCTTGTCGTCGTCCATCTATACAAGCAACGTGAACCAGGCGTTCCGTGCCATGCGCGACATCACAACAGGTATTGTCTACATCAACGCGGGCACAATCGGCGCCGAGATTCAGGTTCCATTCGGCGGAACGCGCGGCACTGGCAACGGGCACCGCGAAGCCGGACAGGCGGGCCTTGACGTCTTTACTGAGTGGAAGACCCTCTACATAGACTACAGCGGCACCCTGCAAAGGGCACAGATTGACACTGAAGAAATCTAGTTTCACACTCGACTAACGAGGACGCGAGGGCAGAGGCAGACGTGCCTGTGCCCTTCCTTTTTGTAGTAGGCATGATTGCGCCAGCGCAAGGCGCGAGCCGATTATCTGTGTTATACTTTACTGTAGCCGACTTCTAGCCGGGTTGATTATGCAGCATAGCCCAGGTTCAAAGGAGCATCGAATTGACCGACAATCCGACGCAGGAAGGGCCGAGCGATGGCTCGGACACGCCCACGCCGCAATCCCCGGAGAAACAGGCTGAGTATGTGCGGGAAGAGCTCGACCAGGACATGATCACTCATCAGGGCGATTACCGGCAGGCCAACTCTGCACAGACCGCCGACAGGAGCCCGTCTCAGCATCTGGGAGCTACGGACGACGAAGTTGTGCCAATCACACCTCCCATGGCCGGTCCGGCTGACCTTGTCGGGAAAGACGACGAAAACGCCCAGGGCAATGAAACAGGCCACACAAAACTTGGCGAAGAGACTATTGACCCCCGCGACGAACTTACCCCGGGATAACGTGATTTTGGGTTTCCAATGCGATCCGACGATCAGCAACCCTTAGAACGATGCACTCTATGCATAACTTGATATCCAAAATTAGGAGAATGAGCCATGAGCACAACGGATGTGCTGGATATGCCGGCTACAGAGAGCAGTGATAACCGGCCCACAATCGTAAACGACTTTTCCATCGTAGTTGCGACTGTTAACGGTTCGGGTAGCCAAACTGCCAACGGGCTGCTGGCCCGCTCGGCTTTCAAGATGGGGGTGCCCGTCAGTTCTAAGAACCTTTTCCCTTCCAACATTTCCGGCTTGCCAACGTGGTACATCATCCGGCTCAGCAAGGACGGCTACGTTGCCCGGCGCGAGACAGCAGAGATTCTCGTAGCATTTAACCCGGCAACTGCGGAGGAAGATATCGCAAACCTTCCGGCAGGCGGGGTCTGCGTCTATCCCGATGACTACCGGTTTGCGACCCACCGCGACGACGTCACCATGTATCCTGTTCCTGCCAAAGAGATCATGAAGCAGACAGAGATCGACCCGAAGTTACGCGATCACGTCCGTAACATGGTTTACGTGGGAGCTCTAGCCTATCTTCTTGGCATCGACGCCGATACCCTCAATGCCGGACTCCTTGACCACTTCCACGGCAGGCCAAAGCCGGTGGCGATGAATATGGACGTGGTTAAGATGACCCTCGACTGGGCGAAACAAAACCTTGTCAAGGCAGACCCTTACAAGATAGAACGCATGGACAAGACGAGCGGACTAATCATGATCGACGGCAACAGTGCCGGTGCCCTGGGTGCTGTGTATGGAGGGGTCACTTTCGCTTCGTGGTACCCGATCACGCCCTCCACGAGTGTAATCGACGCTCTTAACGGTTACCTGGTAAAACTGCGCCCTCCCCAGAATGGCAAGGTTGACTTCGCCGTTGTGCAGGCAGAAGATGAGCTCGCAGCTATTGGCATGGTGCTGGGCGCAGGCTGGGCAGGCGCTCGTTCTATGACGGCCACATCCGGTCCTGGCATTTCGCTCATGACCGAGTTTGCGGGCATGGGTTATTTCGCTGAGATCCCGGGCGTCATCTGGGATATCCAGCGGGTTGGCCCATCCACAGGATTACCAACTCGTACGTCTCAGGCCGATATCCTTCCGGTCTATTTCCTGGGCCACGGCGACACGCGTCAGATCGTCTTACTCCCTGGTACCATGAAGGAATGTTTCGAGTTCGGCTGGCGGGCTTTTGACCTCGCCGAGCGACTGCAAACGCCTGTCTTCGTGCTGTCCGACCTCGACCTTGGCATGAATACCTGGATGAGTGAGCCGTTCGAATACCCGGATCAGCCCATGGACAGGGGTAAGATTCTAACCACCGAGGACATTAATAAGGCTGGCGCATTCGCCCGCTACGAAGACCCGGATGGCGACGGCATTCCCTACCGAACGCTCCCAGGCAACCAGAATCCCCTGTCTGCCTATTTTACTCGTGGCACCGGACATAATGCCCAGGCCGTTTACAGCGAGCGTCCGGATGACTGGGAAGAGAACCTCAAGCGGCTCTCGCGTAAGCACGAAACAGCGCGCACGATGGTCCCCAAGCCATTGCTTGACGAGCGCGATGGCGCCGAGATTGGCATTATTGCCTACGGCTCAACCTGTGACGCTATTAGCGAGGCGCGTGACCAATTGCGCGCACAGGGCATCGAGACTAGCTTCATTCGAGTGAGGGCTTTGCCATTTGAAAGCACGCTCACCGACTTCGTCAACAAGTACAAGCGGCTCTATGTCGTTGAGCTGACTGAAGACGCTCAACTGCGCTCGCTTATCCAGCTGCACGTTCCCGAACGGGCGGCCGAATTGCGGTCACTGGCCCACCTCGACGGTCTGCCGCTGACAGCTTCGTTTGTTCGAAAAGGCATTCTCGAGGCCGAGGGTAGCCGCTAGTTCTTCATCAGGCACATCAGTAAGGAGTCACAAGAAATGGTAGCAACAGTAACAGAACCGCGACGTGACAAGGTGAACCTTGTTGGCCTGGAGAAGGGCGACTATCGCGGCAGGCCTTCTACCCTCTGTTCGGGCTGCGGGCACGATTCAATATCAAGTCAGATCATAACAGTCGCCTTCGAACTGAGCCTCCCACCCTATAAGGTCATTAAGATGAGCGGCATCGGTTGCTCCTCCAAGTCACCGGCTTACTTCCTTAACCGCTCGCACGGCTTCAACGCACTACACGGTAGGATGCCATCCGTGGTTACGGGCGCTGGTGTCGTCAATCGCAGCCTCACGCCTATCGCAGTTTCAGGAGACGGCGACACAGGCTCAATCGGCATTGGCCAATACAAGCATCTGCTGCGCCGGAACGTGCCCATGGTCTACATCATCGAAAATAACGGTGTCTATGGCCTGACGAAAGGCCAGTTCTCGGCTACCGCCGACGTGGGACAGATTCTCAAACACGCCGGAACCAATGAACTCCCGCCTATTGACCTGTGTCTGGAGGCTATTGCGGCCGACTGCGGCTTTGTTGCTAGATCCTTCTCCGGGGATGCCAAGCAAGTGCGAGAACTTCTCAAGGCAGCAATCAGCTTCAACGGTACAGCGGTAGTGGATATCATTAGCCCTTGCGTGACTTTTAATAACCACGAAGATTCGACCAAGAGCTACCCCTACGGCAAGGCCAATGAAGATCCTCTGCACGATATCACTTTTGTGCCGCGCCGTGAAGAGATTACAGTGGACTACCAGGAAGGCCAGGACGTCACCATCGAAATGCATGACGGACAGGCTATTCACCTACGCAAGCTTGGCCGCGACTACGATCCGACCGACAAGTTTAGCGCAATAAAGATGCTGTTGGAGTCGCAGGCCAAGCGCGAGTTCGTAACAGGACTCGTCTACTTCAATGAAGAGCGTGGCAACATTCAAGACGTGCTCAATCTCGATGAGACGCCGCTGATTGAGATGCCCGAGAGCAGATTGCGCCCGTCCAGGGAATCGCTAGAAACTCTTATGGGGTCACTGGCCTAGCGGGCCCACTTCGGCAACTACGGACTAACCAATACTCGGTGCATGGGTCACGGGCGTTGTTCTCGGCAACGACGTGACCCTCACTCGTTCGATGGGCATAACAGCCTAGCCTGGTAAACACATGGAGAAAGCGAAGTATCGTGCTTACATTTGTTGCGGCGTGAACTGTGGGCCAAAAGGCGCGTCAGCCCTCGTCGACTTCATGGACGCCGAAGTTCAGAATCAAGGGATCGAGCACGATGTGAGCGTGTCCGCAACAGGCTGTCAAGCGCACTGCGACAGCGGGCCAACTATGGTCGTCTATCCAGGTCCTGTTTACTATCAGGAGATGGACCAGAACAGGGTGCGCCGCATAATCAAAGAGCACATGAAATCGGACATGCCTGTCAACGACTATTTTTGGACGGGCGTGCGTCGGAGGATACTCGCTGATGGAAGCGTCATAGTCCCCAGGCGAGTCATAACGCCCGAGGACCCCGGCAGTGGGACGCCCACATCCCCCATACGCCCGCAAAAGCCGCGGCCCAGGCCGCCTGACGTAGATGACTTCAAGTGGTAAAAGAACAGATCGGAGCATACAACAGTAGATGCTCCGTAATCGCGTCCAGCAGTTGTTTAAGAAGGAGTCAGCTGCGCGCCCTACCGCCCGCGCTCACGAAGATACTTGTTCACTATCAGTAACTGCTGCAGCTGGGCGTTCACCCAGGGCCGTCCTGCGCAGCGGGCGGGCGATCCTGGTTAGCAGGGCGAACGCCAGTACGACCAGCAGGTGCTGGTACGTCAGTTGCAGGTTATAACCGGCATACAGTGTGAGGAGCATGCCGAGGGCAACGTTCGCATCTCCATAGCCACCTGATTTCACCTTGCGAGCGAAACAGGTCAGCACTGCATAAAGGAACAGGCCGATGGAGACCGCGTAGATGGGCCACGGCAACCACAGGGTGAAACCCACCGACCAGATCGAGAATACTCCCGTATAGCCGCTGCCCGTAGCTATATCTGCAATGTTGCCGGCTGCAAGGGCCAGGCTGAGAAGTACAGGTGCGATCCATCTCTTACCTACCCGCCACTCATGGGGCACCGCGACGGCGAAAAAGAATGCCACTGGCGTCAGTACCGCCGCGAGCTCCCCGAATCGCAGTATGTCGGTCGAGCCGACGTCCAGACTTCCAAGGGATATGCGGCCCAGCAGGATCGAATAATACCAGCACGAGTACGCCACCGCAGCCAGGGACACGGCGATCTTCACCATCAAAAGCTCTCGTCCGACAATGAGAAAGCGAACAGTCAGCCACCACACCGCGCTCAGCGATAACACGTTGAACGTGAAGGTGAGGATCCCCTCGCTTGTTACCGCCGACGAGGCAGTCAGAAGCGACTGTACCACGTCCAGGATCGCAAATAGGGCCAGAAATACCGCGAGGGCAACATCGTCCACGTGGTGCTCGCTTCGAGCCAATTCGTAGAGCCGCCACGCTGAAAGAAGCAAGAGTGCTGTGGCCAACAGGAAGGCCGTCGCGAATAGGAAGAAGCCCGTCCTGCCGAGAGCCTCCACAATTGTGCGTCCGATACCGCTGAGCGGCGGAGCAGCCGCTGTCCGCGAAACCACCCGCCCAAGGAACCACTCCAGTCCCGCAAATATCATGAGCCCGACCGACAGATAGCGCGACAGCCAGCTACGTTCCTCGGTCATGGATTCAGAGCAGTGTCCAGAGCGCGTTCGGCAAGACCCCAGATAAAGAGCATCGCTATACCATAAAATAGCGACTCGCGCACCGTATTGCTGCCGCGTGTAAAGGCGAATATCGCTGGGATGGTGATCACTATAGTGACCCCATACAAGAAGTGGAGACCGCGCGCCGGTTGAAATCCAAAGAGCACCAGGAACACGCCCACTATCCCTTCCAGAACGAACAACCCCACGGCAATGGCGAGGGCCGCGTTGTAGCTCCCGTCGGGAGCTTGCTTGCGGATAAAATTGACGAGGCCCCAGAATCCCATCACGAGCGCATAAATAGCGATCATGTTGGACAGTATCCTGTGGATATCAACGAGCCATTGCATCGCATTCAATCTACCATAGGCGTGCTCGGGTGTCAATGACTTTGTGATTTAAATTGCATAGTCAGATTGCCGCAACTGTACTATAATGAGAGAGAACGCAGGAAACGGCAGCCCATTATGAAAAGCAAACGGGACACAACCTTCGTGAAAGTCGCGCCACCCGTTCTTCGAGGATGGGTGCCCGCGCCGATGCTGCGCCTTTTTGTACGTGATGGCGCCCCCTCTATAGAGGGCCTCGACGCTGCTATTCGCGGCTTCAGCGTTACTATCGTAGTTTTGCTTAGCTTGCTCGGACACGGAAACCCGGTCGACGCGTACGCGCTTTATGCCACCGATCCCACCTGGCTTGCACTCGGCCTGGTCTTGTACAATCTGGTCGTTATTGCTGTTCTGGGCGTGCCATGGCGCACCACACCCGGCTTTCCCCTCTTTGTGCTCGATTGGCTGGTAGCCTCCGCCGCTATTCTCCTGACGGGCGGATTTCTCAGCCCGTTTATGATCCTCTACTATGCCCTCGTAATTGGAGCAGCCTTGCGCGTTGGTCTCTCGCGGTCAGCACTGCTCGTCATCGCATGTGCTGCACTCTTCATCACGTTGATGATACTACGCCCTGACCCCGTAGCCTCTTTGAGGTTGCCAATTGTTGTTGTGCAAGTCACATCGCTCATCATGGTCATGTTTATGTCCGTTGGTATGAAGCGTGCAGTCGAAGTTGAAGCGCGTAAAATGCAACTGGAGGAGGAGGCAGGCAACCAATTGCGCCTGCTCAACAGTCTTACTCACGCAGCACTTGCCGGAGCGCCGGACCTGGAACAGGTATTGCGCACGGTTGCATCCGCCTCTAGCAAGGCTGTCTGCGCCGACCGTGGATTCGTAGTTCTATTTGATGGGACCCGGGAATGGAATAATACGGCTGACGATGCCGATGGACTCCTGATTGTAGCCGACCGAGATCCTAACCCCAACTTGCTCTCGGCCAACGAGAAGATCACCATTGGGAAGGTTTTACGCATGCGGCAACCCGTGCTTACTGATGCAAACCCACTCGAACACCATTCACCACGCAGCCGGTACGACCTGGCCGAGCACCCTGAAGCCATCGCCTGTGTTCCGTTCCTTCTGGACGATAAGGTGATCGGCGCGCTCTTTGTGGCCCGCTACGACGCGCATGCTTTTAGCGGCCCTAACATCGAGCTATTGTCGGCCATTAGCCAGCAGGTTGCGGTTGCCGTGCGCATGGCCCGTCTCTACGAGATGGAGCGGGAAAAGGCCGAACGCTCCCAGGAGCTTGAACGCCTTGAACGTGACCTGTTGTCGATGGTGTCACATGAGCTTCGAACCCCCCTCACGGCCATTAAGACTTCGGTCGGCGCGCTTGCCAGCACCCGCGCCGGCCTGGCGTTTGGTGAGACCGGAACCAGCACAGAGCAGAGGCTTCTCAACAACATCGGTAGGAGCACAGACAGGCTTATTAACCTAGTGAATGAACTTCTTGACATGGCACGCCTACGCGCAGGCCGCATGACGCTAAACCGGCAGGTGCTTAACCTCGGCGAAGTCCTACTGGACGCGGTAGCGACGCTGCGGCCGTTGTTCGACGCGCGTTCTCAGACACTTGAGTTTGACCTGCCCTCCACTGGATCTCCTCGGTGGTCCAGGCTGGCCGCCGTGGCCGACAGGCGGCGCATCGAGCAAGTAATCATAAACCTCCTCTCGAACGCCAACAAATATGGACCACGAGATTCACACATTATTGTGGGAGCAACGCCGCGTGGAGGGTTGGTCAAGGTTTTCGTGCGAGACGAGGGGCCTGGTATCGTTCCTACAGAACAAGGCTTTGTGTTCGACAAGTATTATCGGTCGGGCACTCTCGTTGAGAACAGCAAGCAAGAGGGAACAGGCTTGGGGCTGGCTATAGCCCGATCTATAGTTGAGCTACATGGAGGGCATCTCGGCGTACACAGCAGGCAAGGTAGTGGAAGCACATTCTACTTCACCCTGGCACAGTCAGACGTGGATGATAGTTCCGAAGAATTGGGAGATGTGAGTGGAAAGGAATTCAATGAAGATCTTAATAATTGATGATGATCCAGATGTGGTCGAAGCCATCACGTTGTCGTTTGGGTTACAGTGGCATGAGGCTATCGTACTTGCCGCCGAAACGGGTGCAGAAGGCAAAGCGGTCTTTCAGCGCGAAAACCCCGAGGTGGTGCTGCTTGATATTGCACTCCCCGACACTGATGGCTTCGAGGTCCTTCACTGGATTCGTTCGCGAAACGATGCTCCCGTGCTCATGATATCTGCGCGGGGGGAAGAGATCGACAAGGTGCGCGGCCTGGAGTTGGGCGCCGACGACTATATCACGAAGCCCTTCGGCTATCTGGAGCTCTCAGCTCGAATCAAGGCCGTTATGCGGCGGGCGCAAGCCCCTCCTCCACTCTCCGGGGGAGGCAAGTTCTCGTCTGGCAACCTGCTGGTGAATTATGCCACTCACCAGGTGTTTCTGAAGGATAAACTGATCAAGCTCACGCCCATCGAGTACAAGCTGCTCTACCAACTCACCCGCAATGCAGGTCAGGTACTCATGCACGACGACTTGTTGAGCAAGGTATGGGGACCCGAATACCTGGGCGAGCTCGATTATCTGCGAATATATGTCAGGCGTTTGCGTGAGAAATTGGAAGACAATCCGCAGCAGCCTAGCCAGATTCTGACTGAGCGCGGCCTCGGGTATCGCTTTGAAGCCAACCCGCGAGCGGCTTGATGACCGTAAGAGTGGCGCTTGACACAAGTTATGCCGGGACGAACGTCACCGGAGTGGGACTATACTCCAAGCGCCTAGCTGAAGAACTACAAGCACACGAACACGAGTTGGGCCTACAGCTGTCTTCTTATGGAGCGGCGGCCCGTGGCCGAACCGGCAAAAGTGACTTTCTCAGCCTGATACAGGAGTGGCCTACATATACACAGGTGACTTTACCGCTGGCGTTGTTGCGCAATCGGCCAAATGTGGTACATTCGACATCCCATATCGGCCCCCTTTGGGGACCAGGCAAGCTTATCGTTACAGTTCACGACCTTATATTCATGCGCTATCCCGAAGATTACAACCGTGGCTGGCTGGCAATAGCTCTCTTGACCCTCCCCCACGTGCTCAAACATGCTGCGGCAATCATCGCTGACTCACGTGCTACTAAGGCCGATATCGAGCGCTTC
This sequence comes from Chloroflexia bacterium, assembly GCA_038203825.1. Taxonomy (GTDB): domain Bacteria; phylum Chloroflexota; class Chloroflexia; order QHBQ01; family JADMIH01; genus JADMIH01. Next base: position 1,916 of record JBBRDO010000098.1, on the reverse strand, counting down.
TTCGGGGTGCGCCCGGCCAAGGTCAAAGTGGTCTACCCAGGTATAGACCGCGCTTACGGTGAAGTCCAGGAAAAGATGATAGAAGGCAGGCTCATTGGAGCGCGCCAAGAGGGACGATACATACTGTGCCTGGGTCCGTGGGTGCGGCGCAAGAATCTTGAGGTCGTCGTTGAGGCATTCAAGCGGATCGCGCCGCGCTTCCCCGACGTGCAGCTGGTGATCACGGGTAAGCCTGCCCGCGGCATGAAGGGCTACACGGAAGAGAGCTTACTCAGCGTGTTGCCACCCAAAACTCGTGCGCGGGTCCGACGGACTGGATTCGTTGCACAGGGCGACTTATACCGCCTTGTGGCGGGCGCAACCTTATTGGCGTACCCGTCACGCTGGGAAGGATTTGGCCTGCCGCCCCTGGAGGCCATGCTGGCGGGAGTACCGGTTGTGGCATCGCTTACTCCCGCCGTCGAAGAAGTCACCGAGGGTGCGGCCATGTTGTGCGACGCGGACAACCCGCACGAATGGGCCAAGTCTATTGAACTAGTGCTAAGTGACCCGAAGACCGCCGCAGATCTCAGCGATGCCGGTCGAAAGCGCGCCGCCCTATTCTCATGGGAGAAGTGCGCCCGTGAAACTGCAACGCTCTATCACCGGGTTGCAGGACTATAGAGTTTTACTGTATAACTCTTCAACGCGAACGGCATGTACAGCCGCGACCGGGGTCCATAGGTGATCCCGACTGCGCAGGCGATGTCCCTTATGCGCCACGTATAGGCATATATGAATAGTCCTATATGAAAAATTAACGCAAAATTAGTTAAGTATTGGTGTAAAATCACTAGCAAGCAGGCGCGTTCTCCGCTATAATACTGTCTGCGGGAAACCCCCGCGCACTTCACCCTGCTTTGTTACCTGAGACGTTTATGCCCTGGGTGCACAAGAATTGAGGAGGACGGGATGAATCTCACCGAGAACCAGGAACCGTTCATTATCTTCCCCGCGCTAATTATCGCAATCTTGCTTTTGGTACTGATAGATCGCATCGGAACGGTGCGCAAGCCAAAGGATGAAGAGGAGGAGGAGATATAGATGGCAACACGCTCATTAGGTGACCAGGGACCACAGGTCCCTACGCCCAAGGACCTGTATCAGCGCCTACCCGCCGTGATACGCAGGCCGTTGCATTCCATGAATGTCGTCGGTAAGCGAACGTGGGAAGACGTGTCAGGCTCGATTGTGCGCAACGGCTGGCCACGCTCTGTTCGCGGGCGTTCGCTCGCAGTTATGAATAGCATATTCCTGCATCTCCACCCCATCCGCACAAGGTCAGACGCCATTAAGATGACCTACACCTTCGGACTGGGTGGCATCTCTTTCTTCTTGTTCCTGCTGCTCACCCTTACCGGCGTGCTTCTAATGTTCTATTACATTCCGTCCACGACCCAGGCCTGGCAGACGATGAACGACATCAAGAATCTGCAGCCATTTGGCTGGTTCTTGCGCAACATGCACAGGTGGGCCGCTCACGCGATGGTGATCACGGTCTTCTTTCACATGTGTCGTGTCTTCTTCACGGGCTCCTTCCGAGCTCCAAGGCAATTCAACTGGGTGATCGGCGTAATCTTGCTTGTGCTCACTTTCCTGTTGAGTTATACCGGCTATCTCCTTCCCTGGGACCAGCTGGCACTCTGGGCCGTGACCGTGGGCGTTAACATGGTTGGCTCAACGCCACCTCCGGCCGTAGGCGATTTCGTAAAGTTCATGCTCATTGGAGACTACCAGGTGGGTCAGAACGCGCTGATTCGCTTCTATACTCTCCACGTTGTGGCTCTGCCACTTGTGCTCTCTATATTCCTCGCCGTCCACTTCTGGCGCATACGCAAGGACGGCTTCTCACGCGGACTCACCTTTACCTCCCGCAT
>JBBRDO010000097.1:0-17531 GCA_038203825.1 Chloroflexia bacterium | reverse complement strand
TCCCGTTCTACGCCTCTCCCGTTCTACGCCTCTCCCGTTCTACGCCTCTCCCGTTCTACGCCTCTCCCGTTCTACGCCTCTCCCGTTCTACGCCTCTCCCGTTCTACGCCTCTCCCGTTCTACGCCTCTCCCGTTCCACGCTCTCTCTCACTTGTGCATCGGACTATGGTTCCAGCATGTACAAGGCTTAGGAGACATATCCCTTGATATCAAAATAAATAGCAAGAGATCACCTATGGCGATAACGCTTGTGTGTAACGCGTTCCGAGAACGCGTGGCCTCACATGTAGGCTACGAAATGGTAAACTACCGAAAAAGCGTGGGTCCTCAGGGGCTCAGGCGCCTGCCCAGGTGAGAACTAGATCGGTTCCATATCCGGCCAGGAAGCCGACAAAGACGCCGGCCATAGCCAATTCACGCAGCCGGAAGCGCCTGCCTACATTCAACAGTTCGCCTATGACGTAGAAGATTGAACCGGCGGCCAGAGCGAGGCAGAACACAAAGACAGGCTCCGATTCCACGCTGTATCCAAGAATTGAGCCCACAAACGTAGGGCCGCCACCGATCAGGCCAACGAGCGCGAGGAAGCGCCAGGAGGGTCTGGTGGCAAGAGTCAAGGGGGCCGCGATACCGAAACCTTCGGTCATGTTATGAAGACCGAATCCAATAATGAGGATTGTGGCCAGGCTGATTGCTCCCGAGCGGGAGGCTTGACCGATCGCCAGACCCTCTGAGAAATTGTGCAGCCCTATCCCGACAGCAATCATAATAGCAAGCCGGTAGGGACTGGCCCCAGTATCTTGAGTTTGCTCCGTGGCGCGCCCAAGCAGCCTGTTCTCAAAAAGGACCAGGCTGAGCATGCCTACGCCGAGACCTATGGCGAAGACGATCAGCAGAAATATGAAGTTCCCGGCATCTCCACTCTGGGCAGAAGTCAAGGCACCTTCGATAGGTTCGCTGGCTTTCGCGATAATATCGTACAAAAGGAAGACCAGGATACCCGTGGCTATTGAGTTAAGAAATGCCTGTAAGGAGCGCGGCGGATTCGATATGCGGGCTACCGGCAAGCCCAGGAAGATAGTAAAGCCAGCAATAGCCGCAAGGATCAGAGTATTAGCGAAGTCCACCAAATGAAGGTATCTTATTTTGGCTTTAATGTCAAGAACAGGCCCGCCTCCGTACAGGACGATTGCATCTAAATTCGTTTTGCACCAGGATAGCCAATCTGGAGGCTGCTCAGCTATTTTCCACCGGCTAAAAGGCAAAATCTGCCGACAGATTGAGGTACGCAAGCTGTTCAATCTGTCCTCGGAGGACAATTCCTGGCTCTAGTCGGACCTACGCAGGTCGAAAGTAGCTCGAAATTGGGGTTTCCAGCCGATTCCAATTTAGATGCAATCGCCCTGCGCCGCCGTACCTGTGTGGTCTATATGAGACCGTTTTCAGGCTGCGGAGGCGGGTGTTCGGCGTTGGCGCCCGCCCTCGACTGAGTTATGAAGGGGACAGCCGGATTATAGCATACAGGAGTTGCTACTGGACGGTGTAGGTAAGCGTCCTGTCGAGCTTGTCGTCCAGGTAGATGTCGACCTTGTACGAGCCGGCGGGCCATGCTTGATCGCCGGGGCCCGCGAGGGTGAAGTGGACATTGCTTCCGACGTCTTTGGTGGCGAAGGTAGTTTCGCCCAGCTTCTGGTCTTTGATGTTCTGGCTTGGGACGTCCACCGCCGTCCAGACGGTGCGCACGGTGGTACCATCAGGTGCGTTCGCCACCGCAACGGCGAGGTGGATCGTTGTGTCGGTCTGGCCGAATGTGTTGGTCGCGCCGGTGACCTTGCCGGTTCCACTATCGTAGCCAGTGCCCAGTTCAGCACCTGAGATGTTGGCCGTGCTGGCGCTACAGGCGGCCAGTAGAGAACCGAGAACCAATACCAGGAATAGAGCGTAAAACCTTTTCATTGAAATCCTCCTATAGTGTGTTCGTTCTAGTTTGCCTCAATGTCTCTGAAAACCACCGGATAGACACGTGCATGTCTACCAGCGTTTCACTTAGGTTGGTGCATACCGCTCAGCCGCCAGTGGTTGGTCGTCGCTGATGGCTGAGCGGTATGGCTTCAGGGGGCGGGCGCAAAGAATTGGCTTGACTTCAAGACCTCATCAAGAATCTTTTGGGCAGCGTCTGTCTGGTCGCTGGGGGCTTCGATGCTGAGCATATAGCCCTGCTGTGTGTCCGCAATATATACAGCCACTGCGGTCCCAGAGATTTGGACGCCATCGCTATCGGTATACTGGTACAAGATACTCGTGCCTGGGTTGGTGCCGACCGTCACGTCTGTTGGTTGCTCGATTGTTGCACCATTGATAGCCTTCAGATCGGTCGTGACCTTTGTTTCAACATCGGCGAGCGAAGTTGCACCGCTGTAATTTACGGCTGAGAGGGTCTGGGTGCCGGCTACATCTGTGACATAGAGCTCATCCGACCCATCTGAGCGCTGGTAGGTCTGTACATCTGTCCAGTCCCACGGATACAGGAAGCTCAATCCAAAACCGAGATCTTTGAAGCCTTGCAGGGTGGCGTCGAGGCCTGTGTTCTGCACGTTTACTGTCGCAGTGCCGGTTACTTTGTCACCTGCCGCGTTGGTAGCCAGCAACAACACCCTATACTTGCCATCCGGTCCCGGCGCGTCAGTTACCTGGAGGGGGTCCTTGCCGAATGTGAACTGGGTTCCGGATAGCGTATCCTGTGCTGCGCCGGTCTGGTCCAGCACGCGGTAAATCGGCTCGAACGTGTCACCCGGTTTCGGCGCGATCTGTGCTATGGTGTGACTCGCTTTGCTTGTATCTTCGGTTGCCCACAGGCCGCTCGATTGGTAAGTCTCAAGGTTTATCAGCAAGGAGCTATCGGTCTGTTTTCCTGTGACCTTGTCTGTGTACCGACCACGAATGAAGCCGTGTTGCTGGTCTTGCGTATTGGTAGTCATCAGTACCAAAGCGGAGTTGGTGCCGTCACTGAGCTTCGGGATCTTGGTATTCCAGTAGAAGTCGTTGTTGGTCTGACCATCGGGGTAATCGTTGACTTGCGAGCCATCTTCGGCTGTCACGTTCGATGTGATAGGGAACCTGTCCAGGACCACGCTGCTTTGCGGATTGATCTGGTAGATCACGAATGCTGAAACATCAACGATGTTTTGGCCGTTCAGGCTGTAGGAGATCACCGGCGGGTCATAGATACTGCCCGGCTGTTGGTCGGTTGAAACTCCCGTAACCTGAAGGACAGGCTTGTTAGTGGCTGCAGCGCCGCTTGCCACGCCGTAGAAAGTGTCCAGGAAATCTTGCCAGGTGGACAGCGTGTCGGCATATTCGGTGCGGTAACGTATACCATCCGCCGCGCTGAATGTATCCGAATCTGACGGGAAGAAGATCGACAGACCGTTGGCACGAGGCAGCGAGGAGCTGGCCTTGTGATAGAGAACGGTTTGTCCCACAGCCTGGATCACGTTCTTGGCTGCCTGCTTTACGGCGTCATCGCCACTCAAGCTGCTCATAAGGCGCATGAAGTCGCTCAAGTCAATCGAGGCGATCGAGGCTTGTGTCTGAGGATCCTCGCCTATACCTGCGAATTGCTGAGCATTGCCACGTGCGGTGCCAATCGCTTTGAGGTCGTTACCTTTGGCACCTTTGACTGCGAGATCGAAATCGGATAAGGCTTTTGTAACGCCGTCGACTTTGGAAAGGTCGAGCACACCCATATCGAAACTCTGCGCAGCCTTTTTCTCTGTACCTGTGTAGAGTGTGTTGAAAGCATCGACTTCCGCTTTGCCCAAATCCGGCACCGCAAGCGAGGGGTCAGCGACGAGTGCCTTGAGTGGCGCTGTATAGTCCCAGCCGAAGCCTGGGACGAGCTCTTCAGCAGCAATTTGATAGTCGGCATAGGGCTGGATCGTAACTGCGACGGGTAGTTGCGCCATCAGACAGGCGTCAAACCCGATGAAATCAAGCTTCTGGCCGGTGGCCCCGGTGATAGTAGTTAATGCCTGGCTGAAAGCGGGCATCGAGATTCCTGCAGGACCAAGTGTGTCATCGGAGGCAATCATCGACCAACCACCGCCATGATCCCACATGATCAGCCCGTAGTGATCGGCAGGATAGGTTTGCGCAGACCACGTTCCGAAATCGGCCAGCGTGGCCCCATCTGCGCTGTTGACCTGTGTTCCCAGGTCCTTCACGTCTGTGATCTGCAGCGGCGATAATGGCGCTTGTGCCTCAATTACAGGAACGCTCAGCTGGAGCGCGACTTTTTCCTGATCGCGAGGGCTGGCGCGCGTGATCTGGGTAACCTGATCCGAGGTCAACCCGGAATTGGCAGCAATGGCGTTCACGTAATCGGCGAACCGGGTGGGCGAAATCTGGAAATCGCCGGACGACAAGCCACCGTCGCTCTTCGTAACCAGGAAGCGACGCGTGCCTCCCCATTCTCCGTAAAAGCCCTTATAGCCGGGCGGGCGCGTAATCTGAACAACTATGTTGACATCGGGAGTACTGCCAACTTCGGCCATTTCCATCAAGTTGATGATGGAATTAGGTTCAAGGTTGTTGTCTGCCGCCACATAGACCATAACGGTCCATTTGGCCCGCGCATTGCTGCTTCCCGTGCCCTCTGTCCCCGCTTGGGCCTGCTCGGGTGTAGGTGTATCAGCCTCACCGCCACTTGTGCCGGTGTTGTCTGCGACCGTGGTGGGAGTGTCCTGCGCGGGCGGAGTATTGTCCAGGCTGCCGCGCGGGGGCAAGGTAGCCGCGGACTGAGATACGGTGGAGGCAGTCGGGGTGGGCGCACTACTGACTGCAGTGGGGGGAACCGCTTTCGTCGCAATGGCAGTGGGAGGAACTGATGTCGGAGCGACGGCTGTAGAAGCACTACTTACCGAGGTGGGTGCGATCGCAGTAGCAGGTGCGGGGGCGGGTGACCCGCTATCGCACGCAGCGAGCACCTGTGACAGAAAAACCAGCACAACGATTATTGTGATCAAGTATCGTTTATTCACGGTTTGCTTCTCCTTAGAGCTCTGTTTGTCCGTAGTGGATGACAGTCATCATGGACGGAACATTGCAACATGCCCCAACAGCTGCCGCTGTGCTGTCGAGGCAAAAGGCCGATGGGACCTACCCTTGCTGATCCTGTTGTGTAGCCTCACTATTCATCTCAATTTCCAACCGGCTCTGTATGAATGAAAACATTGCGCCTATATCGCCGAAACTCTCGGTATGGCGGCTGCCCGGCTCTTCGAGGGAAGCGCACCATACCCGTTCGCCGTTGCCGTCCCGCTTGAGCCACATTCTTAGCATATATGATAGATAGGCAGTATCGGAGCTTTCCTGGGAATGCATGATTTTAGTCTCCCGGTTCTTTATTGCTAGATGGATAATAGCGGTCTATCGTCAAGAGATCGTCAAGAAACCAGGTATTGCGCTAGAGCAGCCGGGGTTGTATCATTAGGTGTGTTTCCCGTGTCAATGTAGCATGATGCCGTAAAATGTCGCAGCTACGAACATATTTGCTTGGCCCTTTCCGGGTCACGCGCGATGACAAAAGCGTTATCGGCTTTGAGTCAGATAAGATGCGCGCGCTCCTGGCGTACCTGGTGGTCGAGGTAGACCGTCCGCATCGCCGCGAAGGGCTGGCTACGCTGCTCTGGCCTGACCAGACGGAGAATGCGGCGAGGCAGAGCCTGCGGCAGGCGCTTTACATACTGCGCCACACCCTTGGCGGTGACAGCAATCAACGCAGTGCAGACTCGCCCTTGGTCGAAATAAAGGGTGGGGGCAACACCAACGACAGTACTGAGCCTCTGCTGATAACACGCCAGACTGTGCAACTCAACCCGGCAAGCGATACGGTGTGCGATGTTCGACTATTCAACGAGTTAATGGCTGCCTGCAAGGCGCATAAGCACCGCTCACCCGAATACCAGGACCCAGGCCGATGCCTTGAATGTATAGAACGGCTACACAAGGCGACGGAGCTTTACAGGGGGGATTTCCTGCAGGGCTTCGTCGTGAACGATAGCCGCGAGTTCGAGGAGTGGATGCTGCTGGAGAGGGAGGCACTCCACCGCCAGATGATGCGGGCTCTTGGACAACTTGCTGACTACTATGAGGTGGTAGGCGAACACGAGAAGTCTCTAAACTTCGTCCTGTGGCAGCTAAGACTGGAGGTTTGGCGCGAGGAAGCGCACAGGCAGGCCATGCGGCTACTCTCCCGAACCGGTCAGCGCAGCGCGGCTCTCGCCCAGTACGAAGCGTGCCGCCAGGCGTTGGCCGAAGAGCTGGGCCTTGAGCCGGCACGCGAGACCACGGCCCTATATGAGCGTATCCGGGATGCCGAAACGGAACATCATCACGTTGAGTACCAGGTGGAGGGCAGTTCCGCCCTGCCGGTCGCATCTACTCCACTTATAGGTAGAGAAGCCGAGGTGACGGCTGTGGTCGAGTTGTTGATGCGCGACGATGTGAGACTGCTGACTGTCACCGGGCCGGGAGGGGTGGGTAAGACTCGCATTGCGCTACAGGCCGCGGACGACTTGCAGGGGCACTTCACGAATGGGGTCTACTTTGTAAACCTGGCTCCCCTGACCAACCCCAGGCTTGTCGCCACCGAAATCGCCGGGGTACTTGGCGTCAAAGCGATGCCGGATAAGACGTCAATGGAAAGCCTCGTCTCTTACTTGCAAGGCAAGCGGTTGCTTTTGCTGCTCGATAACTTCGAGCAGATAGCGGAGGCAGCTCCACGTATTGCGAAAATGGTCCTGTCAGCACCAGGCGTGAAAGTGCTGGTGACCAGCCGCATAGCTCTTGGGTTGAGGGGTACGCAGGAGTTTCCGGTGCCACCTATGTCCTTGCCTGATCGTCGCCACCTGCCTGCACTGGAGCGCCTGACCGGTTATGAGGGGATTCGCCTGTTTGTGGAGCGAGCCGCAGCCCTTAAACCGGGCTTCGAAATCAACAAGAGCAATGCGCCGGCAATTGTAGAGATTTGCCACCGCCTGGACGGATTGCCTCTTGCCATAGAACTAGCGGCCGCGCGAATCAAAGTGCTTTCTCCTCAGTCTATGCTCGATCGTTTGCAAAGTCGTCTGCAACTGGTAGCCAGCAAAGACCGGGACGTGCCCACGCGCCAACAAACGTTGCGCAACACGATCGATTGGAGCTATAACCTGCTGGACGATGCCGAGAGGACTCTGTTCCAACGCCTGGCGACGTTCACGGGTGGAAGGACGCTGCGAGCTATTCAGTCGGTTTGTTCTGGGGTCGCGGAATACAAGTCGGGGGATGGCGCGACGGTCGTGGTCTCTGATCTGCTATTCTCGGCCCTACCGGAAATTGATCTGCTGGACAGCGTGGAGTCGCTCGTAAGCAGCAGCCTGTTGCAGCAGAGGGAGGGTCATGACAGTGAGCCGCGTTTCTGGATGTTGGAGACGATACATGAGTATGCCAGGGAGAAACTGTGGGAGAGCGGAGAAGAGGAGAAGCTGCGCAGAAGGCACGCTCGATACTTCCTGGGGGTCGTTGAGCAAGCGGCACCGCACCTGAAACAAAAAGACCAGGCCAGGTGGCTGGAACAGCTAGAAGATGAAAACGACAATATCCGCGCGGCATTTCAGTGGGCCAGAGAGTATGGCGAGGCGGGAGATAGCGAGGCCTCAGAGATCGGGTTGCGGCTCGCTATAGGATTGGAGCGATTCTGGCAAGTGCGCGTCCACCTGCGCGAAGGATTAGAGCAGACAGTGAGGGTGCTGGCAATTGGCCGGCCGGGAGGAGCAACCAGAGCAATGGCGCTCACGGTAGCGGGGACGCTGACTGATATTTGCGGAGATCATACCACTGCCCGCGCTATGCATGAAGAAAGTATAGAGATATGGCGAGAGCTGGGAGACAAGAGGAGCCTGGTTGGTGCGCTGAATGCATTGGGGCAGGTTTATTTTTCCGAAGGGGATTTCGAAATGGCCCGTTCGTATTTCGAAGAAGGCTTGCACATCGAGGAGGAACTGGGTGAGAGGACGGACGCCCTGCACAACCTGGGGATTGTGTTCTATGAGCTGGGTGATTATGCATCCGCAGCTTCTTTTCTGGAGAGAGATCTGGCGATACAGCGCGAAATCGGAGATACCAGGCGCGCTGCTCTTGCTCTGGCAAACCTGGGTCTGGTGGCATATGAGCAAGGTGATTACGTATTGGCGCTCTCTCGGCACAGGGAAAGTCTCACAATAAGGCGGACATTGGGTGCGAAGCGGGGATTTGTATACAGCCTGGAGGGTCTGGCAATGGTGTACAGGGGTCTTGGCAGACCGGACGTGGCGTCGCACTTATGGGGGGCATCTCAGGCAATGCGCGACGCGATGGGGGCGCCTGTGCCGCCAAATGAACGCGCCCGTTACAAGCGAGAGATGGGGATGCTGAGTGCTCAGTTAGGTCAGGAGGGCTTTCAGCGTGCTTATGCCGAAGGCTACGCCATGACGAGCGAGCAGGCGATGAGCGAGGCATTTGACGAGGCAAGCGAAAAGACACTTCTATGAGGTTAGTTTGCGTGGGGCCCTGTAGGTCGCTGCGTTATTTTGCTCTCGCGACCACGTACTCGGGCGAAGCCTCCGGCCCACCCTCGGAGAAGATGACGTTAGGCGCCTTGATCTCGGCGTATACGTAGCGCCCACCCCGCAAGAAGGAGAATACGGTCGCGGCGAATACAAGAATACAAGCAGCGCGGACAGCCAGAACACCATGTGCAGGGCATCGGCGAAGGGTGTACCTATTACAGTGGGAAAGTAGTGAGTGCCCGTGACGTTGGCGCTGACCGCAGCAGGAAGGGCAGAGAGCGTGTCCGGGCCGAGGAGAGTATTGATGGGATTGATGGGGTTGTAGCCCAGGAACGAGGCGAACAACGCACCTGTGGGCGGGATATTTGCGGCTCGGATGGCGGCATCTGCCGGAATGCCGCTGGCGACGAGATTGGTCTGTATGGCGGCGGGCAACTGGCTGCTCAGCACGATCACCAGGATGCTGAAGCATAGCCCATGCTGAGAGGGCTGCCGGCGTTCTGGAAGGTTGAGCGCATGCCTGAGCCTACGCCTCTGAATTGCCTGGGTAGGGCGTTCATGACCGCCGTGGTGTTGGGGGAAGAGAAAATGCCGAACGAAGCGCCCACCAGGAAGAGTAGGGAGGCAAAAGGCAGATACTGGAAGTCGGCAGGAAGGAAGCTCATGGCTATGAAGCAGAAGCCCAGGATGGTCATGCCCGCAGTGCTGAGGCCACGAGGACCAATCCGGTCGGACAGCCAGCCTCCCACAAGGCCGAAGATCATGAAGCCAATGGGCAGCGGAATTATATAAATGGCAGCCCACACCGGGGTATCCTCGTAAGCATAGCCGTGCAATGGCAACCAGATGCCCTGTAGCCAGATGATCAAGGCGAGCTGGAAGCCGCCGAAGGCGAGTGAACTGAGCAACTGCGCCGCACAGCCCATGCTGAATGCGCGTATCTTGAACAGCGCCATATTAAACAGAGGATCGGCCACCTTGCTCTCTACTATCACGAATGCTACCAGCAGCAAGACGCCGATAAGCATCCCGGCCAGCACCAGAGGATTGCCCCAGCCTGTCGTGGCGCCCCCATATGGCTCGATGCCGTAGGTCATGGCGACGAGGAAGATGGTCAGGCCGAGGCCAAGGCAGAGATTTCCTAGCAAGTCGATTCCTTTAGAAGCGCGCCTGATGGACTGCTCGCGCAGCATCTTATAGGCCCAGATCGTGCCGAAGATGCCGATTGGCACGCTGACCAGGAATACGGAGCGCCACCAGAGGGTGGAGAGTATACCTCCCACGACAAGGCCGAGCAAGTTGCGCGCGAGCACCGCAACCATGTTGAGTCCGAGGGCAGTGCCGCGCTCATTGGCCGGGAAGGCGTCAGTGAGGATTGCCGCACTGTTGGCTATTAGAAAGCCGCCGCCCACACCCTGGATTAGCCGGAAGATTATCATCTCGAGCGCGCCCGCATTGCCTGAGGAAGGCGTCAAGAAGAGAAGAATTGAGCCGATTGTGAATATGACGAAGCCGAGGTTGTAGAGCTTTACGCGCCCCCACATATCGGACAGGCGGCCAAGAGTCACCAGGAGAGTGGCCGTAATGACCATGTAGCCCAGCAGCATCCAGAGCAGGTAGCCGCTCTCGGAAGGTTCCAACGGGTTGACGTTCAGGCCGCGAAAGATCGCGGGCAGAGAGATAAGCACGATACTGCTGTTGAGCGCGGCTATCGTAACGCCCAGGGGGGAGTGATTAATAGTAGAGACACAGGTTACCCTTGAGGCGAGGATTGGCAAGGTAGGCACGTCGCCTTCGATTGTAGTACCATACGAACAGCCGAATGGCTCTGCGTAATGCTTCTATCGACCGAGAAAAGCATCGGGAGCGGCGCTTGAGCCTCCCCAGATATGTGCGTAGGTCAGCATTGATGCTCTATATCGTGTACGTCTCCTCTTTGCCATACCAGATCACATATCTGCTCCCCCCTCCCTCGGGAGTGTCTGGCCACAGCAAATCTCCGTACACTGTCAACCGGTCAGAAGAGTAACGTTGTGCTTGAGGTAGCTCATCAGCATAAGCTTGCATGCTCACCTCGTCCCTGCTCTCCATCACTGAGGCCCCACCGATCAAGCGTGGATCCCTGGCTACTGACACTACAACGTAGACTTGTTTGTTTTTTTGCCTATAAAGGTGAACAGTTCGTCCGTTTCTTCGACCTCGGTGTGAGCAGTGTCGGCCACCTGCTGTGGTAAAGCGTTGTGCGCCTGATTGACCCAGTTGAGCACTGAGACATAGTGAACTGAGAGGAGCCTGCCGATAGAGCGGAAGTTGTTGCCTTCCAGGTAATGGCGCAATGCCATTTCTCTTGTGGTTTGGTCATAACCCATAGGCTTGGGAGAGGGAGTGAAGTACCTGCGGCAGCTTTGGCATCTCATGCGCTGAGAGCCGGTGCCGTTGAGGCCAGCTTTCACTACTCGACGTGCCTGCTCGCAGTAGGGGCAATTTGGTTTTATCTCGTTCATTCCTCCACTCTACCCCTTCTCTTTATTTTTCACCACTCCCAAGGGCGCTCAAGTAACCGGGGGATACCTCAGTTGTCTGTGTGGTGGTAGCTATCAGCGCAGTTCGTCGCCCCCAGTCCTCGTCATAGCGGCCCGGAGGAATCGCTTGACGAATGGATCGCCTGTGCTGTAGTTCGCGGTCCGCGCTGCCGCCTTACTTTCAAGCGGGCACGACCTCATACCGCTACCAACTGACGGTAGTGGGGCAATTTGCGCAGGCCATAGTCTCGAGCGAGCTAAGCGACAATCGGTTCACCATCAAGACCGACAGGCCCAACGTGAAGGTATCGTGGCAGGTGACCGGCATTCGCAATGGTGCCTATGCGACGGCGCACCCCCTTCAGGTCGAGCAGGACAAGGCTTCAAAATAGCATGGGAAGGATCAAATTGCGGTAAGAATACGACACTGTTCTAATGGGGCAGATAGTATCTATTCTCTGCTTCTACGGGCGCTTGTCCGCCTTGACATGCCGATAGAGGGTAGACTTGGAGAGGTTGAGGGTGCACAGATATGCCGACCTATATGCTGTTTCGCGCCTAAAGGCATTCCAGGGCGCAGGCCATGGCTTCTTCTATGGATATGGCGCGTCCTTCATTCCATGCCGACTGAAACGCCTCCGGGTCGGACTGTTCCAGGGCTGCATCTCTGTTCTGCTCATGACGTTCGACGTATAGAACGCTTGTCGGATGCTTATTCACTTCGCGCATTCGCTCGGTGGCTCCCCATAGTCGGGCAGCATCGATTGGCCTGCCAAGTCTGTAGTTCAGGGTCGCAACACCCTCAAGGCAGCTTATAATGACCAGGTGGTAGTTTTGTTGTTGAAGCAAACGCAGGAGTTCGCCGTAATATTCTCGCGCCGGCGCAAAATCCCCTTCCGATACGGCTCGTGATCCCATATGCGCAAGTACATGGGCAAGGCCGTTCTTATAGCCATAAGTGCGACATATAGCAAGAGCTTCGTCCTGGTACCGCCGCGCCTCGTCGTATTCCTCGTGATACTGTGCTACAATCCCCAGGTTATCAAGAGCAAGCACCATGTTGCCCGGATCGTCCATCTGCCTGAAACGGGCCAGGCTCTCCTCGTACATCGCACGAGCATTCTTCACGTCGCCACTATTCCAGTAGGCAACCCCCAAATTATTAAATGTCACCGCGATACGATCGTCACCTAACTCGCGGTCAATTTGGAGCACTTGCTTGTACGCCTCAACTGCCTGCCTGTATAGGCCCTGCTGAGCTTCCAGGATAGCGATATTACCGAGCACGGCCGCCATACCCTGCTTATTGTCGAGCTTGGTCAATACCCGCAAAGCCTCGTTGAACAAGCGCATAGCGCCCATACTATCGCCAAGACTCCAGGAATGTAGGCCCGCACCATTCAGCAGCCTGCCTCGGATTTTCAGCAGGCGCGCTGCCACCTCGGTAAGTGTGCCGTCGTCCGCGCTGTTGTGCCAGAGCACGCGATCTCCCAGTGCCAGGGCTTGCTCGATCCATTCCCGTCCTTCCGCGAAGTAGCCGCGCCAATCCCAATAGTAAAAGAGGTAAGATGACATGAGAGCAGCTATTTCTGCCGTCGTAGGATCCTGGTGTCCGGCACTCAACAACCAGCTCAGACTGGCGATCAGGTTACTGTAGTCTGCATCCATTGATATAAGTAACGGTAGCTGGCGTGGTCCCGTCTGGTTTGCATATGCCAGCTCGGTAAGGGACAGAAAGTGGCGAGCATAGCGCAGCCTTGCAGGCCCTTCCTCTCCGTTCTCTGCGAGCAATTGCAGCGCATATTCACGTATCACTTCGAGCATCCCGTAGCGCGTTTCTCCGGCGCGTATCTCCCTCCTGACCAGGTTCTTGTCCACAAGCGCTGTTATCCGGTCCTGAACGTCACCCGTGGAACACGCGCAGACCGCCGCAGCCGCTTCAGACGTAAAGCCACCCACGAACGTGCCCAACAGCCGCAATAACTGTTGCTCCTCCTTGTTGAGCAAGCTATAGCTCCATCCGATTGCACTTCTCAACGTGCGCTGCCTCAATGGAAGATCGCGCTCTCCACCCGTAAGCAGATTGAGACGGCTCTTTAGGGAGGCGCGCATTTCGCTGGGGGAGAACTGCTTAAAGCGAGCCGCAGCAAGTTCCAGGGCCAAAGGTAAACCTTCCAGCCCGGCACATATCGCAGCCACATCTGCGGCATTAGCCTCTGTCAGCATAAAGTCTGGGGAGACTGCCTCAGCGCGCTCAACGAAAAGTGCAACTGACGAATATAGCGCCAGTGCCTCGATATCTAAGAGACGCCCATGTTCAGGGACGCTGAGGGGCGGTACTGGCAGACGACGCTCGCCTCTGACATGCAGCGTCTCGCGGCTCGTCGCCAGCACCTTGAGCAAGGGACTGCCCTCCAACAACCTCACTACTGAGGGCGCGGCATCCAGCAGATGCTCAAAGTTATCCAGCACGAGTAATATGCGCCGTTCGCTCAGATGCTTGAGCAACACATCCTCTATCGGTTGCGCACCGTCGGACTTCAAGCCTAGCGTCCGTGCTATTACATCCAGCAGCAGATCGGGATCACTGGCCGGGGCTAATTCGACCAGGTAGACCCCGTCCTCAAAGGTATCCAGGAGATCAGCAGCCACCTGCAACGCCAGCCGGGTCTTGCCGATGCCAGGCGCTCCGGTCAAAGTGAGCAGGCGCACGTTGCGCTGAAGCAGAAGGTCGCGCACCTTCTGCAAGTCATCCTCGCGCCCCACAAAGGAGGTGAGTGCCGACGGCAGGTTGGTCAGGCGGCTGTGGACGGCGCGCCAGGGAGCACGGGCGGCGACATCGCTTGCGGGTTCAGTTGAGGCGACACGGCCCAGGCGGGAGAATGTTATAAATGCCTCCCGTTCGTCAGGAGGGACGTGGAGGTGCTCGGCCAGCAGTTGGGCCAACTGTCGGGAGGGGCGACGCTCGCCCGCCTCGATTTTGAGTAAGGTAATGGCGGAGCAGCCGAGATGCTCTGCAAATTGGTCGGGGCCGATTCCCTGCTCTTTGCGGCGCTGCTTTAGCCACCCTCCAAAGGTAGCTGGGTGGCTTTGGGGACTTTGTGTACCGGTATCGTTGTGGCTCATGGCTTATCCTATGTCTGTGCGAGTGCAGGCCGTAGAGCAGGTCATGGGTCCGGTAACGTACCCAACATTTGTATAGTTTTAGTATAGCACATTTTGGGGACTGCGCCGCTATGATAAGTGGAGATGCCCCTGCTTCTCCCACTTAGTAAGGCAGCCGTCTTATGAGTCTACGCTCACGTACACCTTGGGAGAGAGGAAAGGTAAGAGCTATGTCGCCAAAACACCGCACTAATCGCAACGATCTCTTTCTTGTGCGCTTCTGGCTCCAGGATATGAGCAGCCAGCCTGAAGGGCAGATCCAGTGGGGAGGCAGGGTCCAACGGGCGGTGAGCGGCGAGAGCCACGAGTTCAACGATTGGGATGGGCTGGTAAAGGCGTTGAGGGCGATGCTGGCAGCGACCTCGCCCTTATTTACGGCAGATGGGCTGCCCGAAGCTAAAGTTAATCCCACATCACAATCAGGAAAAAGAGGAGAACAGCAATGAAAGCAATAATCGGCAAACGCGGTATTCTACATCTGGTGGCAGCACTTGCACTCCTGCTATGCGCCCTGGGGCCGGTCAGAGGCAGCGTCCAGGCTGCCGCTTCGCGCTACTTTCCGGAGACAGGCAAAACGGTCAATGACCCGTTCCTCCCTTACTGGACGGGGCATGGCGGGCTTTCTCAGCAAGGCTACCCGATCGTCGATTCCTACAACGAGGTCAACGATGCTGACGGACAGACTTATCTGACTCAGTACTTCGAGCGCGCACGGTTCGAGTACCACCCCGAGAACAGCGACCCCAAGTTCCAGGTGCTGCTTGGCCTGCTCGGCAAAGAGGCGCTCGCAGCGAAGTACGGCGACAACCCGCCCGACTCCTCCACGGAAACTGTGCCGGGTGACGGCAGCCAAACCTTCAGCGAAACAGGCAAGACAGTTACGGGGTTATTCCTCGATTACTGGAACACGCACGGAGGTCTGGAGCAGCAAGGCTATCCTATCACGGAAGCCTACGATGAGGTCAACGATGCCGATGGGCAGACCTACATCACGCAGTACTTCGAGCGCGCACGGTTCGAGTATCACCCCGAGAACAGCGACCCCAAGTTCCAGGTGCTGCTTGGCCTGGTGGGGCAGGAGGTCTATGGTCTCAAGCAAGGTTCAGGTGGTACAGGCGATCCGGGTGGTTCAGGTGGAGTAACTACCACCCCGACACCCGTAACTCCAAACAACACCCTGAGTGTTCCCGGTTGGACACACGTGGCGGTGGCTACCAACAACGTCGTCTTCTTCTACAACTCGACCAACGGCACCGGGGCTACTGCGCGACTGAACCCCGACGGCTCGCTGACTGTATTGCAGAAGTACCCCGATGAGGCCGCCGGTAACGCCGCTTTTGACCCTGGCGTCGACATTATCACCCCCGGGCCTTACAATTATCTGTTCTCGTACCGACGGGATAGCGGTGCCGCGTCTGCTTGCCTTATGGGCGATAACGGTATCATCGGGCAGTGTGGACATTTCAACTTCTCGAAGTTCTGGACGGACATCTCCATTGATAGGCAAACCGGGGTGACATGGTTCTACAGCAGCACGGATGGCGTTCGCAACGTCGCCAGGCTAAACCCGAGAGGCGCTTTCACCGACTTTTCATCGGTGACCAACTATATCAAGGCAAATCGCCAGACCTATCCGATAGGCAATGGCATGTGGCTCGATTTCGACTATGGCACTAACGCCGGCGCGACGCTGTCCATCAACAAGGACACTGGCGAGGTCAAGCGTCTCCAGGGGGTCTCTGACTTAGGATTGGTATGGTCAATAATCGCTTCCAATCAGAGCTCGATAGGCTTCTTCAGCAAGAATAGTGAGGCTTCGCTGATAGCGTCTACGGCGCTTGACGGCTCCATTGTCAAGTTGAAAAACTACTCCGCCCCGAGCACCATAACGCTGATCTCGCCTGCGCTATACGGACCCTACCTTAACTACTCAAGTTCCACCGGCGAACTCAGCGTAACTCAGGTCGCCCAGGACGGTACCGCAACAAACTTGCAGCAGTACAAACCCTAGAACTAGGCGATGCTCACCTTCGGCGCTGCGAGGCTCGTTATTACCTCGAAGTCATGGCGTTATGCAGGCTGAGACGCGGAGGAGGAGGGCAGATAAGAGCACAACTTCTCTTACCGCCCTCCTCCTCCGCAGCCAGCGCAAAGTAGGCAATCACTATGGACAATTGGGTTACCCCCTTTATGTGTGCTCTGTTCCTGCTTCTGTTCACGGTCGTTGGGTACATGGTGGCCTCCGACTGGGTGAGAATGGTGTGGCAGCAAATCAGATTCGGCAGAGACTTCTACGGATTATTCAAAGCTGATAAGCAGAAGTGGGAGAAGCAGAGGCGCTCTCTTGAGAGCTCCGCCCAGAAAGACGTGCAGACCGGCGGCCCTCCCGTCTCAGGCTCAGATCAGAGTACAACTGATGAGTAGCAGTGGCAGTGTTGCAACAGCTTGGGCGAGTACAAATGGGTACGCGCTTATATCGTGATAGGAAAGAGACTAGGATACCAGCCCGAAGGCTGTCAACACGAACCGAACTTGGCTCCTGATGTCTCCCCTGGTTGTTCCCCTTACCTGCCCTTTGCGTAGTTGGTGTGTTGCCTCGTAGCCTTGAAGTGTGCGCCATGCTGTCTCGAATGACCAGAATCCCATTCCTGGGTTCACCCTGCGTTTGATAAAGCGATGATCCTGCTCGACAAGGTTATTCAGATACTTGATTGGCCGCAATTCACAACTGGGAGCCAGAGTGCCTTTCTTCTTCAGTTTCTTGACCGCTTTGGGGTAGGAGGGATTCTTGTCTACATTGATCACATGTGGAGGAACCGTGTGAGGGGCACGTAAGGCTTTACGGAAGAAGGCACCCAGAGGGTACCCGGCTGCAATTCCGTCCCTTGTAGGGCTGAGCATGAATTCCATGGTGTTACCGTCCGAATCTACAGCCCTGTACAAGTACATCCAAGTACCCTTCACTCTGATGTACGTTTCATCCACTCGCCACGAGTCATTTGTTTGTTCCAGCTTGGCGCGGCAACGCTTTTCAAGGATGGGCGCATATCGTTGAACCCAGCGGTATATGGTGGTGTGGTCTACGGAGAGGCCACGTTCCGACATCATCCCTTCTAAGTCGCGGTAACTCAGCGAGTATCGGAGTTACCATCGCAGACAAAGCAAGATGATTTCAGCTTGATAATGCCGGTACTTGAACAGGTTGGGTTGACTCATGAGGAAGGCTCCAGTTGCAGACAGCTATGCTCGGCGAGCCCAC
>JBBRDO010000096.1:0-18471 GCA_038203825.1 Chloroflexia bacterium | reverse complement strand
ACTGACATATGCCTGTGCTTCCGCTGACTCAGCAAGCTGGGATTGATGTAGTAGGTCATTTTCCACTGTCTACTCTGAATGGCCTTTGAGCTTATCCGCAGTATGGCTGATTTGGTTTGCTATACAGTCTCTACCCCTCACAGTTCTGGTCTTATACGTGATAATCCACGAACCGTAACCCAATACCAAGATGTATAGCACTCGTTTCGACTACAGGCCGAAATCCATAAGGGTATAGTTTGGGATTCCCAGTTTAAGGGTAAAGTGTGGGACTGAGTCCCAAACTATACATTAAGTCGCAAATCGGGTTAATCCCACCTGGCAATGGTACGCCCGGAGGGACTCGAACCCCCGCACCTGGCTTCGGAGGCCAGCGCTCTATCCGACTGAGCTACGGGCGCGTACTTGCGCTGAATGACATTATAGCGCGCACGCCTTACACCGCGCAAGCAGGCCCGATTGCCATTTTGCCGGGCGTCACTTTATCACGCATATTTTCCTTGACTCTGCCTGGTGGGTGCTGTATAATTGTTTGCGTCTCTGAAAAAGCCATTAGTAATTAATGGTAGAGAATCGTGTACTTGAAAAATCTGCGGATAATTGGTAGAAAGAGGCAGGGCAAGACACGCCGACGTAGCTCAGTGGTAGAGCAGCTGTTTTGTAAACAGCTGGTCGAGGGTTCGAATCCCCCCGTCGGCTCACTCTGGCTACGTACTCTTTTCTCGATATGGGCAGTTGCCGGAGTGGCCAATCGGAACTGGCTGTAAACCAGTCGGGCTTCGCCCTACGGAGGTTCGAATCCTTCACTGCCCACCATATCTAAAGCACAGGCGCTGAGGACGAGATGAAACAATGCTCGCATTGTAAAGAGGAGAAAGAGGAAGAAGAGTTCCAGCGCAACCGCTCGACAAAGGATGGCTTGCAGGATCAATGTACGCCATGCCGGAAAGAAACCGACCGACGTTCCTATCTCTAACGATCACCCGAGCAGAAAGCGCGGTACCTGGCGCGAGATCGTGAGACTGCCAGGCAAAATTTACGACTACTGTATGAATATTTGTTGGCGCACCCTTGCGTGGATTGCGGCGAAAGCGACACTATAGTACTTGAGTTCGACCATGTAAGAGGTGAAAAGGAGCATAACATTGCTGATGTTATCCGGTCAGGACGCAAATGGCAAACCATCATAAAGAAAATCGAGAAGTGCGAGGTACGATGCGCTAATTGCCACCGCCGAGCAACTGCGAAGAGAGGAGGTAACTGGAGTAAAGATATCTGGAGCCTAGGAAGCAACACGCCCACGTAGCTCAGCCCGGCAGAGCATTTTCTTGGTAAGAAAAAGGCCAACGGTTCGAATCCGTTCGTGGGCTCCAGATCAAAGCCTGGACTCTACATATATTGGCATAATCGCAGACAAATCAGTAGCAAAGCCTGGTAATGATAAGACCAGGCTAATCCAGCAGGAGGAAATACCAAATTGGCTAAGAAGAAATACGAAAGAACAAAGCCCCATGTCAACGTCGGCACAATCGGCCACGTAGACCACGGCAAGACCACACTCACAGCCGCCATCACCAAGGTGATGTCCTTTCAGGGTCGAGCTAACTTTGTAGCTTATGACCAGATCGACAACGCCCCTGAAGAGCGCGAGCGCGGTATCACAATCGCAATCCGACACGTAGAATACGAAACAGAGAAGCGCCACTACGCTCACGTGGACTGCCCCGGCCACGCCGACTATATCAAGAACATGATCACAGGCGCAGCCCAGATGGACGGCGCAATCCTGGTCGTGTCGGCTCCCGACGGCCCCATGCCTCAGACCAAGGAGCACATCATCCTGGCTCGCCAGGTACAGGTGCCCGCTATCGTGGTCTTCCTTAACAAGACGGACATGATGGACGACGAGGAACTGCTGGAGCTGGTCGAACTTGAAGTGCGCGACCTGCTGAACAAGTATGACTTCCCCGGCGACGACACGCCCATCGTTCGCGGCTCGGCCCTCAAGGCTCTTGAGTCGGCATCGAAGGACCCGGCAGCCCCGGAGTATGCTTGCATCCAGGAACTCATGAACGCTGTTGACAGCTATATCCCAACTCCTGAGCGCGCAATTGACAAGCCGTTCCTCATGCCGGTCGAAGACGTCTTCGGCATCAAGGGGCGCGGTACGGTCGTTACAGGCCGCATCGAGCAGGGCAAGGTCAAGATCGGTGATACGATCGAGATCGTGGGCATGAGTGACGAAATCCGCAGCACTGTGGTGACGGGCGTTGAAATGTTCCAGAAGACCCTCGACGAGGGCCTGGCGGGCGACAACGTGGGCTGCCTGCTGCGAGGTATTGAGCGCACGGACATCGAGCGCGGCCAGGTGCTGGCTACGCCCAAGTCGATCAAGCCTCACACCAAGTTTACCGGACAGGTGTACGTACTTAGCAAAGAAGAGGGCGGACGACACAAGCCGTTCTTCCCCGGATATCGCCCTCAGTTCTACATCCGCACAACGGACGTAACCGGCACAATCGAACTGCCGGAAGGCGTTCAGATGGTTATGCCTGGTGACAACATCGACATGATCGTAGAGTTGATTGTACCTGTAGCTATCGTTGAAGGTCTGCGCTTCGCAATCCGCGAAGGTGGCCGCACGGTAGGCGCAGGCGTGGTCGCCAAGATCATAGAGTGATAAGGGATAAGGGATAAGTGAGTGATTGCTCAACTCACTTATCCCTTATCACGTTTTTTCACTTTTCTGGAGAAAAAGAAATGGCAAAGAAAGCAGACCGCATAATCATCTACCTGGCTTGTACCGAGTGTAAGGACCGCAACTACACCACGTCCAAGAACAAGCGCAACGACCCGAACAGGCTGGAGCTCGAGAAGTTCTGCCCGCGCTGTCGCGAGCACAGGCTACACCGCGAAACGAAGTAAGTAAGAGAGCACAGACGCTAGTTCGCTACGCTCATCGACCGACGACACTTGCTTGTCGTCGGTCGTCCGTTGTCTGTCGTTCCTCGCGGAAAATTGCTTGACACCCCGATACCCATCCCGTATAATGATAGACGCATAGCCTGCGTACAGGTTTGCGAAACGCACCCTGAGAACATACGCGCGTAGCTCAATTGGCAGAGCAGCGGTCTCCAAAACCGCAGGCTGAGGGTTCAAGTCCTTCCGCGCGTGCCATACTCTGAAGACGTGAAAAGTAGGCAATAGACGGCTCAAGAAAAGCCCTCTTCGGATAAAAGCAAATTCTGACAGGCACATTTCGTGCAAAAAGGGTAAAAATCATGGCAATGTTAGGCCGCAAAGAACCAGCTCAATCAACACAGCCGCCTGCTGTCCGCAAGGATAGCCGTGTCGCAACAACGGCAGTTGTCGCCAACAAGCCCGGACGCTTTGACCGGCTGCGCGAGCAATTTCGAAACATCATGGCCGAGCTCCGCAAGGTGACCTGGCCCACGCCCGAAGAGACACGCAATCTCACGATTGTGGTGGTCGGCCTCACAGCAGTGATCGGCACCGGCCTCTACATACTTGACACCGTGTTCGAGTGGCTCTACCAACTGCCCCGCTAAGCCTGCCGGAGAATAAGGGCAGATGGAGCACATGAATAAGAATGATGGACACAGCTAACAACACAGACAGCATGAATATGGACGGCTCGGATGGCCGGCTGTGGTACATCATCCACACCTATTCGGGCTACGAGAACAAGGTCAAAAAGAACCTTGAGCACCGTATTCTGACTCTCGACATGAGCGAGCACATATTCCGCGTGGAAGTGCCTACCGTTGAAGAGATAGAGATCAAGGGTGGGCAGCGCCACACGGTTCCGCGAAAGATCTTCCCCGGCTACGTGCTGGTGGAGATGGTCATGGACGAGCAGTCGTGGCACGTGGTTCGTAACACCCCGGGGGTTACAGGGTTTGTAGGCATCGGCAACAAGCCGACACCGCTGCCCCAGAGCGAAGCCGACACCATCCTGAAGCAGATGCAGACCGCTGCGCCCACCAAGTTCAAGGTTACGCTTCAGGCAGGGCAGGCAGTGAAGATCATTGATGGCCCGTTCGAGGGGTTCGAGGGCATCATCGAAACAGTGAACCAGGAGAAGGGCAAGGTGCGTGTGCGCGTTTCCTTCTTCGGGCGCGAAACCCCTGTGGAATTGGACTTCTTGCAAGTGGAGAGACTGGTCTAAAGCATATAGCGGCGAAAGCCGGCCACAACCAAAGAATAGAGGGAGGGGGTATGAAAACCTCCGCTAACCACCTCAAACTTCCAGTTACAACGCTAGCGGCTTGATGCTGCTAAATGGGGTTTGAGGTCACGGCCTCAAGCCTTTTTGTTTGCCCAAAGGCAGAGATAAAGAAGTGAGAAATGAGATTTCTGCCGGCCGGCATAACTGACCACTGATAAGGCAAACCGCAAGATAGAATCACAACTCTCATTTCTCACACCAACAAAAGGAGAAAACATTGGCTAAGAAAGTACGCGCAGTTGTCAAGATACAGATCAACGCGGGCAAAGCAACCCCGGCACCCCCGGTCGGCCCGGCGCTCGGTTCGCATGGTATCAACATCATGCAGTTCGTAAAAGAGTACAACGAGAAGACGGCAGATAGCGTGGGCATGGTAATCCCCGCCGAGATCACCATTTACGAGGACCGCTCGTTCACGTTTGTGACCAAGACCCCACCAGCAGCCGACCTGCTGAAGAAGGCCGCAGGAGTGCCGACCGGCTCGGGAGCGCCAAACAAGGCTAAAGTGGGAAGCGTTACAAGCGCACAGGTGCGCGAGATCGCGCGGACCAAGATGAAAGACCTCAACGCCTACGACGAAGAAGCTGCCATGAACATGGTCGCAGGCACTGCCCGCAGCATGGGCATCGAAATCAAAGGCTAATCGTAGATAAGCGAGATAGCAAATAGGAAACGGAGGAGCGAGCACGGAAAGTTCCGCCGTTCACCCGCTGCTTACAAAGGAGAAACATTCAATGCCTACGCATGGAAAGAAATACGAAGCGGCAGTCGCCCTTGTAGATGCCGACAATATGTACAAGCCCACCGAAGCTATAGACCTGCTGAAGAAAACAGCTTATGTCAACTTCGACTCCACCATTGAGCTGCATATGCGGCTCGGTATCGACCCGCGACACGCAGACCAGCAGGTACGAGCGACAGCTAGCCTGCCACACGGCACAGGCAAGACGGTGCGCGTACTTGTATTCGCCGAGGGCGAAGCGGAGAGGATAGCGCTGGACGCAGGAGCCGATTATGCAGGAAGCGACGAGCTGATCAACCGTATCAACAGTGGGTGGGTAGACTTTGACGTAGCTATCGCGGTTGCCGACCAGATGGGCAAGATCGGTAAGGCGGGCCTTGGTAAGGTGCTGGGCCGGCGAGGTCTGATGCCTAACCCGAAGAGCGGCACGATCGTCGCAAACCCTAACGACCTGCCCCGAGTTATCAGCGAGTCGAAGGGCGGCAGGCTGGAGTTCCGTAACGACAAGACAGGCCTGCTGCACGTAGGGATCGGCAAGGTGTCGTTCAGCGAAGAGCAGATCAAGGACAACCTGTTGTCGTTCATTGATGCGGTCGTGCGCGCCAAGCCAACAGGGGCCAAGGGCACCTATGTAAGGTCCATCACTCTCACCAGCACGATGGGACCTGGCATCCACATGGACGTAGCCCAGACGCTGTCAGACGCATCGGGCGCGCAAAAAGGCTAAACTCGGGACACGTCATATAGAGCGACGAAGAGCCGTGCCATGGGGCGCGGCTTTTGTTTGCCCGGGTGGGCCAAAAAGGTTACAAGCAGGCAGTACCTATTGGTATGTTTGCCTCTCTAACCCCGGCGAAGACAGTGTGGTATCATACGTAAACAAGCGTGGCGGACCTCTCGCCTCGCATACAACCTATTGGACAAAAATACGTATACTAATTGAGGCTTTAGAAGGGCACGATGAGATGAGGATGTGCGCGATAACGATATGAGGGTCGCCAAAGAGCTAAAACAAGGGACGAATGAGGCGGGTATTCAACGACCCGGCGGGTATTGCAACCTGTGCGGCACAAGGTTGGGACGCTCGGGCGCGATGGCCCTATTTCCCATGCGCCACAAGATCGAGTGGCGCAGCCCCACTTCCGACAGCAGACGTGATAACGATACAGGGCGCGGGCGGATAACGACGTGGTCGCTGTGCGAAGAATGTTATGCAGTGAAGCTGCGATGCGCTGCTTGCGACCTGCAGGTGGGCACACAAGCGTTTATGCTTGAGGGCGAAACAAGGGTCTATTGCCGCAATTGCTTTGAAGAGAAGCCCCGCTGTGATACATGCGGCGCGCCGGTTGGAGCGCACTACTGGAGCAGAACGGACGGCAGAAAGCTGTGCGATAATTGCCAGGCGACAGTGGTATCCGACCGCAAGCACGCTGAGGCGCTTTACGATGGGGTGCGGGCGGGTCTTACGCGACTGCTCGGGATCACGCTGCAAAAATCATGCGGCCTGCAACTTGTGAGCCGCAACCAGCTACTTGGGCTGATCGCCAAATCGTCACTTTATACTCTGGATGCCGAAAGCAAGGACCGGTGCTTCGGGCTGTTCATACGAGAAGGCAAGCACAGGGCCATATTTGTAGAGTACGCGCTGCCCCAGATAGTGCTAATGGAAGTAATGGCGCACGAATATGCGCACGCATGGCAGAACGAGAACTGCCCGGGTGAGCTCACGCCGGAGGTACAGGAAGGGTTCGCGGAATGGGTGACGTACAAGCTGTTGCAAGGCTGGGGAGCAACAAAGCGCACGGAACGCATGCTGAGGCGTGACGATATATACGGCCGCGGGTTGAAAAAAATGCTACAATGGGAAGAAGAAGGGGGTATAGCCGCAGTATTCAGGCGAGCGCACGCGTAAATTTCCGGCCTGAGGCCGAGCGGTGCGAGGCTCAAGGAGCGGCAAGCGGGAACCAGTACCCCAGGCATCAGGTACCGGAGGAGAGCATGGCAAACGAAATAGCCCTTAACTGCTTGCTTAACATGGGAACTGTTCCAGTGTCAAGCGAGCCGAGGCTGCTATACTTATTGATTGACGTCCGCCCGGGCACAGGGGCCACGCCGCTGCAGGCCCCTGTCAATATTGCGGTGGTGATAGATGTAAGCGAATCAATGCGCCTGCCCGTATTGTCTCAGACGCAGTTTGAGGAGCTATCGCAGTTGGGACAGGTGAACGCCACGACGTCGGACGGCGTGCCGGTGTGGACGTTCAAGAGTATTCCCGAACATATTCGCAAGCGGGCACCCTCTAACCTGGAAGCGGTGCAAGCGTCCATCGCCCAGTCGGCCCAGCACCTTGAAGCGGGGGACAGGGTGTCGCTGGTGGCCTTCGCCGATACGGCACAGACGCTTCTTAGCGGCCTGGCAGGAAGCGAAGGAGCACAGGTGCTTGACGCGGTGCAATCACTGGCGCAGGTGAAGCTGGGTGACGAGACAGATATCGCAAAAGGGGTGGAGGCCGGGCTGACGGAGGCGCACAAAGGCATGAGCGGGCACACCAATATGGTGAACCGCGTGCTGTTGCTGACGGACGGCTTTACGCAAGACCCCACACGCGCATTGCAGCGTGCCAAGCAGGGCCGGAGCGTGGGCATCGCGGTCAGCACGATAGGCATAGGCACCGAGTTCAACGAGAAACTGCTGTTGGACATGGCAGATGCTAGTCTGGGCAATGCTTACTTTGCCCGCAATCCCTCGGAAATACCGCCGGCCTTCGAGCAGGAATTGGCCGCTGTGCAATCGGTCATTTTGCGCGATATTGAGATAGAGATGAAGTTCAGCGCGGGCGTAGAAGTGCGGCGAGCCTATCGAGTGCGCCCGGCTATAGCTTCGGTGCGGGACGCGCGAAGAGATGGGCGCACGCTGGGTGTGCACATGGGCGATCTCGATCCGGCTAACCCGCCCGCGCTGCTGATTGAGTGCATCGTTCCGATGCATGGAGGGGGGACATTCCGTATCAGCCATGTTGATGTGACCTACAGGAATGAGGAGGGGGAGCGAGCAATAGGCGCGTCGTCTGACGTGGTGGTGAATTATTCGACCAGCAAGCGGAAAGACGAGCCCAACCCCGTGGTCATGAACACGGTAGAGCGTGTGACGGCCTATGCCCTGCAGACCCGAGCCCTGGAGGACCTTGCAAGCGGCAACGTGGTGGCGGCCACCCAGAAGCTAAAGGCAGCGGCGACGCGACTGCTCACGGTAGGTGAAACGGTACTAGCAGAAGCGGTGCAGGCCGAGGCGGCACGCTTGGCGAACAGCGGCGAAGTGTCGGCTGAGAGCGCGAAAGAAATACGCTACGCAACACGAAGGCTAACGCAGCGTCTCGATTAGGAAACGCATGGCGAGGAGCATGCCTTAGGTGTAGTTCATAATACGTAATTATGCGCAACGGGCAGCCTGTTACTCATAATTCCCGCAACAAACCTGGCGCTTCGTACGTATAAAATACTGATATGGCCCTTATTTGTTCTGTATGCGGAAAAGTGAACCCCGACGTCGCAACGAACTGCGACGTTTGTGGCACGGCCCTGCAAAGCAATCCTGTGGGAGCTCAAGCCGAAAGCGCTGTGCAATTGGTGGGCGCGAGCCCGACAGCGTATTCATACCAGCAGGCCGGGCAAATACAACTTGCGAGCAGCGAACCGATGAGCGGGCCAATCTGCCCGGTGTGTAGACGTGGCAACCGCTCGGCATCGGCCTTCTGCGCTTTTTGTGGATACAGGCTCAAGCCGGGGAATCTGAACGGAGCCGGTAAAGAGAATATTGGACTGCAGGCCAATGCATACGCACCGGCACATCCTGTATCTGTAGGTAGCGCGGCTCCTCCCACCATACCTATACCTGCGGAGGTTTCGGGCAACCTGCCTTCGGGCGTGATCCTCAAGAGACGGTATCGCATTCTGCGCAAGATCGCACAGGGCGGTATGGGGGCGGTTTACGAAAGCCTGGACACGCTGGAAGGCGATGGCAGGCCATGGGCGGTAAAAGAGATGAGTCCGGCGTCGCTGCCTGCCAGCGAGCGCACACAGGCCGTGGCCGACTTCCGCCGCGAGGCGCTGATACTGCACGGCCTGCACCACCCGAACCTGCCGGAGGTTCGCGAAACATTTGAAGAGATGGGCAAGCACTTCCTGGTAATGGAGTTCATTGCCGGACGTACGCTGTTGAATGTGCTGGATGCTACGCCGGGCTTCTTGCCCGAAGAGCGAGTGATGGTGTGGGCGCGGCAGCTATTTGAGGTGATACACTACCTGCACGCGCAAGACCCGCCCGTCATATACAGGGATGTCAAGCCGGCAAACGTAATGCTTGTGGAAGGCACGGAACGGCTAAAGCTGATCGACTTCGGCATTGCACGGTTCCACAGACAGGGCAAAATGCAGGACACGGAGGCATTCGGCACGGCAGGCTATGCCCCTCCAGAGCAGTACGGTAAGGGGCAGACCGACCAGCGGTCGGACGTTTATGCGCTGGGCGCCACATTGCACCACCTTGTCACCCGGCAAGACCCAAGCCTGAACCCATTCAACTGGGTGCCGGCGCGCAGGCTCAACGCGCATGTCTCGCCTACGCTAGAGAATGCTCTCATGGTGGCCACCAGCCTGGACCCGGCGCGCAGGTACAGGAGCATCGAGGAATTCGCGCAAGCGCTGGGTATCTACGTGTCGGGAAGCACGTCTCACTCGCGGACTCTGGTGCCCGAAAACCGGCCTACTTACACTCAGACCGCGCGACCTTACGTGGTTACGGCACCCGCCGTCGCCCCACCTGCACCTGTGCCGACCCCTACGCCTACGCCCGCTATCGCAGCGGCAGCGCCGGCACGCTCGCGCTCAGGATCGTCCAAGAAGAAGAGTGCTGCCACGCCTACTGCCCAGGCGGTGCCTCAGACGCAGCATAGAGCTGTGCCGCTGGTATCCACAACGGCTACCGGAGAGACGCAGATCGAGGACGCAGAAATCCGCACGGCCACTAACACAGGGGTTGTGTCCGAACCGACGATTATTCCTGCCGGTAAGTCTGCGAAGACCCCAACAACTGCTGCTACGCCTAAGGGCGTGAAGGAGAATACGCTTCCTGTTCCGGCAACGCCTGCACAGAAACCGGCTGTATCGGCGACGGTGCTGGACCTGGGTGAAACCCGGTGGAACAAACGGGCAGCCAAGAAGGTGAATATCAGCAGCCCGGGAGGTGTGATGCGAGGCACGGTGCTTGCAAGTCAGCCGTGGATAGCGTACAATCCTCATCACTTCCAGGGAAGCGTTGTCACTGTGGATGTGCAAGCCAAGCGCCGCTTGCTGAAGTTCGGGCGGGTAAAGTTGCAAGTACCGAATCTATTCGCTATTATATGGACACGGGCGAGAAAGCTGGTGCCTTTTATAATAGGTTGGTTCTGGTTGTTGCTGCTCGTCGGAGGGGCCCTGGGCAGGAACCTGCTGATGGGACTGGCGGGAGTGGTAGGCGCTTTGCTGGCTCTGGAGGGGCTCATGTGGTTGTGGGCGCAGCATGTGCGGTTGCTGGTCCCGGCCGAGAAAGTGAACACGGGGCGCCTGATGGTCAAGAGTACAGGAGGTGACAACAGCATCGAGGTCAAGGTGCTGGCACGTCCTTCGTGGGTACAACGATACGCAGGCTGGCTATTTGCGCTAATATTGTTCACGATCGAAGTGTCGTTGACAACATGGGCTATACTATCAATATTCGGTATCGAAATTCCGTTTCCACTGCTCTAAAGTGGAGGCAAAAGGAAATAAAGGCAATTACGAATAACATATTACGAATTGCTGGTGTGCTCAAACCACGGCTATCGGTCGCGATTTCCCGGTCGTCCGCCGTCCATAAAACTCCATAAAACGTAGGAGGAACAAGGATGAAATGTCCCAACTGTGGTAACGAAAACCCGCCGGATTACCTGTTCTGCGACGAGTGCGGAGCAAGGCTTATCGGCAACGATGTAGCAGCCGCGACAGATGACGACAGCGCCAATATGCAGCCCCAGGACACAGGAGGCGGAGGTGGGGATAGCGGTGTTACACCGTATATCTCGGATAATGCTCAAAGCGACGTAGATGCCCCGATCTCAACCTACGGCGACTACAACGTGGGCGTAGGCATGGGGACTGGGGACACGGTCGCCGAGGGCATTGACCATGCAGCAGAGCAATCAGGCGCGGCGGCTGCTGATGCCGCACCGACCGATTTGTCGGCCACAGCGGAGGCGGCTGTTCCCGTCACAGAAGACACAGTAAGCACAGGGCAGGATGCAGACCAGGATGCGGACGACTCTGCAATGCCCGTGCAGCCCATGGCGCAGACTACCGACGCGGACGATGGCGCGGCAGCCGACGACACGACCTCCGGCTATGACGGCGGAGCCTCAGACACTACATCGGCGTATCAGGATGCTGCGGCCAGCGTTTCCGGCGTCGCGGACGACGCTCGCCAGGCCGTGGATGAAGACGTGGCGGATCTGGGCAATATGGACTGGATGTCAAGCGCACCAAGTGTGGCGTCCAACTATGCAGACGAAGCTGTTCCAGCACCATCGGGCGGCCAAGATGCCAACGCCGCCCCGGCGGGCAACGACTGGGCCGCACATGCTCTTTCACTGCTTGACCAGGCACAAAGCTCGATCTCAAGCGGGGACTGGGGTGGATTCGGCCATAGCATGAACGACCTCAGGGCCGCCCTGCAAAACGTGGCGGGAGGCGCAGCGGGCACGCTCGCGACGCCGGAAACAACAGGCGCTGCAGCGTCTGCATCTACACAAGAAGCGGCAGGGAACGCAGCAAGCACAGGAAGTGCAGCAAGCACTGGAAGCGCAGCAAGCACTGGAAGCGCAGATCAGAGTTGGAACGGCGCAGCGGTGCCTGACTACTCGGCCGCTATATCCGCCTACTCAGAGCCTATGTCCTCCGCGCAAAGTGCTGACTACGGCACATCTGCTCCGAGCCCCATGGGTGCTATGCCACAGGCGAGCAACCAGGGCATGGGGATGGGCGCAATGCCCGAGCCCAGCTATATGGGCGCTCCCAGCCAGCAAGCTGATTCAACAGCCAATACGGGAATGGGCGATAGCAGCGCAGCGACCCAGGAACCGACCCTTGCGCCCGCTGTTCAGCCCATACCGGCTGCGTCTACAAGCTCCGGGCCTATGATTTCAACTGCACCGGCAGGCACGGGCGCGAGGCTGATCCTGATCTCGTCGGGCGCAGAGATGGCGCTGCCTGATCAGGAAGAGATAACTGTCGGGCGAGAAGACCCAAGCAGTGGTATCTTCCCGGATGTAGACCTCACACCGCATGGCGGCGAGGATGGCGGCGTGTCGCGAAGGCATGCAAGGCTGTTGCACGTGGGCGACGACTATTTTGTCGAAGACTTGCAGTCTACCAACTTCACGAAGCTGGACGGGCAGCGGTTGCCCGCCCATGTACGCGAGCGGCTCGATGACGGCGCACGCATCGACTTCGGGCGCGTGGCAATGATCTTCCGCAGAGGCTAATGCTCTAAGGACAAGTAGATAAGCAAAGAGGCCACCCTACCCGGGTGGCCTCTTTGCTTATCCTGATCAGTCTTACATGTTGTTGAGAGCGGCAGGATGTTCGGGCAAAGGTAAGTAACCAGATATATCGATTACGATCGTGGTGATGTTGTCGTGCCCACCGGCTTCGTTGGCCAGGTCGATCAGTTGCTGAGCAGCAGCGCCCGGATCCGCTGCAGAGGCCAGCACGCCCTGAATAGCGTCGTCCTCTATCATGCTGTTGAGGCCATCGGAATTGAGTAGCATCCGGTCGCCGGGCTGAAGAGTACGCACGAAAGTATCTACCTCTATGGGAGGAGGGCCACCCAGGGAACGGTAGATAAAGTTGCGGTGAGGGTGAACTTTTGCTTCCTCAGGATCGAGTTGCCCCAGTTCTACAAGCCTGTGCACCAGCGAGTGGTCAACAGAGACTTGCACAAGAGTGAACTCGTCCCTGTCCAGGACAGGGTCTGTGGAAACATCGGAAGTATCGACCACGGGCACGGGCGCATCGGAGTTCACCAGGGGGGCAGTACCCGCCAGAGGTGTCGTGCCCTTGACGATCGGGGCATTCTCTCGTACGCCTGCTTCCGCGGAACCGCGCGGCTTTGCGTAGTGGTAGAGCCTGCTGTCGCCGATGTTGACTATGTAGGCCTTGCCGCCGGCGATCAGAGCAGAGACGAGCGTTGTAGCCATATCGCTGAGGCGATTATCCCTGCCGCGATAGATACGCTCGTTGGCGGTTTGCGCTGCGCGGACCATGCCGGCGAAGATAGCTTCGTTGTTGGGAACGGACTGCTCACTGGCGGCAGTCACGAGCAAGGACACGACGCGAGACATAACCTCGCCGCAGAAAGCCTCTATCGCCAATGCGCTGGCGATCTCGCCGCCCTTATGGCCGCCCAATCCATCGGCCACCACGTAGAGGCCAATACGGAGGGGGCGCTCGGCGCTTCCCTGCACAAACTCGACCATACCAAAGGAGTCCTGATTATTGTCGCGCAGACGGCCCACATTGGTCAGGCCTGCGGTCGTGAAGGCGACAGGCTTGCCGGGTCTTTCAAGTTCGGCCACGGCTTCGAGGGCCACGGCCAGCAGGTCGCGCCAGCGAGCAGCACTCACGGGAGCCGCGACGCCCTGTGCGGGCTCGATGGCGGTTCGGAAGGCCTGCCCCACCTGTTCAGGGGCGGAGGATGGCATGGGCAAGATGCCCTCGGGGCTCATCGATGCAGCATGGCCCGTATACGCTTCATACATGGTGCCGGCCAGCCGCGCGATGTCGATAACCTGCTGCTGAGTAAGCTCGTCAGCGCTCTCCACCTTGACGCGGGCATTCTGGAGAGATGCCAGGGAGGCCCTGTCGCCCTGCACGAGGATGTCATCTGCCTCAGCACCTGCGCCTACTACGCCCCTGCTGTGGAGGTAGTCGAGGGCATCGGCCAGCTGCATCGCCCAGTTCAGCACCTGGCTACCGCTGCGCGGCACGCTTAACTGGCTAAGGCGCACGCCCTGCCGAGGTTCAGCCACAGCATAGTAGCGAACCTGGGTGAGCGGGGTGTAGCTGAAGAAGTCTACTACAGGCACAAGGTTTGGGTGATAGAGGTTTAGCTCCATGATGCCGGGGTCTTGCATCAAGGCCAACGGGCTATAGCTTTCGGCCATCAGGTAGAACTCGGCAGCAGGCTGGCCCGAAAGGACAGAGCCGCAATAGGGGCAATCTGCAAGGCCGGAAGCGGAGATACGCCCGCAATAAGGGCACTTCTGCTGCTTGCGAGTGGAAACGCGGTAGAGATTGCGGTCCTCAGCATGATGCAAGAGGCTGCCAATCGTGTATTTGCCGTCGACCACGGAGTTGATCGGGAGGGAGGTCAATTCTTCGCGCTCGACTGCGCCAAGCTGAGGACTGGTGTCGAGATCGGGGTTAGTATCGGGCGCCTGCTCATCTACAGCTCCAGAGGCGTCGACCTCAGCACCGGGGGCAACTGAAGTCGCGTCTGCCAGATCCTGCTCGCCTGACGCTTCTGCGCCCAGAGTACCGGCATCCGGGGTTGCGCCTCCGTCCTCCATCTCAGTAAGAGCCACAGGGACGGGTGCCTCGATGTCGCCACCGATATCGGCATCGGTGGAGGGGACGGTATCAGACGGTGGCTGAGATTGGAGATCCGCGGCGGGCAACTCTGTTTCGGAGGCGGGGGCCGGGGCCAACTCATCCGGCGAGACGACGCCTTCGGGGGCGATACCTGCAAGGGTGTCCTGTGACTGCTGTTCGGCAGCGACGTAATCGGCTTCAGTGCCGTTTTCGGGGGCAACAGTGGGGGAAGACTCTGCAGGCGTGGGCGGCACTGCCGGTTGATTCTGTGACTTGCTTGTACGACGTATCCTGTTCATCTATTCTCCGTCTATAAGTTTGAGCACATCACTCGTAGAAACTGAGTCCCAGATTTCCGCTCTGAACCAGGTGCTGGTTCGGTTACGGAAACTGGGAACTGTGAGTTGAAGCTAAGAGCCTTGCAAAGGAATCCTGTAAATGAAGCGCACGCTACCAACCTTGAGCGTATCGCCATTGGAGATGGCGACGGGCGTGCTTGCTGCTATGCGGACATCGTTTATCGAGACACCTGAAGGCGAGCCGAGGTCGGTAATGGTGAAGGAACCGTCATCATTACGCAAGAGCTGAGCATGGCGTGGCGACACGGTAGCACTGTCCTTGAAGGAGCTGTCCACCATCACATCGCAGCCTGCGGTCGTGCCGATCACCACTCGCGGGCGAGAGAGCACATATTCCAACTGCTCATCGGCTCGGTCCAGTGTTTCCAGGTAGGGCATGTCGTCGGTCACTACGTCGGCGGGAGGGCCGGAAGCAGCTATTACAGAGGCCCGGACGGGGCGGAGGTCCTGTCCACATTCGTGGCAGAAGTTCTCGTTCCAGTCGTTAGTGCTGCCGCAGTTGGGGCATGTAAGGGACAGCGGAGGGGTGAAAGCCGCCGCAGTTGCTGTGCTTGCGGTTACAGGCGCAGCAGCCATCACGGGCGCTGTGGTGGCACTTATGGCGGGCATACGGGGAGCGGGCGCCGTTCCACCGCCGATGAGGGCAGGAGATGCTGTGCGACGCGAGCGGAAGAGGAAGTAACCGAGGATACCGAGGAGCACAACTACTGCCAGGATAATGATAGCCAGCCAGGGCACGCTATTTGATGTAGCGGAGGTTTTTGTGCCGGGGTTAGTGGCGCCGGGACTGGTCGAACCGGGCTTGCCTGTGTTGGAGCCGGGGGCAGCATCGGTGTTCGAGTTAGGGTTAGAGGCGCCCTTGGAAGGCACAGGGTTGGGGACAACCCCGCTTGCCAGCGGGATGGGAATTGTAGAGACTCCACCAGGCGAAGCTACGGTCGCGGTAGCCTGGGCCAGCGGAGCAGTAAGGGACGAGACGTAGGGAGAAGCCGACGTGGTACCGGCAGTTGCCAGACCCCAGGCGAGTGCTAAAGCAAAAATGAAAGCGGCAGCGCCCAGAACGCGAGAAAAGCTGCTCGAATGGGCGCTAGTAGCGCGGTGATAAGTATGCTCACTAGGACGGTTCAATTAAAAGGGTTCCTCCTATTTTCTGTTGCGGATTTCGGATTATAGCTCGCGACCGGCAAAGGCCGCGCACTACAAGAACCCATTATACCAGCCTCGATCACCAATCGCCAATGCCTGACCCCGGATACTCCACGCTTGTAAGGTGGCCAGGCCACCTTTCCGCCACCTGAATCAACCGAAAACTGGGGCTCCTTTATGCCGCCAAAGTCAGCGATATTCCCGGCAATGTAAGACAGATTATCCGCCCAACGTAAAGTTACACTGCACCTTGCCTATGCGAACACGGTCACCGTTGCGGAGCCTGGTAGGCACGCCTCCAGGTAAACGGCGGTCATTCAGAAAGGTGCCGTTGGCGCTGCCGAGGTCTTCCAGGAAGTAGCCACCGGCGTCAGAGAGGATGCGGGCATGCTGGCGGGATACGTAGGCTGCGGGGTCGTTATAGGTCAGGTCGAGGTGGGGGAAGATCTGGCGCGAAAGGCTGCGCCTGCCTATATTGAACGGGTTTTCGAGGATGCGTCTCTCCCAGAGCACACCATTTGGCCCCAGCACCTGTATCTTGCCCGGGGGTCTCCCTGCCAACGATGCTCCGCACCGCCCGCAGAAGTGGGCCTTGCCCTGGTTGGTTGCGCCGCAGACCATGCAAACGCGCTCGAGGGGCTGGCTGGGTTCTTCAGTATCCTCATCCTGACCGGGCTGAGTGGGAATTGTCGGGACGGCTACAGCAGTGGAAGATGTAGAAGACGGGGAAGCAGCAGCACTCATGTTGGGGGCGGCACTCGCCGTGTCCTGCACGTAGCCGGAAGGCGCGAGCGGCTTGATTGGCGATATGGAGTGTACACCGGACTGAGACGTGGCGTTGGACGCCAGAGAGGGGAGAGGTGAGGGTATAGAGGTGGGTTGTTCATCGCCGACCGGAGCAACGTAAGGTTTGCCCAGGTATGCCCTCAGCTCATGCTCCAGTATAAGGGCAGTCTGGGGGCGAGTGTTCATATCGCGTGACATAGCGCGTATTATCAAGCTTTCCAGCTTGGGGTTAATACGCGGATTGAAGTCGCGCAGGTTGGACGGAGTGGTAGCGGGTGTTGGTGGGCGGCCTGTCAGGAGGTGGTAGAGGGTGGCAGCCAGGGAGTATACATCGGAGCGCGCATCGGTTTGGCCCTTGCCAAACTGCTCGAAGGGGGCGTAGGCGGCGGTGCCCATGGACATGGTGTCTTTGCGCTTCCCCTCTTTATAGGTACGTGCAATACCGAAGTCTATGAGCTTTAGCTGCCCGTTGGGCATGATCATGATGTTAGCAGGCTTTACGTCGCGGAAAATGACGGGCGGCTCTTGCGTGTGCAGGAACTGCAACACTTCGCACATCTGGATGCCGTACTGGAGGGCTTCTTCTTCGCTCATGGGCTGCCCATGTAGTCTATCGAGCTTCTTCTCGAGCGACTCGCCCGGGATAAGTTGCATTACGAGATAGGGCCGGCCGCCTTCGGTGAAAATATCCATCACTTTGGGCAGGTTGTGATGGTGGAGGTCCATGAGGATCTGGCCTTCACGGCGGAAGGCCTCGAGCAATTGACGCTGTTCCTCGCGCTGGCGAGCGTGTTCTTCTTCAGTCTGGGCCTGGGGCGTGCGAGCACTGTGGGACTCTATGTCCGTGCGCATTTCTTTGACCGCAACGTGCATACCGCTGTTGCGTGCGTCTTCGGATTTGTAGACGGCGCCCATGCCACCGCCGCCTATGACGCGCAGGATGCGGTAGCGGCCCCGTAGCATATAGCCGATTGGTAGGAATTCGTACATAGCCTTAGCTAGATTATAGGTTGGGTAGACGAGGATGTCAACGCGTAGATGTAGGAAAGGGGTACTAGACTGTTGCGGATTTTGGGTAAAGTGGGGAGGTGGGGAGGACCTACCCTCGGCCCCCTTCAGGGAGGGGAGTCTCTAAAATAGAGAGTGAGGCCAGGGGACACCCCTGGAACCCCGACAGAAGAGGACCCCTGCACCTCCCTGGTCAGTTAGGTGACGTACCCTTTGTATGGGGGTTGGGGAAGACCCACCCCCGGCAGCGGAGGCAATCCTTTACACCTCGCTTATAGTTGGGGCAAGGAGAGACGGGCTACCCGATAGTGGACTGCGCCCCTTGCGCCTTCTTTTTTGTAGGGTGTGCAACTCGTGGGCGGGGGGTTGCGTATGTAATAGTGGTAAGCGTGCCTTTACCCAATTAAGCGGATTGCCGGTAAAGGCACGCCTTATTGCATGAGGTTATTGTGCGGGCATCAGAAAGGGCTTATAATCATGGTGCCCTACTGTTACTCTTTATAGTGGCTCAGACCACGCTAT
>JBBRDO010000095.1:0-18682 GCA_038203825.1 Chloroflexia bacterium | reverse complement strand
GTAGAATGAACTGTCCGATTTTGGTATGATAAATGTGCTTATATTGAGTTGGATATTGTTTGATAAGTGGAGAAAGTTGAATGGCGAAGCTGGATATCAGGTACGACCCCGATCCTGTATTGCGCGAGAAGGCGAAGCGCGTAAAGACTTTTGACGGTGCGCTGCGCAAGCTCGCGGCAGATATGTTGGAGACGATGCACGAAAACGCGGGTGTGGGGCTTGCAGCGCCGCAGATCGGGCTTTCGATGCGGCTGCTTGTGGCTGAGTATGTGCCGGATAAAGAGGATATTGCAAGCGGCGAGCACGGGTTCAAGGTGATTTTGTGCAACGCGGAGATCGTGAAGTCGGGCGAGGAGATGGAGACGGGGTTGGAGGGGTGCCTGAGTATACCGGGCTGGGTGGGCGACGTGCCGCGCCACGTTTCGGTGACGGTGAAGGGCCAAACGCCGGAGGGCAAAGAGGTGAGGCTCAAGGCCGACCACTATTTCGCACGGGTATTGCAGCACGAGATCGACCATCTGAACGGCGTGTTATTTACGGACCGGATCGAGGATATCAAGACGCTGCGCAAGATAGACCCGGCGATGGACGCGGACGAAAAGGAAAAGCTGGAGGTCTAGGTCAGGTAAGGCCGGCCTCTTCGAGCTTTTCTTCCTCTCTATCGAGTACAGTCGATATGGGCGCTTCGTTTTCGGATTCGTCCTTTTTCGGCATATAGTCTTCGGCGTGCCCAAGCGGAGTGAATGAGAAGATCGCCGGGATGATTATTGTGATAACGCCGATCACAAAGAACACCAGCACCACACTCCCCGTAGCCTCAATTGCGTAGCCGCCTAAGAGGGAGCCTAGTGGAATGGCGGACCACGCCAACACGCCGGCAATGCTCCTCACGCGGCCCAGCATATGATTGGGGGTGATAGCCTGTCGAAGGCTACCTGTATTGATATTGAAGAGTGTGCCTACGCCTGACATGAAGGCCCACAGCGGCAGGGCAAGCCAGTAGGAGGGCGTGATCGACAGCAGGATAGTGATTATGCCTTCGCACATGAGAGCACCCAGGGCTACCATGCTGAAGGACCAGCGCTTGCGGAGGGTGCCGGCCAGCAGGGAGAGCAGGATCACGCCCAGGCTGGCGGATGCATTCAGGAGGCCCAATTCGGAGTCTGTGGCGTGGAGGTGGCTTTCGGCAAATAGGACGCGTTGCGCGCCGACAGTGGTGCCGAAGAAGTTGACCAGCGCCATCATGATGGAGATGTTGCGCAGGATGGGATTTTTGAGGACATATTTCAGGCCGACCACTACGTCCTGCCGTATGTTGGTGCGCGGGCGCTCCTGGGCGGCGTTGAAGCTTGCTTTGACGAGAACCAGGGAGATGGCGGACACGATGAATGACAGTGCGTCCACGAAGATGAGGTCGTAGATGGGCATGAAGGCAATCAGCACGCCCGCCAGCAGAGGGCCGATGATGCGGGCGGCGGAGTAGCTGGCCTCGATGCGGCCATTGGCGGTGACGAGGTCGTCGCGGTTCTTGACGAGGCTGGGGACGACGGCGAACTCGGCAGAGTCGAAGAAGATGCTGAGGGTGGAGGTGATGAAGCTGATGGCGTATACCCACCAGATCATCCAGGTGGAAGCCAGACCTGTTATCGCCAGGAAGGGTATGCTGGCGAGGGCAGTGGCGCGACCCAGGTCCACTACGATCATGAGGCGCTTGCGGTCTACGCGGTCGGCCCAGGCGCCGATGAAGAGGCCGAAGAGGAGGTAGGGGAGCATGTAGGCCGCCGAGGAGATGGCCAGGTTGATGGCCGAGCCGGTCAATTTATAGACGAGCAGGGGGAGGGCAAAGCCGGAGAAGGAGTCGCCGAGGGCGGAGATAGCTTGCCCGGTCCAGAACTTCCAGAAGTCGAGGCTTAGGGATTTAGGCATGAGAGTCGTAGATCGTAAGTCGCGGATCGTAAGTCGCGGATCGTAAGTCAGCCGCAGACGACGAGGACTTACGATCTGCGACTTACGATCTATGACTCGTCAGGGATGGAAGAAGAAGGCTATGGCGATGATGGCGTAGGCGGCCAGTAGTTGTACGCCCTCGAACCAGTTGCTTTCGCCGTCATGGGTGATGGCGTTGGCGATTATTATGGTAATGAACACTGCTACCACTTCGAAAGTATTGAACACCAGGTCGAAGGGTTTGCCGATTGCCAGGCCGACCAGGACGAGCACAGGGGCTACGAAGAGGGCTATTTGCAGGGTGGAGCTCATGGCGATGTTGACCGCCAGGTCCATCTTATTCTTCGTGGCCACGATGACCGCTGTGACGTTCTCGGCGGCACTGCCCACGAGCGCTATAAGGATAACGCCCACAAATAGCTCGGTCAGGCCGAGGGTTTTAGTCAGGTAGTCCAGCCCTTCCACGAGGATGTCGGCCATTACGCCAACCAGGACGGTGACGATCAGGAGGAGGGTTACTGAGTGCTTTATTGTCCAGACTTCATCAGTCGGTTCTTCTGAGCCTTCCCCGTACAGGTGTTTGTGCGTCTTCAGGAAGAATACCATTTGGGCGACGTAGGCTACGAGCAGAATGAGCGCTATGCCGACGCTCAACTCCTCGCTCAGGTCTCCGACGGACGTGCCGGGAGGGACAGTGAGCACAAAGGCGGTGGGGATGAGGAGGGCGGCGGCGGCCACCATCAGTTGCGAGCCTGTAACGCCTGCCGCAGTGCGATTGAACTCCTGCTTTTTGCGCCCCAGCCCGCCCAGGAAAAAGGAGAGGCCCAGCACGAACAGGATGTTGCCGATAATAGCGCCCGTGATAGAGGCGCGCACTACCTCGAAGAGGCCCGCGTTGAGGGCGAAGAAGGCGATGATCATCTCGACCGCGTTGGAGAAAGTGGCGTTGAGGAGGCCGCCCAGACCGGGCCCGGTCCGCATTACCAACTGCTCGGTGGACGTGCTGAGTATTTTGGCGAGGGGCAATATTGCCAATGCTGAGGTGATAAAGAGCCACGGGCCGCCTATGTTGGCGAACTTGACTATCAGGGCGATGGGGATGAAGATCAAGAGGGCGTATATCCCGATCTGGAGTGCCGGCGAGCCGTTGGTCCCTGATAGGTCGAGGCCGATCCATTGCAGGACGCCTCGTATTCCGGTGCTACGTGTGCGGTTTTCGTGCATGTGTGTCCTTCCAGCATTAAGTGTGGACGCGAGTATGCGCAGTGCGTATTTTAGCACAGGATGGTTCTAGATGGCGATCTTGGCTTTTGGATGGTGCATCTGCTAAGATGGGCGGGCTATGATCAGTGACGTTGAGAGGGTGGACAGGCAGCGACTGGGAGGGCGGGCACACTGGCTCGCTCTGGCGGGCTATTTCCTGCTGGCGCTGGTTGTTACGTATCCGGTGATATTGCACTTTGCCACGGGCGTGCCGGGCGACCTTACCGCGGATAGGGACCAGAACCTGTGGAACCTGTGGTGGACCAAGGAGAGCCTGCTGCATTTCAATAATCCCTTTCATACGAACCTGTTGTACTATCCGTTTGGTACGGACCTCTATTACCACACGCTGGCGCTACCGCTGGGTCTGATCGGGCTGATACCGCAAGTGCTGTTCGGGTTGCCCGCGGCGTACAACACTGTTTTGCTGGTGGGGTTTGTGTTGTCGGGCTATGGCATGTTCAGGTTGGTGCTGTACGTGCTGGGGACGGGGGGAGTAGAGCAGGGAGATACACGTGAATCGGGGCCGGGGCGGTTTGATGCGCGCTATATCGGGGCGTTTCTGGGCGGGGTGGTCTTTGCATTTACGCCTTACACGCTGGACGCGTTGAAGGGGCAGCCCGAGGTGCTTTCATTACAGTGGATGCCTTTGTTTGCCGAGATGTGGCTGCGCGCTACGGTGGGGGACGGGCGTTGGACGCCTGTGGCAGGCGACAGGGGGCGCTGGAGGTTCGGGCTGCTGGCGGGGGTGTTCCTGGCGCTGGCCGCCTATAGCAGCCTTTATTATGCTGTGTACCTTGTGGTGTTTGCCGTGGTGCTGGTGGTGTACAGGCTGGTGATCGGGCTGCGGTACAGGTCGCCGTGGCTGGTGGCGAGGGACATGGCGGGGCCTGCGCTGATAGCTATAGGCGTGGCGCTTTTGCTGACGCTGCCTCTCGCGGTGGGGTTGGCGCGCGACCACAACGATCCGCGCCTGGCGGTGGAGGCCGACGCTCAGCACAGGCTGACGCACTCGGCGGACCTGGTCAGCTTCATCGCGCCACCGCACGATCACCTGTTGTTCGGGACGTGGCAGGACAGTCCGGGCCTGAATGAGCCTGGTTTGCATGATTACCTTGGGCTGGGCTACGTGGCGCTGGCGCTGGCACTGCTGGGGGCGTTTGTGACGTGGCGCAGGCCTTCTACGCGTTTCTGGACTGGCCTGATGGCGCTATCGCTAGTGCTGGCGCTGGGGCCTGTATTGCAGGTGGGGCGCAACAACACGGGAATAGGGCTGCCGTTCGCTATGTTCCAGGCCTTGCCGGGTATGGACGCGATCGCCAAGCCGGAGAGATTCGTGGTGTTGGCGAGGATGTGCATGGGCGTGCTGGCGGGTTGGGGAGTGGTGTGGCTGGTGCAGGAGATCTGGAGGAGCGGCGCAAAGGCGCGAAGTTCGACGGTTGGTTTTGCGGGGCAGGGGAGGGGCGCTATTGTGCTTGGCGTGCTGGTGTTTATCGGGTTGCTGGTGGAGCTTCCTAT
Organism: Chloroflexia bacterium; assembly: GCA_038203825.1. GTDB lineage: Bacteria > Chloroflexota > Chloroflexia > QHBQ01 > JADMIH01 > JADMIH01. The sequence goes on along the minus strand of JBBRDO010000095.1, from coordinate 13,954 downwards.
ACACCCGCGCTTTATGGAGACGGTGGCAGAGCTGCCCTTTTACAGGGCCTATACGAGCCTGGCGGGACAGCCTGCCGGCGGGTTGATGGAGCTACCGTTTGCCACACAGCAGTCGGAGACGACGGGCAGGAGAATGCTTTTGCAGACAGTTCACGACAAGCCGATCATGGCAGGATATTTGTCGAGGAAGTACGACAGCCCGATCATCGACTCGTGCAGTGCGTTCTGGGGCTTTATCTCGCCGCTGGACGTGCCAAGGGTCGATATCGCCGAGCCACTGGTGGTGAACAAGCCGCTGGACGTGCTGAACTTCTACGGAATACGCTACATATCCCTGTATTCCAGCCTGAGTGGGCGTGCTGATGAGCCTGTCGGGGGGGACGATATACGGGCGTTCCAGCAGATACTGGGGCAGGTGGAGGAGCCGGGTAAGCTGGTCTATGCGGGGGATTACCTGGATATTCACACGGTTATGGCTGAAGACCTGAGCGGGGCGGCGGCTTCATTCCATATAGGCGCGGGGTGGTACCCGATTGAGCAGTCGGGCGGCATGCCGTTCCGGTGGGTGCAGGAGGGACACGGGGCGTTGTGCGTGTTCGCGCCGCGCGTGATAACGGGCAACCTGCAACTGGAGGGCACGGCGTTCGGCACGTCGAGACATGTAATGCTGAGTGTGGGTGGGGAAACGCTGTATATTGGGGTGATGCCTGTGGGCGATTACACATCTGTGCAGACCGAGCCGCGAACCTGGCAGGCCGGGATAACCCAGGTTGACATAACTACACCTGAGGCGGGACAAACGCCTGCCTCACTGGACCCCGGCTCGAAGGACCGGAGGGTGCTGACCGTTGGGTTTCGAGCTGTGCGGTTGAATGAAAAGTAGGTGACGGCTAGGGACCAGTGACCGGTGACCGGTGACCGGTGACCGGTGACCGGTGACCAGTGACCAGTGACCGGTGACCAGTAGTGATAAGTGAGTCATCGCGCGGGAGGTGGTTAGTTTGGGGGAAGGGGAAGGTGGGATTGAGGCTGAGCAGTTGAGTAGGTTGGCGCAGATCAGGCGGATGCGGCGATTGGCACAGGCCGCTGTGGCGGAGTATGATCTGCCGCCGGTGCGGCTGACCCTGATGGTTCATCGCTTCAATACGACGTTCCGGGTGGACACGGGAGATGGAGAACGCTACGTTTTGCGCATTCACAGGGCGGGCACGCCGACGGTTGAGACAGTGTGGTCAGAGTTGGAGTGGTTGGCTGCCATCAGGCGAGACACTGCGTTGGAAGTGCCGATACCTATCGCTACGCGGTCAGGCGATCTGCTCACCGTCGCCCATGTACCGGGCGTGGTGGCGCCTCACATTTGCGTATTGCTGGGGTGGCTGCCGGGCAAGCAGATCAAGCGCGGGCTGACGCCGGGGCACCTGGAGCGTGTTGGCGAACTGATGGCGCACCTACAGAACCACGGGGCACAGTGGGAGCGCCCGCAAGGGTTTGTGCGTGGGCGAGTGGATTATCCTGTGAAGTCCGCGCAGTGGGAGGATGATCCTCTTGCGCCGCATGTACTGGCCGGAATTCACGCTCTGGTAGGAGAGAGTCTTTCGGAAGCGGAAGCGGCAAAGGTGACAAGCATCCTTGTGGGGGTGCGGGCAGTTGAGCAGGAGCTTGGTAAGGGGCCTGAAGTGTTCGGGCTGATACACGCTGACCTACATTACTTCAACTTGCTGTTCGGGGGCGGAGTGGTGCGGGCTATTGATTTTGACGATTGCGGGTTCGGCTATGTGCTTTATGACTTCGCGGTCATGTTGAACGAGCTACTGGACCGGGCAGATTATGCGTCGCTGAGGGCGGGACTGCTGAGAGGATACAGGAGGGTGCGACCGTTGTCTACTGAGCTTGAGGCGCGCATTGACTCTTTCATAGCGCTGAGGCAGGTACAAGATGCGCTGTGGGTGTTGGAGGAGCGCACGCACCCGGCAATCGGTGAAGATTGGGCAACTAATGTGCGAGCACGGCTGGCTCGGTTGGCGGCCTGGCAGTCACGGACATTGGACTCTGCGGGTGGTGCGAGCAGAGTGCCGTAACAGGACAACGGTAGTGGGCTTTTCCTGAGCAATAAGGTCGGCTGTAGTGCCCCAACTGCACGCTAATGGGGCGGAAAATGTTGTAGAAGAGGGCCAAAAGTAGTATACTATAAAGTAGGTAGCGCCCTTCTTATGATGAGGTTATGGAGAGGGTGAGGGCCGGGACAATTAGTGTAACGCTCGAAAAGTGGGCTACCCCCACTTTTTTTGTCGTATGGAGGCTTAGATGAAGAGTGATCTTTATGCCGCTATCAATCAAATAGCATCGGAACGCAATATTTCCCGCGAGGCTATTCTGCGGGGTATAGAAGACGCAATTATAACCGCATACAGGCGTATTGCCGGCACAGACCAGAATGTGGCTGTGAAGTTAGATCTGCAATCAGGAGATGCGCGTGTGTTCGAGCGGCGCACGGTGGCTCTTGAGGTGGAAGACCACTCTACGGAGGTTTCGCTTGAGGAAGCACGGTCTACCAACCCGGAAGCCCAGGTTGGCGACATGCTGGAGAAAGAGACCACGCCGGCGGACTTTGGCCGGATTGCAGCGCAGACCGCCAAGCAGGTGGTTATGCAGAGGATACGCGAGGCAGAGCGCGATAGAGTGGTGGGCGAGTTCAGCGACCGCGAAGGCGATATTGTGCTTGCTAACCTGCAGCGCCAGGATCAGAACGGCAACTGGATATTGGAAGTAGGGCGAGCAGAAGCAATTCTGCAGCCCAAAGACCAGGTGAAGAGCGAGCGATACCGCTCGGGCACTCGAATGCGGGTACTATTGCTGGAAGTGTTACAGAAGAGCCAGAAAGGTCCTCAGCTGATCGTATCGCGCTCTGATCGGTCGTTCCTGAAAAGGCTATTCGAGCTTGAGGTTCCGGAAATACACAGCGGGGCTGTCGAGATCAAGAGCATAGCCCGCGAGTCAGGCATGCGCTCGAAAGTAGCAGTGGCGGCACGCCAGGCCAACGTCGACCCGGTGGGGTCTTGCGTAGGCATGAAAGGCCAGCGCATCCAGAAGATCGTAGACGAGCTAAGCGGCGAGAAGATCGACGTGGTGCTGTGGGACCCGGATATGTCGGTGTATATAGCCAACGCCCTGTCGCCAGCGCAGGTACTGTCGGTGGACCTGAACGAGGAGCACAAGACGGCATCGGTGCTGGTACCTGAAAGAATGCTGTCGCTGGCAATTGGCAAGGAAGGGCAAAACGCTCGCCTGGCCGCCAAGCTGACAGGGTGGAGAATTGACATCAAGAGTGCGCTCATAGAGGAATCTGAAGAGATCGACGATGACGAACTGGCGCGTCGAGCGGTTGAGTTGTTGCGGGCCGAAGCCGCAAGTAACGGCCACCTGGAAACCGAGAATGGTTACGAAGCAGCCGATGCCGAGCCTGAGATGCAAGTCGAACACGCAGGTGCAGAGGTCGAGGCGGAAGCATAGGAGAACCTAGTGTTCAGGTGAGAACAGGAGATGAGCGTAAAATCAGCGAAGCAACAACGACCGAAGCACGTGCCACAGCGCACCTGCGTAGCATGCCGCAGCACCGAGGCCAAGCGAGGACTGGTGCGGGTGGTACGGGGTGCATCGGGCACCGTTGAAGTGGACGAAACGGGCAAGAAGGCCGGCCGAGGAGCATACCTGCACAAATCAAGAGAGTGTTGGGATAAAGCATTAAGAGGCAAAGTGCTGGAGTACGCACTAAAAACCGCAATCGCGGCAGAAGATAGGGCCGCATTGCAAGCATATGGAGAAGGGATAGCGGACGAGTGATGAGGCCGCGAATCGAAGATCGTAGCTTTTGTGTTGGAGGTAAATAACAGGTATCAGATATTTAGTTAATTACAGACTTCGACTTACGGTCCTGGATCCCTGATCTGCGATCATGGAGGTATTGAATGCCAAAGAAAATAGATTATGTAGTTGTTGCACCTACGGGTGGACGAGATAACGGCTCCGGTGACGATACGCCGGAAGAAGAAGCCGCAGCGGGTGGACCAGGGCGGACACCGCGAACACCGGGACGGGGAAGGCCCGGCGCACCGGCAGCACCGGGACGCCCAAGCGGCGGACGCCCACCGGCGCGAGGTGGCGCAGGAGCGCGACCGGGCGGCGGTTTTAATAGGACAGGCCCCGGCAATAATGCTGCGCGACCGGGCTTCGGTGGGCAAAACGGAGGCGGTAACCGCTTCGGCGGCAACAGAGGCGGCTTCCGCGGCCCAGCAGGTGGTGCGGGCGCATCGACACGCGGCTTTGGGGCTGCGCGTGGGCTTGGCCTGGGTATTGAGCGGCCTACACCAAAAGTGGCGATACCGCCCTATCTGACTGTAAAAGAACTGGGCGAGCTAATGAATGTAAACCCCACCAAAGTGATCGCTGAAATGATCAAGCATGGGGTGCTCGCCACTATCAACCAGCAAATCGACTATGAAACAGCGGCCATAGCCGCCATCGGGTTGGGCTACGAAGTTTCGGAAGCCAAGTTTGAAGTAGAAGAAGACCTGGGAGAACTACTGACAGCAGAGCAGGAAGCGGCAGACACGAGCAAGACGTCGCTGCGCCCGCCTGTGGTAACGATCATGGGCCATGTAGACCACGGCAAGACCAAACTGCTGGACACGATTCGCTCCGCGGACGTAGTAGCCACCGAAGCAGGGGGTATCACCCAGCATATCGGCGCGTACCAGGTGGAACTGCAAGGTAAGAAGATCACCTTCCTGGATACACCGGGCCACGAAGCGTTTACAGCAATGAGGGCGCGTGGTGCCCAGGTGACAGACATAGTGGTGCTGGTGGTAGCCGCGGACGACGGCGTTATGCCGCAGACGTTGGAAGCGTTGTCGCATGCGAAAGCGGCGAACGTGCCGATCGTGGTCGCCATCAACAAGATGGACCGCGAAGAGGCCAACCCCGAGCGCGTGATGACACAGCTTTCCGAACAGGGGCTTGTGCCGACGCAGTGGGGTGGCGACACCGAGTACATCAAGGTGTCGGCTCGTGCAAACACGGGCATACAGGACCTGCTTGAGACGATCTTGCTGGTAGCAGAACTTGGCAATTTGCAGTCGAGCCCGCAGAGACGGGCCACAGGCACTATTGTTGAGGCCGAGATGGACAGGAACCGCGGGCCAATCGCCACGGTGCTTATCGGTAACGGCACGCTGAACCTGCGCGACTATGTTGTGGCAGGGGCGACGTGGGGCCGTGTAAGGGCCATGCAAGACGACAAGGGACGGAAGCTGCGTAAAGCAGAGCCTTCGACCCCTGCTGAGATACTTGGTTTGTCGGGTGTGCCCCAGGCAGGTGACACGCTGGTGGTAGCGCCTGACGAGAACACGGCGAAAGAGATTGCTGACCAGAGGGCGCGTATTCGCCGGTTCGAGGAAGCAGCGCAGAGCATCAAGTCGGTGAACCTGGACGACCTGTTCGCCCAGATACAGGCCGGTAAGGTGAAAGAGCTGCGCCTCATCCTGAAAGCGGACGTACAAGGATCGCTGGAAGCCATCGCGCAGACACTTCAGAAGCTGACCAACGACGACGTGAAGGTGTCGATCCTGCACCGTGGAACGGGTGGGATCACCGAGTCGGACGTAGCGCTGGCGGTGGCATCGAGCGCGATCATCGTCGGTTTCAATGTACGGCCTGACGCCGCTGCGAAGCGGGCAGCCGACAAGAACCGCATCGAGATCAGGTTCTACGACATCATCTATAAGTTGTCGGAAGATATAGAGCTGGCCATGAAGGGCCTGTTGGAGCCGACGTTCCATGACGTGACCGATGGGTACGCCGAGGTGCGGCAAGTGTTCCGCCTACCGAAGAACGAACAGGCCGCAGGCTTGATCGTGACCGAAGGCAAGGCAACACGCAACGCGCAGGTGCGCTTGCTGAGGAACGGCGCAGTTATCTACGACGGCACGGTATCTGCGCTGAAGAGGTTCAAGGATGATGTGCGCGACGTGGCTCAAGGCTACGAGTGCGGCATCTCGCTGACCAACTTCAATGACTTCCAGGAAGGCGACACCCTGGAGTTCTACAGAAAAGAGCAAATAGCAGTTAAGTAGATTCTCAGGACCTGGTGCCGGGTGTTTAGCATCGGGTGCCAGGTCCTGAGAATTGAGTTTAAGTTATGAATACACGGCATATACAGGTTGCGGAAGAAATACAGCATATTGTCTCTTACCTGATACAGCGCGAGTTGAAAGACCCGCGGCTGGGGTTTGTGACTGTGACGCGGGTGGAGGTTAGCCGGGACCTCAAGTATGCGCGCGTCTTTGTGAGCGTGATGGGCACGCCTGAAGAGCAGAAGGACAGCATGGTTGCGCTCAATAGTGCGCGGGGGTTTGTGCGGCACGAAGTTGCCACACGGCTGACTACGCGCAGCGTACCGGAAGTGCAGTTCAAGCTCGATAGGGGCCTTGAATACAGCGACCGCATCAACAGGTTGCTGACCGAGCTGCATGCTGCCGACGTTACGGTGGACAAGCCGGAAGCCACAACGTAGAGGGAGGGACGCAAGCGCCTTGCCTGCACATTCCAATTCCCAATGAGCAACTCTCAACCCGAAACCCAACCGAGCGGCGAAGCGCAAGATGAGCGCGTGCCTGCGTGGACCATGCCCCAGTACACAAAGATATCCGAGTGGCTGCAGGGGGCAGGGCGCATCTGGCTACCGCTGCATGTAGGTCCCGACGGCGACTCGCTGGGATCTAACCTGGCGTTCGCAGGCGCGCTGAAGCTGCGCGGCTACGACTGCGTGGTAGTGTCGACAGACCCGATACCGGACGTTTACGCACCTTTTTTCAAGCCCGAGGACGTGTTCATAGGTGATGTGCCTCCCGGCCCGGCTCCCACACATATAGCCTGCCTGGACATAAGCGACCTTAAGCGCACGGGGGGTTTCTACACGGCCAATGATGCGCTGCTGCGAGGAGAGGGCGGGGTGAAGGTCATGAATATGGACCACCACGCCACTAACCTGCGCTTCGGCGACCTACAGCTCTTGGACGTGCATGCGGCGGCCTGCGCCGAGCAGGTTGCAGCGGCTCTGAATGAACTGGGTTGGGCCATAGATGGCGACATCGCACGGCATATACTGCTGGGCATTGTTACAGACACTCTTGGCTTCAGGACCCCTTCGACGACGGCTCGCTCGCTCAAGATAGCGGCATATATGATGGAGCGCGGGGGAGACCTTTACAGCATAGTTGACGAGGTGTTCAACACAAGGCCGCTTTCTTCGATCCTGCTATGGAGCAAGGCGCTGGGTAGCGTGTCATTGGGGGCGGATGGGCGTGTGATCTATATACACGTAACGCCCAAGATGCTGGACGCAGCAGGAGCGAAAGAGGAAGAACTGGAGGGGCTGTCGAGCTATCTCGCGACGGTGCGAGGTGCCGTAAAGGTGGCGGCCGTGCTGAAAGAGCGCGGTGACGGCACCACTCGTGCCTCAATACGCAGCAAGCCCGGGGTAGATGTGGCGAGCATAGCCCGCAAGTTCGGCGGTGGAGGCCATGCACAGGCGGCGGGAGCAACCATCCCGGCAGTCGGGGCAGAGGCGGACAGGCTCTTTGTAGAAGCCTGCAAGGCCGTGCTTGACGACGGAGTGATAAGTGATAAGTGATAAGTGTTATGTTGGTCGTTCGTCTACTTACCACTTTTCCTGCTCTTTCTAAATCGTGGACGGCATATTTGTAATTGACAAGCCACAGGGCGTGACTTCGCATGACGTTGTGGCGCGAGTGCGGCGTATTATCCGCAGACCTTCACCCGCACCCAAAGATAAAGTAGGGCATGCAGGTACGCTCGATCCCATGGCAACCGGAGTGTTGCCCGTGGTGGTGGGCGCGGCCACGAGGCTGGTGGAATACCTATCGGACGCCGACAAGGAGTACCGCGCGGTCGTGATGCTCGGGGCTACGAGCGACACGTATGACCGCGAGGGTACGATCCTGCCTGCGCCCGATTTTGTTGTGCCGAATCTGAAAGCGATAGAGGAGGCGTTGGAAGCGTTCCGGGGAGAGATAGAGCAGGTACCTCCCATGCACTCGGCCCTCAAGGTGGGCGGGAAGAAGCTGTACGAGCTGGCGCGCCAGGGGGTCGAGATCGAGCGCAGGGCGCGGCGGGTTACGATCAGCAGGCTGGAGATAGAAGATTATTCTCCGCCGACGTTAAAGATCCTCGTTGAGTGCAGCAAGGGAACTTATATACGATCGTTGGCGTACGACCTGGGACTGGCACTGGGCACCGGGGCGTATCTTTATGGGTTGGTGCGCACTCGAGTGGGTTCGTTTACTCTTGAGGACGCTATTACGCTTGACGCTCTGGAAGAGGCGTTTGCCCAGGGTAGGTGGCAGGATAGCCTGCGCCCGCCTGAGAGTATTTTGCTGAGTTGGCCCGTGTATAATGTAGATGAGACACAGGAGCAAGCAGTTTTACACGGTAAGGCACTGCAATTGCCTCCTCGGCCCGCAGACAATAATGGGTCAATGGCCCTTAGAAGTCCAAATGGCGGCTTGCTCGCGATAGCCGAATGGGACGAAGCAAGCGGGCTGTGGCACCCAAAGAAAGTATTCGGAATCGCCGGCAAATAGGCGCTAATTTCGCATAGTTTATCTGCGGATTCCTTACGAGGCTAGTTTTATGTTTGATTGGTTGGGTTCAAATCCGGGGTGGGCCGCGTTGATTGTTGTGGCGCTCCTGGTTGTGATTGGGATAGTAGTTGTGTATTTGTTGCGCAGACGGTCGCAGGGCACTATTGAGCCGGAGAATCTGCTGGAGGCTCTACAACTGCTGAACACCAGCCGGATGGACGACGCTATACTTAAAGTGCTGGCAGCGCAACTCCCCGACTGGCCCATTTCTACTGAGATAAGGCGTGCCGTGACGGAATTGCAGTCGTTGCGGTTGGGGATTGATGTGGCGACAAGAACCGGCGCTTTGACGGTGCAGGCAGTTGAATTCAAGCAGAATACTTTGAAGGCGCTGGACCAAATGTGGAGGCTGTCGGAGAGGGTGGCAGCATTGGGAGCGCAAAAGGTAGAATACAGTGCTGCTGAGAGCAGGCTGCAGGGGGATCTCGCACAGGTGAGAAGGGTACGAGAGACCGCCAAGCAGGCACGGACATCACTTGCACAGGTGACACGAGACAACCAGGACGATACAGGTGGATCGCTGGATGAAGCGAGTACGCACATGGGTGAGCTTTCGGAGGCGGCCAATGCGATGCGCAAGGCCGATTCGTAATGAGAGGATGGGGCTTGAAGTCTGAGTTATGAGAGTTATTACTGATCTTAGTAAAAGAGAGCCGGGGCCTGGAATATTGACCATCGGCTCATTTGATGGTGTGCACCTGGGGCACCGTGCCCTGATAGATGGCGTGGTCGCGAGCGCGCACGAGAAGGGCGTACCGGCGGTGGCGCTGACCTTCGAGCCGTCGCCCCGAGAGGTGTTGAGGCCCGGACAACCGCTCGCATATTTGACGCGCCTCCCAGAGAAGACTCGGCTCCTGGCAGAGACGGGGTTGGATGAACTAATAGTGGTTGACTTCACCAAGGAGTTGTCTCAGGTGGAGGCTCCGGACTTTATCGCGTGGGTGCGGGAGCATCTGCAGTTCGCGGAGTTATGGGAGGGCGAGGGGTTCGCACTTGGACATGGCCGCACAGGCAATACGGCTGTGCTGGAGGCGCTTGGGGCTGAATTGGGCTATACACTGTGCATTGCGCCCCTTGTGGAGGTAGATGGCGCTCCTGTGAGCAGCACCCGAGTGCGCGAAGCTGTTATGTCGGGAGATGTGGCGCTGGCGGCCCGGCTGCTGGGTCATTACCAGACGGTGCCGGGGACGGTTGTGCCGGGGTCGAGGCGCGGGCGCGAGCTGGGGTACCCGACGGCCAACCTTGCTTTGTTGCCGAACCAGGCGTTGCCTGCGGACGGTGTGTACGCGACGTGGTGCAGCAGGCCCGCAACGGGCGAGGTGCTGCCTTCGCTGACAAGCGTCGGCACGCGACCGACGTTCGATGATGATGCGCGGCTGGTGGAAGTGTTTATTGTGGATTATGACGCGGATTTGTACGGGGAGACGCTGGTAGCGCACTTTGTGGAGTATTTGCGGCCCCAGGTGCGGTATGAGGGTGTAGAGCCGCTTATTAAGCAGATGGATGCGGACACGGCGCGCACGCGGGAGATCATGGCGGTGGCGGAGAAGCCATAGCGGGAGGTGTTATTGGTTTGCAGGGGAGGACCCCTGCACCTCCTGTGAAGTTAGGTGGTGGAGGGAGACCCACCCCCGGCCCCTCCCGCACGCGGGAGGGGAGTCTTTTTAATATAGAGAAATGGCCAGGGGACACCCCTGGAACCCCGGCAGGGGAGTACTCCTGCACCTCCCTGGTTAGTTGGGTGGAGTGGGAAGTCGGGGACAACCAAACCGTCGCCATTGGCCTTCGCCCCCTGCACCTCCTCTGTTGGTGGGGAGGCACCAAGAACGTCGGCTGGGACTGCGCCTTTTGCGCCGCCGGTGTTAGTGGGGACAATCCGGCTTGTCCTGGTGACTATTTGACGTTGAGCCAGCCCAGGGTTACTGCGTTGCCGAGCTGGGTGGGAGGGGTGCAGGCGGGGAGGAGGTTGGTGAGGGTGCCGTTCCGGTTTTGGTACATGCCGGCTATCAGTTTGTAGTGGCCGGGGGCAAGGTTGGGAGGGATGGTGAGGCCGGCTGAATCGAGGACGGTTTCGCGGGGCTGCCAGGCGGTGGTGGGTTTGCCGGATGCTGTGTGGGGGTTGTCCTGACCGGCTATCTTTTCTCCTGCTTCGTTTAGTAGCTGTACATGGGTTGCGTAGTCGCCTGATATTTTGTTGGCGGCTTGCCAGTAGAGGGTGACGTGTAAGTCCTCGCCTGGGGTTGCGCCGTTCCAGGCTACGCCGGGCGGGAGGGCATAGCCGATGAGAGAGACAGAGTCGCCCAGTCCGGACAGCGTGCAGGTGAGCGTGACCTGTGGTGACAGGGGAACGGGCTTGGGCTCGTAGATCACCAGGCTGCTTTGCACCTTCATGGTGTAGCTGGCGTCGAGTGCCTGTGAAGCCTCGGGGGTGAAGCGCGTGCTGCCGCTTTGCAGGATCACCAGCCCGAACCTCCGATCTCGGAGAGATTGTACGAAGACCGACTGATCCCATTTGCCGAGGCTGGCGAGAGTATTGAACATGAAGTCGTCGTCGTAGAGCACACTCTTGTTGTTCCTGAGCACGAGGTACTCGTCTTCTGAGAAGACATCGCCGGGAGTGGCGGCTACTCTGTCCGACCATGATTGCATTTGCTGTGCGGCGGTGGGGTCGGGCCAGATGCCGCTGTACCAATTATGCGGGTCGGTGAAGAGGAGGACCTGCGCGACCAGCACGAAAGCCAGGCACGCCACGCCGGCGCCGGCAAACAGGCGGGGGGCAGTGGGGGTGTCCGGCTTGGTGGTGCTTCGCGATTCCAAGGAGCGCAGGAGCCAGCCGAGCGCAAGGCCGAAAAGAAGGCAGGCCGGGAGTAGGCAGTCGATGAAGTGGTTATAGTTGACGCCTGTGCGACCGAGGCGCACCAGCACGGAGGCGAAGGCGATCACGAAGTAGAACATGGCCAGGGTGAGCGGGCCGGTTAGAACGCCGGAGCGTTTGCGCCAGGAGAGGACGAGCGCAATGATGACGGCAGGGACAGAGGCGAGGCCGAGGCTCAGTACGGGCCAGTGCTCGCCCCAGAGGCGGCCAAGCAGGCGAGTGAAGCGCCTTCCGCTGGATGGGAGGCCCTGGTTGATGATGGTGTGCTCCCAGAGGCCGCCTTTCAAGAGGAGGTTGGCGGCGAAGAAGGGGATTAGCACAAGGGCGACCAGCACGAGGCCGAAGCGCAAGCCCTTTTTGGGGTCGCGCAGAAAGAGCCAGAGGGTTGCGGCGGCGGCCATATCCACGGCGGACTGTTTGGTGAAGAAGGCGAGCGCGAACAGGATAGGTCCGACCAGAAAAGTGAAGCGGCGGGCATCGGGCTTAAGCATCACCCACACGAGGCCGGATAGGCCAAGAGCGAGCGCGAAAATGTGCTGCGTATAGAGCGCTGCCCAGATCATCACGGGGGAGAAGGTGAGCCAGAGCGCACCCGCAAGTATGCCTGCGCTCCAGAAAAGGGTGGCCTTGCCCACAGCGACCGCCAGAAGCACGCTGACAGCCAGAGTGGCGATGAGGGATAGGAGGCGGCCTCCGAGCAGGGAAGTGCCTGTGAGCCAGGAGAGGGGCGCTGTGAGCAGGTAGAAGAAGGGAGGATAGGGCGCAGAGATGAAGCCGTTGGGATCGCCGGGGTGGTAGATGTTGTGGCCGGACGCAAGCTGCATCGCTGCGTTGAGGTTGACGCCTTCAGAGAAATCGAATTGCCAGGGCCAGGCGATGAAGGCTGAGGTTATCTGGACGAACTGGAGCAGGCGGGGGAGCAACAGCAGGATGCCCACCGCGGCGAACACCCAGCCTAATAAGGTGGGTGTCAACAGGCTCTTCTTTTCGGGGGCGGGTTGGCGTGTCTCGCCGGGTTGGGTGCTGTTCACAGAGCTATTTTACTATAACGAAGGAGGGTCGCGTTGAAGCAGACCCTCCCTTTTGTTTTGAGTGCAGGTATGTATTTGGATTAGCGTGCGACCAGGCCGACCGAACCCGGGACCAGGCCTGTCGTGGTGCCGACAGGGGTCAGGCTGCCGTCGTGACCGATTGCGAAGCCGGAGAATGCGTGGGTGCCAGCGTCCAGCGAATAGAAGAACCTGCCGTCGCTGCTCACGGCGACATCAGTGGGGGCGCTGCCCGCGCCGGTTACGCCTGTGATACCGCTCGGGTCAAGCAACTCCAGGCTGCCGTCGCGTCCGATTGAGTAGCCGGTGATGTTGCCGCTGCCTGCGTTGGCCGTGTAGGCATACCGGCCGTTCTTGCTTATAGCCACCCAGCACGCCGCGGTCTGGTATGTAGGCGCAGAAGCGCTTACTGTGGTGAGGATGCCTGCGTTGTTGAGGCTGTAGGACGAAGCGGCTGAGCCATTGGCGGCGCCGCCGAATGCCTCGGAAACGATGGGGTGGTTGCGATTGTCGAATGCGAAGCCGTAGGGCGTTACGCCTGCTGAGGCCTGGACGATAGGCTCGCCAGCGCGGCCCTGGGAGTTGACCAGGTAGGTGTCGATCTTGTTGGTGGCCTTTTCGGTTACGACCAGGACGCGCCCGTTGGTGCTGAACTGGACCTGGGCCGGGCCGGTGTCGGCTGCGCTAAGGGGCTGGATGGAGCCGTTGATAGGGGCAAGATTGCCGTTGTTGCTGACTCGGAAGCCTGAGATGTTGTTGGGCACGCCGGCGTTGAGCACATAAAGGGTATTCTCGTTTGATGTAACGCTAACGGGGTGTGTTCCGCCGGACGCGACGCGAGCTACCAGGCGCAAACGATGCTGGTGATCGCTGTTGTCGATTGAAGCGTTGATGGCTGTATCCTTCTCGCCACGGCTGCCGGTATCGAACACAGATATATCGTTGCTGCCCGCATTGACCGCGAAGAGCCAGCGGTCGCTATCGCTGATTGCGAGTGCGCCCTGTGACGAGAGGCTACTGCCTGTGCCGAGGCCGCCTGTGGGAACGGTGTAAGCGGGCGTGAGAGTACCGTCTGATGCTCGGTCGAACACGGCGACCTCGTTGCCCGCGACCGCGTTGGTGAGGGTGTAGACAGCGCCGGAGGGGTGACGGCCCTCGGCTGATGCGCTGCCGCTCACGACTGCAAACGACGCGAGCAAGAGGGCGGCCACTACCAGTAACCTTGCGTACCTTGTGAACAACGTTCCTGCGACTTTAGACATTTCTTGTTCCTCCTTGGAATAGGGATCTATTTGTTATGTCCCTTCTGATTG
>JBBRDO010000094.1:0-18704 GCA_038203825.1 Chloroflexia bacterium | reverse complement strand
GTGTTATAGCCGTCGAGCAACCAGTTGGTGAGGCGCAACATCACTTCCGGGGTGGCTATCTCGCGGGCATGTATACCTGCTTCCGCCCAAAACACCGGTTTGGGGCCCGGGATAGCCTGGTTGGTGATGTGCATAACGAAGATATCGTAGCCGTTGTTGGCGTCCGGTTGCGTACAGGTGCCCGGGTGCGTCTTGCACCACGAGTCGCCGATGTCTACCTTCTGGACCAGGTTGGGATATTGCGCGACCTTCTGGTCAATGAAGGCGTATAGTTCCTCTACGGTTTTGTAGCCGTTATAGAATAGGTCGGGCTGCGGCCCCATGCCGCTAACCACTGCGCTCTGGGCCTCGTCAATCTCGACGCGGAGGCCTCGTGCCTTCAGACTGTCGTAGAGAGCACGGTCGCGGATGACCGTCAGGTAGCCGCCGGTGGTGCCTACTTCTTCGGGTGACAGCTCGTTGGCAAGCGCATCGCGCTGGGTAAGACTGTCGAAGTAGACCCTCATGACAAGCACAGGGTACTTGTCGGCTGCTCCGTTGCTGTTGCTGTTAAGAGTGCTCGCTGGTAGCTGGGCTGAGGCAAGCGCCGTATTTGCGCCGGGCGCGCCTCCCACCGCCAGCAGGGGGAGCAGAAGCATGAAAGCCGGAACTATAAGTCTGGCCATCATGGAGCGTGAAATAGAACGAATCTTGTTGTTCAACTTTGCGTGACCTCCTTGCATTTATCGACCTGGTATCGCGTTGGGCGCACCCTCAGTATCTAAGGGGCGCGGACAAACTATTATATCCGATCCCCAGCGCATATAGTACATATCAGGCCATATTTGTAGATAAATATATAAGTTGCAGCCGGTGATAGACATTCACTGGTGCCATCTCACGCGGGCGTGAAAGCTGTTTGGTGAGCTATCTTGGCCCTGTGGGTGCTGGTGTCATGATGCCGTCAGGGTTGTGCACGATATTCATTACGGTAGCGGAAGGTACCAAGCTGTGAGAGCAATACTTCGTAGGGAGTGTTGGCGTTTTCGGGGTGATACTCGAATACGGCTCGCTCAAAGTACTGGACGGTGTAGTTCTTTCCATCGAGGTCGGATTTCTCCTGGAATTCGTCGGAGATGGGGAAGCCTTGCTGGGCGAGGCCGCCGTGCGATTGCCAGTAGTCGAGAAAGATGCCGCCGAGGCGCTTGCCTGTTTCGGGGAACAGGCGCGAGCCGGGGCTAGAGTTGGGGGTCTGGGTGGGAGCACCATCGGGATATTTCTGTTTGTAGCGGAAAGTACCAAGCTGTGAGAGCAATACTTCGTAGGGGGTGTTGGCGTTTTCGGGGTGATACTCGAATACGGCCCGCTCAAAGTACTGCATGGTGTAAGTCTTGCCGTCCAGGCTCGAAGTCTCGCCTAGCGCCTCGGAGATGGGGAAGCCTTGCTGGGCGAGGCCGCCGTGCGATTGCCAGTAGTCCAGGAAGATGCCCAGCACCGCTTTGCCTGTTTCGGGGAAGGTCCGGGCGCCTGCGCCGGGAAGGAGCAGAGGCGGTGGAAGCGGGGTGCGTGTAGCTGCGCCTGCCGTGGGGACAGCAGTTGGGGCGGCCGGGACCGGAGTGCCTCCTGACTGGACTATGGTGAGGAATATGGCAGAGATTGGCCCCCAGCTCAGGTTGCCGTCGTAGGTTTCGGTGCCGCGACCTCGCACGAAGATGACGTGCCGCCCTGTGGGTAATCCCGCTGTGTCGAGAGTAGCCGTGGCGGATTCGGTGGTGCTGTCGAAGCTGCCGTCGGTGGGCGCTAACGGGTGAGGTGTACCGCCTGCCCAGGGCGGGGTGTCGATGTAGTATTCGGCGGCAGCGAGTTTCTGGTAGTAGTTGTTGCCCGGCCACGCGGCATCGATGGTGACGCTGAGTCGTGGCTGCGCGCCGGAATTGACCACCTGGGGCACGATGGATAGGTTAGAGGAGTCGGGGCCGCGCGTCGTCAGATAGGGTGTGCGGGCAATCTTCGCCATGTAGATGAGGGCTTGCTTATTGTGCTCCCAGACCTGGTCTACTTGAGAGTAGGGTGGGGTGAAGGTGTCACCTTCGATCTCAGTTGTGACGGCGGCTGCGCCGAGGTCGCCGTAAACCCAGTCCATCGAACTGCCATCGGCGCCGCCAAGACAGAGGGGAACGCCCGATTGGCAGTATTTGTATCCGTTACCGCCAAGGCTGGGCGCGCTCATGTGAGCCACTATGTTGTCGAGATCGGTGTGGTTAGGCGAGAAGTCGGACGAGAAATTCCAGGGGTAGAAGTTGACCTTTGCGAACGCGTGCATGCTCTGGACTATGCCTGTAGCGAGGAGTGGCGCCGCATCGGTGTTGTTCGGACCGCGCTGGTCGGGGATGAGGCTTTTCAGTTTGTTTACGACGGCCTGCGTTTCGTTCTCGGAGCCTGCGGATGGGCCGCGATAAAGTTGGGAGCACGGGTCATCGGACGCGCCCTGGCAGCAGGCCCACTGAAACGGGAAATTGCGATTGAGGTCAACACCGAATGTGCTAGCGCCGTTGGGGTCGAAAGTAGCGCAGCCGGTCGTGTCGGCGTTCTTGCGCTGAAACATCGGTTGGTCGCCTCCTGCTTCCACAACGTGATGGGAGTCAGGGCTGACCACCGGTATGATCCAAATGTCGTGGTAGTCCACCAACCAATGCGCATCTGCGTTGGTGTCGTAGATGTCGAGTAGCCATGAGCTGAATCGTAGGGCCAGTTCGGGCGGCACGATTTCGTCGGCATGGAGACCGGCGTCGAACCAGAAAACGGGTTTCGAGCCTGGGATTGCGCGATTAGTTATGTGGAGGGCAAGTATATCGTAGCCGCTGTAGCTGTTCGGTTGCGTGCATTGCCCCTCATGGGCTTTGCACCACGAGTCGCCGATGTCTACTTTTTCGGCCAGGTCAGGGAACCGGGCTGCCTGCTCGTCCAGGAAGGCGTAGATTCCCTCCACAGTCTTGTAGCCATTGAAGAAGGTATCAGGCTGCGATGCAGGATTGCTAGTGCTGCCAGGAATGGTCTGTGGCAATTGGACCAAGGCTTGCGCCGTGTTTGCGCCGGGTGCGCCTCCCATCGTCAGCAGGGGGAGCAGAAGCATGAAAGACGGAACTATAAGTCTGGCCACCATAGAACGTGAAATAGAATGAAGCTTAGTGTTCAACTTTGCGCGCCCCCCTTGCTGTATGCGCTTGTTTGCAACAACCTGAGAATGTATTGTGCGCACGAAACATTATAACCTACCGCTGATGGCTGTAATATCTGCCTGAAGATCAATCTCTAGAGGCAGGTACGCGGGGCCGGAACCCCAAACAGTGGTTCACGAGCGCCTTTCCACAACTTGATGGGCTTAAATGCCACTTAATGCGTATGTTATACTGAATAGCGGTTTCCGCAAAGACTTACCGTCCTGCTCCCTAGATACCGGCTGGCGACTTACCCGGAGCAGCCGCGCACCGGCGACCATGATACATCTCCCATCGCCCGGCAAGCACAAACCCACTTTTTCGAAGTAACGCATAACATACATAAGAACATATTTGAATTGGACAGCCGGCTTTCAGGCACGTATACAGGCACGACAGGCGTATTAGTAAGGGAACCGGGAACGGTTCGGAGGAGATAGATGCAAAGATGGTATTTGACGAATTCTCAAGAAGCGCAGACATAGCTGCCATACTCGAAATGAAGCGCATCGCGGTTGTCGGGCTATCAGACCAGCCCGAAAGACCCAGCTACGATGTCGCACGTTATCTACAGACGCGCGGATACACGATCATCCCCGTAAACCCGAACGCAACCGAGGTGCTTGGAGAAAAGGCTTATCCCGACCTCGCCTCTTTGCCTGAGCCCCCGGAAGTCGTGGACATTTTCCGCCGTTCCGAGTTTGTCTCCGATATCGTTGACCAGGCTATCGAAGTGGGCGCGAAGGCTGTGTGGATGCAATTCGACGTGATTGATAGAGAGGCTGCTCTGCGCGCCCGGAAAGCGGGTTTACTGGTGGTGATGGACCGCTGCATGAAGGTCGAGCACTGGCAGCGTAGCGGCAGATAGGAGCGAGCGTGCAGACAGGTGTTATCGGCATAATCGGCGGGTCCGGCTTCTACGATATTTCGGGCCTGGCCGACGCCCACGAGGTAGACATTGACACGCCCTTCGGGAAACCAAGCGACCCGCCAATAGTCGGTAAGATAGGCGGGCGCGACGTGGCTTTTATAGCGCGCCACGGCAGGGGCCACCGGATGATGCCTACCCTTGTGCCCACCCTCGCAAATGTGTTTGCTCTCAAGATGCTGGGCGTTACGCACCTGGTTTCGGTGAGCGCGGTTGGTAGCATGAAGGAGGAGATCGAGCCTCTACACATGGTTGTCCCCGACCAGATCATCGACCGCACGGTACACCGCCCGCGCACATTCTTCAGCGAGGGTCCTGTGGTGCACGTGGCGTTTGCGAACCCCTATGACGATGGCTTTCGCGAGCTGCTAATACAGGCCGCTGAGAGCGTGGGCGCGACGGTGCATAAGGGCGGGACGTATATTTGCATCGAAGGCCCTCAGTTCTCGACACTGGCCGAATCGCTTTTGTATAAGAACTGGGGCGTATCGGTAATAGGGATGACCTCCATGCCTGAAGCACGCCTGGCCAGGGAGGCCGAGATGTGTTATGCGACGCTGGCCATGGCGACGGACTATGATTGCTGGCACACAGAGCACGAAACCGTTACGGCAGACCTCGTAGTGCAGAACCTGGCCAAGAACGTGCAGAAAGCCAAGGACACCGTGGTAGCCCTGGCGGGCATGGTGCCGGATACTTATGAGTCTCCAAGCGCGTCGGCCCTACAAAACTCCATCATGACCAGGCTCGACCTGGTTCCGCGTGAGGTTCTGGAGAAAATGCGCCCCTTACTGGCCCGTTACCTGTGATACTCTGAAGTATGAGCGCTCAACAAGCAGCCGCTAATAGCCGCTCTCGGCCCGCCAGGAGCGGTTTTTTCGCCAATCTACAACGCTACAGGTGGACTGAGTTCCGCCTGTTGCTAATACCATCCATGCTGAGCATTATCGGCATGTTGATGGTGATACTGGTGCCCGTGGGCGCGGCGCAGTGGAAGTGGACCGACCTGTGGATGAGCTTTTTGTTCATCGCGCTCCTCTATGGGATGCACCTGTGGCTGAATTTTACGCGCCCCCGCACCGACCAGGTGCTCTTGCCTATCGTTGCCACGGCGACAGTGCTGGGACTGGTGATGATACAGAGATTGGAGCCATCGCTCGCGGAGGGGTTCCGGGGGATCGCCAATAAGCAGGTTGTGTGGATAACGGCGGGCATGGTAGCAATGTGGGCGACGGTGGCCCTGTTGCGCGACCTCAACTGGCTGAGGCGCTACAAGTACACATTCGCTATCGGGGGCATCATACTGGTGGCAGCGACTCTGCTTTTCGGCAGCGACGCGGGAAGCGGGAGCGGGGTGCGGCTATGGTTCAACTTCGGGTTCTTCCAGTTCCAGCCGTCCGAGCTGCTTAAGGTGCTGCTCGTCATTTTCCTGGCGGGTTACCTGGATGATAAGCGGGAATTGCTGGCGAGGGGCTGGCGGATCGGCCCGATCAGCCTGCCCCCCCTGCAATACCTCTTTCCGTTGCTGCTGCTGTGGGCTCTGGCGCTGGTGCTGTTCGTGGTGCAGCGCGACCTGGGCAGTGCGCTCCTCTTCTTCGGCATATTCCTCGCCATGCTATATGTGGCGAGCGGCAAGCCGTTTTACGTGGTGGGCGGTCTGATCCTGTTCGCGGGGGCGTCCTATCTACTGAACAGCGTGCTTGCGTCGCAGTTCACGCACGTTCAAGAGCGGATTAATATATGGCTCAACCCGTGGCCGTTGGGCAATGTAGAAGGCTACCAGATAGTGCAATCGCTGTTCGCCCTGGCGTCGGGCGGGGTGCTGGGCAAGGGGATCGGCTTCGGCGCGCCGGGGTATATTCCAGCCGTGCCCACCGACATGATAATCTCGGCTATCGGTGAGGAACTGGGCCTGGCCGGGACCCTTGCTGTGATCGCGCTCTTTATGTTGCTGGTGTACAGGGGGTTCCACATAGCGTTTGGGGCGCGCAGTGGGTACGAGCAATTGCTGGCTGTGGGCCTCACGACCGTGCTCGGATTGCAGGCGATAATCATCATGGGTGGCGCAATCAAAATGATCCCGCTGACGGGTGTAACGCTCCCGTTCATCAGCTACGGCGGCTCGTCGCTGATCACCAACTTTGTAATTGTGGGCATCCTGTTGCGGATCTCATCATCGAGGCGTTAGTATGATTCCAGTTGTTCGTACTGCGGTTAGGTTCCTGGCGCTTGTGCTGGCCGTAGCGGTGCTGGCGTTTGGCATCGTCAGCGACGCGCTGCCCAAAGAACAGACGGATACCTCGCCGCCTGATGACAGCCGCTGGCTCGTGAGCCTGGGGATCGCTTTTCTATTGCTGATGGTGTTCTCGATACTTACGGTGTCGGGCGATCCACTGAGGCGCGGCAATACGCCGGAAGAGCGCTTTCGCGCCAACGTGCGCCAACTTGGGGGATTCCTGCTGGTGGGGTTCCTGCTCCTCAGCCTGCACCTCTTGCGCGAGCAGATAGTGGCAGCGGCCTCTATCAGGCAGGCGACGGTGGTTACGGCCTCGGGGTCGGTGATCCAGGACCCGCGCAAGATACCGGACGAGCTACAGATACGCCGGGGAGCAATCTATGCGGGCGACAGAGTAGTTGCGGCTAGCGAAGTGATCACGCCGTCGCGCTATGTGCACAGGATGTACCCTGAGCCAAACCTGTCGTACCTGGCGGGCTACTATAACCCCACGGTATACGGCACAGCGGGGCTGGAAGCCTCGTTTGACGACTACCTGGCGGGCAGGCAGGCGCTTGATCCTCTGCTTGTGCAGCAGAACCTGCTTCTCAATCGCCCACCCATTGGCGACGACCTCTATCTCACTATCAACCCGGAATTGCAGGACGTGGCGCAGCAGAGTCTGGGGGAGAGAAAAGGGGCCGTGGTGCTGCTCGATGCGCAGACGGGGGCGATACTGTCGCTGGCATCGTGGCCGCATATCGACCCGCAACAGCTATCGTTCAACCCTTATTCCGCCGATTGGAGCGCGGAAAACAAGAGGATTATTGACTACTATGGTGCGCAAGTGGGCGATGAAAACACGCCGTTATTGATGAGGGCTACACAGGGCCTCTATCCGCCGGGCTCTACCTTTAAGACCGTTACCGCGGCGGCAGGGCTTGATACGGGCATCGTGCAGGCGAACAGTACTTACACGGACACTAACGGCAAGGTGCAGGTTGAGGCGGGGGCGTACGTACATGTAGACTGTTCGACGTGTCGCCCAGGTAATCACGGGCCGCGATTCACATTGACAGAGGGCTATAAGTGGTCGCTCAACGTGGTATTCGCCCAGTTGGCTTTGCAGGTCGGGCCGAACAGGATGGATGAGTATGCGCGGAGGTTCGGCTTTGGCACGCAGTATGACCTGGGCGTGCCGGTGGCTGCCAGCAAGATCGCGTCGGACACGGCGCAGTTAGCGGGTAGCAAGAACCTGCTCGCGGCCACGGGTTACGGGCAGGGCGATGTGCAGGCCACGCCGCTGGAGATGGCGCTTGTGGCGGCCACGGTAGCGCGCGGGGGCACGCTGCCTACTCCGTATCTGGTGGGGTCGATCAGGGAGCCGCAGACGAACTCACTGGTATGGCAATTCCAGCCGCATGATATTGGCCGTGTGCTGTCGCCGGCCGCGAACGATGTGCTGAAGGGGATGATGGTGGAGTCGATCAAGACGGGTTGGGCGAGCGGGGCGGCCATACCGGGAGCGACGGTCGGCGGGAAGACAGGTACAGCAGAAACGGGGCGCGGCACGTCCCACTCGTGGTTTATCGGCTGGGCGGGCGTCGATCCCAGCAAACCTCAGTTCGCCGTAGCCGTGATAGTTGAAGAGGGAGGAGAAGGCACCCGCGTGGCAGAGCCGATAGCGCGAGACGTGCTGGCAGCGGCATTAGGGAAGTAGCCTTACGGTTCACCTGTGTCAATATCCACCTTTGGCCCCAAAAACCGGGGCTGATCGTTTATCAGGAGGCGCCAGGCGGTGGCTGCCAGGGCTGGATACTCCCTTAGCTCGTTGTACTGGGTTGGGTAGGATTGGCGGTCTGCTATTACGCCGACAGATTTGACGCTTAGCTGGTTGCAGGTAAAGAGTGCGCGGGGCAGGTGGAATTTCTGCGTGACGAGCGTGGCCGATTGCAGGCCGAACACCTCGCGGGCACGATAGCAACTGTCCCAACTGCTGAAACCTGCGTAGTCGAGCACAACGTCTTTGTTGGGCACTCCCAGTTGAGTGGCAGTGCGGCGCATCGCTTCGACCTCGTTATAGCTGTCGGCGCTGTTGTCGCCTGTCATGAGCAGCTTCTGCACCTTGCCCGCCTTGTAGATATCGACGGCGGTTGCCACGCGGTCGTACAATATGGCAGAGGGGCCGCCTGCCTGGTTGAGGCCGGCGCCGAACACCAAAGCGACGTGGTTCGTGGGGAGATTGGGGTCGTCTGCGCTGTACATGAGTGACGAAGTCTGCGTGTCCACCCACATTTTATAGCCAAGCAAGGCAAGCAGAAGCATAGCCGCGATCAGCAAGGCGATTGTGACGATCCTGCCCAGGATAGATCTGTGCCTCGGCACAGGCTTGTGGTAGGCGAGCTTGCGCGGCCCCATGCGCGTGCCGGTCTGGACGGGTGGAGGACGGCTGGCGACGTACTTTCTCATTGGTTCGGACTTTGTGCCTGTCCCTTTATCCTGTTCCAGTAGTGGTCCATTTCCTCGACCGTCATTTCGCGCATTTTCTTGCCGTCGGCGGAGATGGCTTTTTCCATGGCAGTGAAGCGGCCCAGGTACTTGTCGTTGGCTCGACGCATGGCCTCTTCGGCGTTGATACCCATCCACTCCGAGAGGCAGACCAGGGTGAACAGCACGTCGCCCAACTCTTCGCGGCGCTTGTCTATGTTGTCTTCCGCCTCCAGTTCATCAACTTCCTCGCGGACCTTCTCGAACACGCCTTTTATCTCATTCCAGTCGAAGCCGACGCGGGCCGAGCGCACTTGTAGTTGCTGGGCGCGCTCGAGGGCGGGCATGGCCCGGGGCACGCTCAGCAGCAGGCCGGTGCCCTCAAGCCCCTGCTCCGCAGCCTGAGCCGCCTCGAACTTGCGGCCTGCCTTGGCTTTGTCCACGCGCTCGCCTGCTTTGATGATCTCCCAGTTGCGTAGGACGTTCGCCGCCCCTGTGACCTCTACGTCGCCGAAGACGTGGGGGTGGCGGCGTATCAACTTGGAGACGATGTGGCCCACGACATCGGACAGGGTGAACTCTTCGGCTGAGAGGGCCAATTGGGAGTGGAACACCACCTGCAACAGGAGATCGCCCAGTTCTTCGGCCAGAAGCTCAGGATCGCCGCTGTCCATGGCGTCTACTGCCTCATAAGCTTCTTCGATGAGGTGGTGCTTGATGGAGTCGTGCATCTGTTCGCGGTCCCAGGGGCAGCCGTTGGGGCCGCGCAGCCTGCCCATTACGTACACGAGCGAGTTGAAATCGCGCGTCAAGAGCAAGGGCTCTACGGGGGCCAGGTATACGCACGCCAGGTGGTTGATGCCGTGGCCGTGGTCCATCTCGGATAGAGTAGTGATAATGGTGCGCTCCTGATCGGGCACGCCGGCGTTTAGCACTATGGTGACGGGGTGCTCGTCGGGATAGCGCTCCATGAGGGCCAGCTTGCATGCCGAGGCTATCCGGTCATTGTAGACCTGGGTAAGGAGGACGGGATACATGGGTGAAAGACCCGCCAGCGCGGGGAAGACCGCCGGCTCCAGCGGTAGCGAGTATGGACTGAACAGGAAAGCCTCCGGCGATGAGGGGCTAGCCGTACCACTTGCCTGTTTGTCAGTGGGCGCTCGTCCTTCGTCAACAGTGCCGTAAGCCGCCAGTTCCGTCCCGTCTACGATTTGCAGGCCATTCTGGAGAGGGTCGAGGGCAAGCGCGTCGCATACAGGTTCGAGAAAGGACAGCCCCGCCGCGATCTTTAGCTGGACGTTGCGGTCGGCGGCCATGACGCGCAGGTGGCGCACTGAGGCTTCGCCGATGGATGGGTGGCCGGGGACACAATAGATGACGGGTTCGTCCTGCTTGATGGCTATGTCAATCAAGCTCTCGGCGATCTGCCGGTAGATCTCCTCGAAGCGGCTTTCCTGCTCATACAGGTAGTCGAATGTACGCACGTCCAGGTGGGCAGGAAGGTGGTCGGCGGGGGGGTGGGTGCGTGTGCGCAGGTAGACGATTTGCGCGTTATCCAGCAGCCGTTGCACTTCGAGTGTGACCTGTTCCCATGCGCCGGGGCCCAGCCCGGCGGCGATTATTGTTGGCATGATTCTGGCTCTTCCTACATAGATAGATCATTAGTAATATGTCGCGGAAAGTGGGTCGAGAATAGATGCGAAAAGACCCACCGCCGACCACTCATGATAACACGCTCGTATGAAAAGGGGCAAAAAGATGCTTAGGATTGATACCAGCGGTTACAGCTATCAGGATTGGAAAGGGCCGGTTTATCCCGAAAACATAAAGGATACAGAAATGCTGCCCTTCTATGCGCTGGAGTTTGACACGACTGAGATCAACTACACGTATTACAGGATGCCATCGGCGCGCACGCTGGCCTCGATGGCCTCGAAGGTGCCGCCCAACTTCCTGTTTACTATCAAGGCGAGTAAAGAGCTAACGCACGAGCGCGACGATGAAACCCAGGGAAGTGGTGCCTCGGCCGAGAACTTCGGCCTGTTCCGCGAGGCGTTGCAGCCGTTGATCAGCGAGGGTAAGTTCGGCGCGGTGCTGGCTCAGTTCCCAAGCTCGTTCAAGCCCACGCCCGAGAACCGTGACTACTTGTCGGTGTTCCGCGAGCGCATGGGCGACCTGCCCGTGGCAGTGGAGTTTCGCAACGCGACATGGATCACAGATGACACGATGGAGTTGTTGCGGAAGAACAACCTGGGTTATTGCTGTGTGGACGAGCCACATTTGCGCGGCCTCGTCCCGCCCATAGCGGTGGCTACCGCGCCTATTGCGTATGTGCGCTTCCACGGTCGCAACGCCAAGAAGTGGTGGCACCACGACGAGGCCTTTGAGCGCTACAGCTATGAATACAAGCCCGAAGAGCTTGAGGAATGGGTTCCCAAGATTGAGAAGTTGGAAGTGGCCGCCGACACCACATTTGTTTTTACCAACAACCACTACAATGGCGCGGCAGTTCGCACGGCTGAACAGTTGAAGGGGATGCTGGTGGGAGTGAAGGCAAAGTAGAGGTCTCTCGTCGACAGGCGACGGCCGACAGGTGATTGGCTAAAGTCGTCTGTCATTCGTTTAGCCCTTGCGGAGGACGACCGCGCTCTCTTTTAGCTTGATGTTGTGGGATGAGGACCTACGGGTCCTTAGCTCGCGCACTTCGGGCTGAGTGTAGCCTGCGAGTTGGCCTAGCTCGGCTGCTATGTCGGGGACGGGCACCAGTATGCCTGCGTGGGCCGATTCGCCCAGGATCATCACGAGAGGAGCGCCGGGGACCAGCATTCGGCTGATCGAGTCCATGGCGCGCAGCAGGCCGCCGAAATACTGGCGGGTCATGCGCCCGTAGTCCCAGCCCCAGCCCTTGTCTTCCAGCTTCTCGTCTATTTGCCCTGCTATTTCCATGACCGACTGGATTTGCTCGACGCGGCGCCAATCCTCTACGTCGCGATAGGTGGCCTTCGCGTCGCAGATCATCATCTGCTTGCGGAGTGCCTTTAGCTCGTCCATGCCGGAGACAAAGCCCAGGAAGAAGAGTTCGAGACGCGTTTGCATGGTGTAGTCGAGGTTGTTTAAGTAGGGAGGCGAGCAGACGGCAAGCTGGGCGGGGAGGAGTGTGCTGCTCATGTTGCCCGGATCGCGGATGTCGCCCTGGTTGACCTGAACCTGGGTGCCGGAGAGCCGTCCCTCGTGCTCGGCGCAAGCCACATCAGCAAGCATCTTGTCCAGTTTAGCTTCGAACATAGCGAGTACGGGAGCGTCTTGCTTGACTTCGCGTGAGCCGAATGCGTGGGGCGACAGTTTCATATTGCTCGCGCCTCGCAGGATGGCAGCCAGCGCCAGCAGGAAGAAGGGGCGGGAGGCTTCCGTGGAGTTCTTCTCGATGCAGTCGCGGAGGGTGACTATCTTGCAGGCGACTCTGCGGGCTATCCAGCGCTCTCTGCGGGGCATCTCTGGCAGGTCGCTATCGTCAATGAGGTCGTCGACGCAGGCTTTATCGAGGCGAACGCGCGCTTCGGCCAGTATTCGCACAGTTTGCGACCTCAGGGCTGGGGCACCTTGCCAGTTGTGCGTCTTGACCCGCGAAGCGAAGCAGAGGAAGGGATTGACCTCGATCCCCACGGCGTTGCAACCGGCACCTCTGGCGGCGAGGAGGGAGGTGCCTGTGCCACAGAATGGGTCGAGCACGGTATCGCCTGGGCGCACGTCGAATTCGGCGATGGCCTGCCGGACGAGAGGCGCGGAATAGGCCTCCGGCATCAAGTACCAGTCGAAGAAGGGGGTATTTCGGTTCAGGCGCGCGGTAGTTGAGGAAAGCATATTAGGTACCCAGGGCAAGAGTGTTAATTAGCGAGTGAGACGGGTTGTATGCCACTTGGATGGTCAGGCATGCCAACAAGGGCGCGCAGATCATAAGCGCGGTGTCCGATTATACTTCAGAAAGAGCAAAGGTGCCAGTGGAGGCCTGTTTCAGGAGGGTGCAGTCGGCGGCTTGCCTATTGCGACTCCTCGTTCGGAGAGCGTGCTAAGGAAGCCGTCGACGTCGTCGGGGGTAATGCCGTAGGTGTTCCTGGGCGTCACGATCAGTACTACGTCTTTCCAGGAGGTGGCGCACATCTTCAGGAGGCCGGTGTCTCGCCAGGTTACGTTTGCAAGGGCGAGACCGGGGGTATTCACGGCGTTGGCCGATAGGGGAGCGTTGTTGCGCGGCGTGTTGTCGATATCGCGACTGTATGCGCGCTCAATGTCAGCAATGGGTACGTCGTAGCGCAGCAATCCGCCGGTGATTGTGAGCGTATCTTGCGTTAGCACGTACTTCATACTGATTTTGGCCCACCACAAGAACCAGCCGCCAAGCACGAAAGCGATGCCTAACGCCAGAAATGTGAGCCCTGTGAACCAGACCAGAAGGGGTGGGAGCGAGTCTCTAAACAGGAAAAGGAGAAGTGAAACAACCAGAAAAATCACGCCGGGAATCAATATCCCTAACCCGGAGCTAGAAGGTCGTGGCTTGAATATTAGCAGTTCATTCACTGTTGTGTCCAACGGGAAACCTCACGTACCAGTAAAGCATACGCGGACATGTTGTACAGTGTACATGGCATGCCCGGCGCGCCACGGGAATAGATTTGCACGGAGTATATCACGAAATCAACGGAGGGTCGATAGGCAGCGGACCGCAGATGGAGCCAGAGCGTGAGATATGCCAACGGTTGCGTTTTGCTTGACACGGGTAGGTAGGCTGGACTATAATGCCTTGGCGGTCATCGAACTGTAAGATTGACCATGCAATAAACGTTATTACATGCAGGTTGCCGCCATTATGGCATACCTGTGTACGTTATGTACCCCGACTATCAGGATGATTAAGCAATGCGTCTGCGGCGTGGCGACGCGCCGTTTATGTTTTATGGGCGCTAGATGCGCCATAGGAGCTAGGTATGATTGGTCCTTTGAACGCGCTGTTCGGTCTGTTCAGTCGCGACCTGGGTGTGGACCTCGGCACAGCTAACACACTTGTTCATGTGAGAGGCAAGGGCATTGTGGTGTCCGAGCCTTCAGTTGTAGCAATAGACAAACGTAGCAAGAAGCCCTACGCCGTCGGCGCGGAAGCTAAAGCTATGGTAGGCAAAACACCGGGTTATATAATAGCAATTCGGCCACTGAAAGACGGTGTGATCGCCGACTTCGATATGGTCGAGATGATGCTGAAGCACTTTATCCGCAAAGTACATTCGCAGAGCCTGTTGAGCCCTAAGCCGCGTGTTGTAATAGGCATCCCGTCGGGCGTAACAGAAGTGGAGCGCCGGGCTGCGCATGATGCCGCAATCAATGCGGGAGCGCGTGAAGCCTATCCCATCGAAGAGCCGATGGCGGCAGCTATCGGGGCGGGCTTGCCGGTGCAGGAGCCTATAGGGTCGATGATCGTGGATATCGGCGGCGGCACAACGGAAGTAGCGGTGATCTCGCTCGGCGGAATCGTAATCAATCATTCGATACGAACCGCAGGTGACGAGATAGACGAGGCGATAATACAGTACGCCCGCCGCGAGCATAACCTGCATATAGGCGAGCGCATGGCCGAAGCCGCAAAGATCAATGCTGGGTCGGCCTACCCGCTTGAGCAAGAGCTAGCAGTGACCCTTCGCGGGCGGGACGCCATCACCGGCCTACCGAAGGCCGTGGACGTGAGCAGCGTGGAACTGCGGGAAGCTATCAGCCAGCCGGTGTCCGACATTGTGGACGTGGTTAAGTTAGCCCTGGAAGAAACACCCCCTGAACTGGTAGCGGATATCATGGAGAATGGTATAACGCTGGCAGGCGGCGGCGCACTTCTGAAGGGGATAGACAAGCGCCTATCGATGGAAACCAAGATGAACGTATATGTCGCCGAGGACCCGCTTACGTGCGTGGTACGCGGCGCGGGCCGCATTGTCGAGTCGCTCGAACAGTACGATCGCATCCTTCGCTCCAGCGCTCAGAACAGACGCGCAGTAGTCATCCAGTAGGGGTTAGCGGATAGATGTTAGGGGTCAGGGGTTAGTAAGACGACCGACGGCAGAGGACTTGCCACTTGCTCCTGACCACTCGTCGCAGAAAGCTGGGTTCTCATGAAACAGAAAGATCGCAGCCTTTCGTGGACGCGAACTCTCTACCTGTTGGTTGCGCTGGTACTAATGAGCCTTGCCCTCATATTGTTGAGCCAGGGGCGCGCCTTACAGCCCGTAGAGAGCTTTGCGAACACGGTATTTACGCCTGTGCAGCATGCGGTCAGTGGAGTAACGTCTACTGTCGGCGGCTGGTTTACGGGCCTGGCACGCGGCGGCCAACTTGAAGAAGACAACAAGAACCTGCGTGAGGCACTTGACGCAGTAACAGCCGAGAATGCTCGTTACCAGGAATTGGGCATTGAAAACGCTCAGTTGCGGAGTATGATCACGTTCCAGATTGCGCGGCCGGAGACTCAGGCCGTGGTCGCCAACAGCATAGGGGGCGACCCGAGCGGCCTTACTCGTGTGCTGACTATAGACGAGGGCAGCAACTCGGGCATCAAAGAAGGGATGGCGGTTACCAGTCCCGGCGGCATTCTGGTGGGGACGATTCAGGCGGTGAAATCGGACCGTTCGACGGTGTTGCTGCTTACCGATATAGACTCGAAAATACCGGTAGCGACGCAGCGCAGCCAGGTCCCGGGCGTGCTTGAGGGGCAATGGCAGCATGGCGGTAACCTGACCGCAACGCACATCCCCCGCGACGCCGATGTTCAGGCAGGGGATGTACTGGTGACGTCGGGACTGGGCGGGACCTTCCCCAAGGGACTTTTGTGCGCCCAGATGCAAAATGTACACCAGAACGACGTACAGGTGGAAAAAGATGGTGACGCCATCCCCCTGGTGGACCTAACGACGCTGGCAATGGTTCTTGTGGTAACGAAATAGGCAGATCTGTGACGTATATCGGCGCTCTACTGCTATTTATTTTCGGGCTGGTACAGACGGTTGTGCTACCGCAAGTGGTCCCGCTGGCGGCACGGCCTCAGTTGATAGTGCTGCTGGTCGTGGCGGTGTGCCTGGTTGAGAGTCTACACGATGCGGTGATATGGGGGTTCATGGGCGGACTTATGCTCGACCTGATGAACGGACCGTCGGTGCCGCTTGGGAGTAGCGCGCTGTTGATGGTGCTTGTGGCCCTTATCGCAAGCTTCGGGCAGGCGGACCCATTCCGCACACTGGTGGTTGTGCCCTTAGCCACCGTGTTTGGCGCGACGATCTTCTATAACATCCTGCTAATGCTGTTGCTTTTCGCATTAGGTCGCGATGTGCCTTTTGCCGACAATCTCCTCAGGGTGGCTTTGCCCAGCGCTATCCTGAATACCATCCTTATGCCCGTTGCCTACAGCGCCGTGCTGTGGCTGAGCGAGCGTATGGGAAGGAGGATGAGAGTAGAATGGTAACTACGCCTACCAGGCGCTCTTTTCCTGCCCTGTATGTGGCATTCGCGCTGATGTTCATACTGCTGGTTGGGCAGCTGTTCAATATGCAAGTATTGCAAGGTTCGAGCTACCAGACGGACGCGGTGAAGAACCGGGAACGGACGGTCCGAACGGACGCGATACGCGGCATTATCTACGACCGCTCGGGACAGAAACTGGTCGTGAACAATCCTTCCTATTCAATCGCTGTTACGCCCGCCGACCTGCCCGATATACAATGCGGGATTGGCAAGATGACAGGCTCGAAGGTGTTCGAGCAACTGGCCGCAACGCTGGCGACGAGCGACGTGATAGCGCTGACGCCCAGCAAGCTCCCGGCTGAGAAGATGGTTGAAGTAGCGAACCTGCTGTCCGTGCCTTTGCAGGTCAACAAAAACATACTGTTGACATCGATGCAGGATATTATGGGCAAGTGGTCGACCAGCACTCGCATGTTCCTGTTGCGGCAGGACGTGCCTGTGGCGGCGGGCGAGACGTTGAAGGCCGAGCTGGACCAGATGCCGGGGATCAGTATTTACAACTCGCTTGAGTATAATTTCATCACGCGCTTTGATGCGTGCTACGAGCCTATAGTGGTGGCGCGGGGCGTCGATTATACAACGGGCATACAGGCCGAAGTGACGAAGCTGCGCGGGGTGAGCGTGATCTCGGAGCCGGTGAGGGCGTACCAGAACAGTGCCTATTTCTCGCACCTACTTGGCTACGTGGGGCCGATTTCGCAGGATCAGTACGACCAGAACAAAGCGGCGTACAGGCCGGACGACAAGGTGGGCCAGGTGGGGCTTGAGGCGTCGCTTGAGGACCAACTGAGGGGGCAAAAGGGCGAGGCTGAGTACACGGTCAATTCAGATTTGCAGATCGTGAACCAGATCAGCTCGACGGCGCCTATTACGGGCAACAACGTATCGCTGACTGTTGATGCCAGCTTGCAAATAAGCGTAACACAGGCACTGCAGAAGGGCCTTGACGTCGCCAAGGTGAAGGCGGGCGTAGCTATAGTGATGAGCGTGACCGACGGCCAGGTGCTGTCGATGGTGTCGCTTGCTTCATATGACAACAACCTGTTTTCGTCGGGCATCTCGCAGGCTGACTATGATACCCTGAACGGCGACCCCACGCTGCCCATGTTCGACCGTGCGATAAGCGGGGCATATCCTCCGGGCTCGACGTATAAGATGATCACGGCGTCGGCGGCTCTGCAAGAGGGGGTGGTGCAGCCTGACACCACGGTTTACTGTCCAGGCTATATTTCTGTGCCGTTCACGCTAAATGAGGCACAACGCAATCCGTACTACGACTGGCGCCAGGCAGGCCAGGGCACGATCAATGTCGTGCAAGCACTTACGGTATCAAGCGACGTGTTCTTCTATATCATGGCGGGCCCGCACCAGCAGGACAGAATCTTGCACAATGACGATGGCACGGACACGATCACGTGGACGCGGTACTATGTGCCTGGTGCGGCGAAGCCGACGGAGTTCAACGGGCTGGGGATAGACCGACTGCACAAGTATGCCCAGGCGTTCGGGCTTGGCGTGAAGACGGGCATCGATTTGCCGAGCGAAGTGAGCGGCCTGGCTCCTGACCCGGCGTGGAAGATATCAAGCGACCCGCAGAGCCCCTGGTCGCTGGGCGACACTCTGGTATCGGCGATAGGGCAGGGCTACGACCTGGTGACACCCCTGCAACTGGTGAATGTAACAGCGGCGGTCGCCAACGGCGGCACACTGTATAAGCCGCAACTGGTGTTGAACGTGACCGACTCGTCGGGTAAGGTTGTACAGGGCTACAAACCAGAGGTGATCCGGCAGGTACCCGTTTCGCCCGAGAACCTCGCGCTGGTGCGCCAGGGCATGTACAATGTCGTGTCAGACAAGAAGGGGACGGCGTACCCGAAGATAAATGTGCCGGGCGTGCAGGTGGCGGGCAAGACGGGGACGGCGGAGTTCGGCGACCCGATAGCAGTGAAGGACGGCAAAGAGGTGCGCCGCGCCCACGCCTGGTTCACTGCATTTGCTCCGTATGATAACCCGCAGATCGCAGTGGTGGTGTTGCTGGAAGGTGGACAGGAAAGCCTCGAAGGCTCGACTTATGCTGTGCCGGTGGCTAACGAGATTTTGAACGACTATTTCCAATTGAAGAAGTGACCGGTGACCGGTGACCAGCAGTGATAAGTGATAAGTTAGAGGCTGGGCTTGATGGGCGGGTGCAATACTTCGCGTAGGCTGTTGGGTATCCGCTAAGATGTGTGCTGATGGAGTGGTTTTTCCCTGACCTGGATATGAAGGTTAGTATTTTACGGAGTGGAAATCTTTGCAAGCGTCCGAGGCGGTAATTATCAAG
>JBBRDO010000093.1:0-18797 GCA_038203825.1 Chloroflexia bacterium | reverse complement strand
AGTACGCGGGCCGCAGCTTTGCCCGTGCGAGTTAGTTGTTCCAGTTCGGCGCGCTGCTCGTCGGTCAACTGGATGGCATATTTCGTTCTCATGCCTTAAGTTTATCATACGCCGTTACTATTTAGCTGGTAAGGTACTAGTTTTATCATTCTGAGTACAAGACCAACTAAGTTACGTCCAAATAGGTGAGTAAGTCTTGGTCGGTCATGCAGGCTTTGTAGGCATTACTCATAGCTTTATGCCCTATGCAGATAACCGACATAACTTAGTTGGTCTTGTACTGAGCGCATGACCAACTAAGTTCTATCAGTAAAGCGAACCAATGTAGGGGCTGTCATTCTGAGCGTAGCGAAGAATCAGCTGGGCTACCGTCCTGTTTGGAGGCAGCCCCGACGCGCTGGTGCAAACACAGAAGCTAGCCAGCTGATTCTTCGCTACGCTCAGAATGACAAGGCAAACGGGGTCGGCTACGCTCAGAATGATACCGCTCAGGGCGAAGCTCTTTCCTCATATAACTTGGTTGGTCATGCGCTCAGAATGGCAACGGAAAATGGGCCAGTCATTCTCCAACTAAACTCCTAAACCGTTCTCTTCCTTCGCGTCCTCTTTTGCCCTCATGAGCTTCCGTTTCTCTTCGTGATCATTCTCCCTCTCCCGGCCCCGACATCCTACGGGTTCGCCCCATACACCGAAGCATACTTCTGCGTCCCCAGCAACCCCAGCAGCGTCTCAAACGGCGTACCTGCGTTCTCGGGGTGGTATTCCAGCCTGTTCCGCTCGAAGTACTGCACCAGGTAAGTCTTCCCATCAGTCGGGCTCTGCTCATCAAACGCCTCGGACAGCGGGTAGCCGAACACAGGGATGCCGCCGTTGCTCTGCCAGTACGCCTGGAACTTCTCGCCCACGAAGTGCTGCGTTTCGGGGAAATAGAGCAAATTGCAACCGTTGCAGGGCGCCGCGGGCTGGAACGGCCCTTCGCTCTGCCTGCCCGCGCTCAGGTCTATCCCCAGCCTGCCGAGCAACACATAAGACTCCTTCCCCAGGTTCTCCGGGTGTAGCTCGAACCGGGCACGCTCCGTATACTGCACCGTGTAGCTATTCCCATCTTCCAGCTTCTCGGTTAGCTCCCCTGTGACCGGCAGACCAAACTGCGACAGCCCTCCATGCATCGACCAGTAATCAAGGAACGCGCCGCGCAGACAATGCCCCGTCGCATCAAAGCAGCGCGCTACCCCCGGCAACTCGGCCGCCAAAACGGGCGCTGGACTACCTGATACCGCCGTAGGCGCCGGGCCCGCAGGCGGTACAGGTGTGGGAGCATCCCCTGTGTAAGTGATCTTATAGATCGTGCCCGTCCTGTCCTGCGTCGCAAACAACGAGCCGTCATAAGGATCCACCGCCAGCCCCACCCACGTATCGCCGGTCGAGAAGAAGTCCTGAGCCGGACCTGAGGGCTTGCCGTCCTTGAAAGGCACGAACACTATCGCCCTGTTGTTCGGGTAATTAATACTGTGCTGAGCCACGAACAGCCCGCCCCAGTAAGACGCCGGAAATGAAGCCACAGGCCCCGAGTAGAACGCCATCCCCAGCGGCGCGGAATGCGGAGGAAAATCCAGCACAGGCGGAATAGTCGCGCCACAGTTCCCCCCGCCCACTGTAGCATTGGGTTCCTGGTTGCCCACACAGAACGGGTAGCCGTAGTCGCCCCCATCCTGTATCTGGTTCAACTCATCAGGTGGATAGCCAGTGCCCAAATTGTCCGACTGGTTATCTACTCCCCACATCAGCCCCGTCGTCAGGTCCCAGCCAAAGCCCACTGTGTTCCGCAGCCCCTTCGCGAATACACGCCCTCCCGAGCCGTCGGCGTTGTACTGCCAGATAGTGGCGCGAGTAGCCGCCTCCTGCGCGTCGTCGTTATAAGATCCGATATTCATGTAGAACTTGCCGTCCGGCCCCCACTCTATTGTCTTGGTCTTGTGCCTGCCATCCGCCGGCAAACCACCAATAAACACATCTTTGGTGTCGGCCACCAGGTCGCCCGTAGTATCCTGCAAGCGCCACACGCGCCCGAACTCGCCCACATACACTGCACCATCGTGGAAAGTGACGTTATTGGGCGACAGGAACCCACCCGCGAACGTAATAACATCGTCCGGCTTGCCGTTGTGATTGCGATCCGGCAGCACTTTGATCTCGTTGTTCGTCAGGCCAAACTCCGCCACGTACAGGTCGCCCTCAGGCGAGAACGACACAAAGCGCGGTGTCGTCAGCCCGCTATAGTACGGCGTAGCCTTGAAGCCCGCCGGCAGCCCCAGCGGCGCCGCACTGGCCGCATTACCGGAATCCTGCCTAATCCCGCCCGCGTAAACAAGGCCCGCGCCCACAA
Organism: Chloroflexia bacterium; assembly: GCA_038203825.1. GTDB lineage: Bacteria > Chloroflexota > Chloroflexia > QHBQ01 > JADMIH01 > JADMIH01. The sequence goes on along the minus strand of JBBRDO010000093.1, from coordinate 16,411 downwards.
CCAGGGCGCCAACCACTAACAGCTTAGTTATAACCCCCCAGGGCGCATATATCTTCTTCATCAGCCACTCCTTATCTGTTGCCGCCGCTCACCATTCGCAAAAACTGCGCCACATTCGTGCTCCACAGCACCTTATCGCCTGCAAGTAGCGACTCGTGCCCAAGGCCCTGGAAAGCGACCGACGTTTTGCCGCCGGGTGGATTGAGCCGTGCATAGATAGCCTCGCTTTGCCGGGCGGTCACGCGAGGGTCAGCAGTACCGTACATAAAGAGAACGGGGCATTGCACAGAGGCAGCGTAAGAAATAGGATTATCCGCAAATCCATTATAGCCGAGTTGGACGCTGCCCCAGAATACCATTAGCTGGGCTGCCGGAAACGAAGGCAGCCCGATCGCATCAAATCGGTTCTGCACCGTGCTCAGCAAGCTATCAAACGGGCTTTCGAGAACAAGAGCATCGGGACGTACCCCTTCCTCAGCGTAAGCGCGGAGAATCGACGCTGCCCCCATAGAAACGCCATACAGCACATATTTCTCGCCTGGCCACTCCCGGCGAGCATAATTGAGGGAGGCAGCCACATCACGCGCTTCCCGTGCGCCTAAAGTTGTGCTGCTGCCGGTAGAGTCGCCCTCGCCCCTGAAGTCCACCAGCAAAGTCGCCCAGCCCATGGCGTGGTATTCTGCTGCCTGTGGGAGAAGGCCCTCCTTGCTTTCACCATATCCCGGGAACATCAGCACTATGCCGGGCGCACCTTCCTGGGCGATATACCAGGCACCAAGCTCGCCGCCCTCGCTGTCGCCAATGGGTATGCGCTCAGACACATAGGACAACCCAATGTCCGCTGGAGTGCCCTTATTAGAAGGTCGCGGCACGGTCACGCCTGTCATCAGGATGCCTATCTTGTCCGGCAGGGATAGCTCTTCAGGTCTGAGCGTCCGCGTTCCCGCGGCGGCATAGTGCGTCATCGTCCAGGTCTGCATGAAGGCAACAGCATTGATGCCGGCCACCAATACCAATAAGAGTACGAGCCCAATCCTGGGCCAGCGGCGCTTTTTATCGCCCAACCGCCTTCGCCCTCCATTCCCGTATCATCCGAGCGTGCAGCGGGTAATGGCTGTACGCGTCAAGCCGCAGCCGGTGACGAAACGGGGTGTCGCGGGTAAATTGCTCTTCGGCCACGCCCTCTACGAACGAGACGAGCCGGCTATGGGTCCTCTCCAGTTGGCTCAGGATATCGGCCAGAGGAAGGCCGCGCCTCCTCTCCGACTCCTGCGCATTGAAGGCATCTATACCCCCGTACAGAACAGAATACTTCGGCGGCTTACGGCGCTCAAGGATCAGCGGCAAGCTTTTCAGCGCCTCCTCCTCCCAGGTAGTCACATGCCCCAGGATGTCCTTCACCGACCAGTCGCCAACGACGCCGGATTCTACCATCTGCGCGTCTGTCAGGCCTACAAAGGACTGCTCAAAGTCCGCCCACGCCCCATCAAGTTTGCTCAAAAGCTGTTGTCTGTCCATAATTCCGGTGGCCCCTCTCCTTAGTGACCAGTGACCAGTGACCAGTGGTGATAAGTGATAAGTGATAAGTGATGACGCAAAATGCACGCCACATGACTTACGATCAGCGACTTACGATCTACGACTCTCGTTCAAGCAACGCCCGCTTCCGCTCAACGCCCCACCTGTAGCCTGACAAAGCGCCATCACTCCGCACCACGCGGTGGCACGGGATCAGCACAGCCAGGTTGTTGGCCGCGCAAGCCTGCGCCACGGCCCGGGCCGCCTTTGGGACTCCAATGCGCCTGGCGACATCCGTGTAGCTCGCGGTCGAGCCTGCCGGTATCTCAAGCAGCGCCTGCCAGACTGCACGCTGGAACTCCGTACCGCGCACATCGAGCGGTACGTCCGGCCTGCCACCTGGCGCTTCCACGTAGGCCACCACTCGGGCAGCAAGCGCCTTAACTTTATCGCCACCTTCACCCAGCATAACACCCGGAAATCTCCACTGCAAGTCATGCAACAGTGCGTCGTGGTCACTACCAAACAACACAGCGCACACTCCCCTCGGGCTTTGCCCTACCAGTATCGGACCATAAGAGGACGCGCTGACCGCGAACTGGATCTCGTCCGTGGCGCGCAGGGGCTGGACGTCCTTCCGGTCCGGCTTGCACCGCTTACAGGCGCGGAAGCCTGCTCGTTCTGCCTCTTCGCGGGCCAGGTGGAAGCTCACGTTCTTCGGATTAGCGAGCCGGGCTGCACACGATGGACGGCAGTAAACGCCTGTCGTCCGGACCGAATAATAGAACGTGCCATCCGCCGACTTATCACGGGCAACGACAGCCCTCCACCGGGGATCCTGCTCTGTAACAAGCCCGTCGTATGTTCTTATTGCCGCAGTGGTCTCCATGGTTGTCTCCTTCTTGTACTCATCAGTCCTATACGTTCACCACCCAATTATAGAAGCCATTTCACGTAGCATCTCGCCGTTTTCGGACGTCATGTTTCGAGCCACAGTTGCTCCCAACACCCACGAATCGCATGTCCGAAAACGGCTAGAACCCCTCATCGCTGCGTGTTACAATAAAGGCGTGACACCTGACAATGCCGCATTCTATAACGCCTATGCATCCCGCGATCCACGCTTCGACGGCGTGTTCTACATAGGCGTTACCACGACAGGCATCTATTGCCGGCCCGTCTGCACTGCTCGCACGCCTAAAGCCGCGAATTGCCGCTTCTTCGGTAGCGCGGAAGCGGCGGAAAAAGCGGCCTTCCGTCCCTGCCTGCGTTGCCGCCCCGAGTTAGCGCCCGGCAATGCCCCGGTCGACGATGCGCACAGGATCGCGGGCCTATTCGTCAACCGCGTCGAAGAAGAGATGGTCGGCGACGAGGCAGGGCTGGAGGAATTAGCGTCTCGGTTTGCACTCAGTTCCAGGCAGCTCCGCCGCATCGTCCATAAAGAGCTGGGGGTGTCACCCATCGACCTGGTGCTAACGCGTCGCCTGCTGCTCGCCAAGCAACTGCTTACCGAAACTACCCTGCCCATCATCGAGGTCGCCTTCGACAGTGGCTTTTCAAGCCTGCGCCGCTTCAACGACGCCTTCAGCACTCGCTACGGAATGCCGCCTAGCCGCCTGCGCAAGGAGGCGAACGGGAAAGAGAATACGACAGCGTCCCCGGAAACCATTACCCTGCAACTGAGCTACAGGCCGCCCTTCGACTGGAGCGGAATCATGCGGTTCATGGGTGCGCGTGCCTTGAAAGGCGTCGAACAGGTGAATAGCGATCAGTATTTGCGCACCGTAAGAATTGGCAGCCGCAAGGGGTGGGTACGTGTGCGCCACGCCCAGGAAAAGCGCGCTCTCCTGGTCGAGATCACGCACTTCCTCGCGCCCACTCTACCCGCGCTCCTGGGCAAACTGCGACACCTGTTCGACCTCAGCGCGCGTCCCGACGTGATAGCGGCCCATCTTATGCATGACAGCATACTGGCCGGCGCCGTTGCGCGGAATCCGGGCCTGCGCGTTCCGGGCGCGTTCGACGGCTTCGAGATCGCGGTGCGAGCCATACTTGGCCAGCAAATAACCGTCAAGGGAGCGACAACCCTGGCAGGGCGCTTCTCGGAAGCCTTCGGAGAGCCTATCGAAACTCCTCACCCGGGCCTCTCCCGCTTGAGCCCCACCCCTGAGCGGGTCGCAGCAGCACAGGTGGAGGATCTAGCAGCGCTGGGTATCGTGCGTACCCGTGCGCACAGCATCGTCACCCTGGCTGAAGAAGTGGCATCAGGGCGACTCAATCTGGAAGCGGGAGCCCCACCCGAACCCACGGTCAAGCAGCTGATCGCGCTGCCCGGCATCGGCAATTGGACCGCGCACTATATCGCCATGCGAGCCCTGCGCTGGCCCGACGCCTTCCCTAAAGAAGACCTCGCCCTGCGCAACAGCCTGGCAGGAGTGACCGCCGCTCAGGCAGAAGCGCTATCGCAAGCGTGGCGGCCCTGGCGCAGCTATGCCACGCTCCACCTGTGGCAATCCAACGCCTCATTGGCCCCGCCCAAACCCGACGATACATAGCATCACCGCGCCCTAGCTCCAGCCTCCGTGCGGCGCTATCTATTCTTTCCGTACATGCCCAAAGTACATCATTTCCCATATGGCTTCATCGCGCTCGGACTCAACAATCTTTCCATCTTCGTAATGGTCCATGGTCAGATCGCCCGTAAACCGAAGGAACTTTCCATCGAAGCCGATCAACCGGGCCAGGATCTGTCGTATGCCGTGGATGGTGTCCACCAACTTCATGCGTAGGATCGTGTTCTTGCGCTGAAAAGTCAGTGAATAGCGGGTAGGGCCGTCCTCATAATCGTAGCTCGTGACGTTAGCCACCGGCTTCCCCGTTTCATTATCGACATGGGTGTCCGAGGCTGAGAAGGTCACCTTACTGCCGTCGTCTGCCAATATCTCGCCATTGCGGGCCAGCATGAACATCGGGAAAGTCTTGTAACCGTATTTCTTCTCGGCCGTGATTTGAGCAGCTATGAGAGTGTAATCACCTAGCTTGCCCCTGGCCCAGTACCAATGGTTCATCAAACTCACGAGCGAGACGTTCCCCCAGTTGTGATCGTGATACCCGATACCTGTCAGACATCGTGTGCTACCCGCGATCGTGATGGTCGCCTCCACGTCGCCCTGCGGCACGGAGGGCAGCCATGCAAAATAGTGCTCCGAACGGTCGCCGAAGAGCAGGTATCCGGTTTCCGGGCGCCAGGGCGGCGCGGTGCCGGACAGCGTGACATCACACACGATATCATCAATCTCCAGGTGTATCGTGTATGAATGGAGGTCGCCCTTGAATACGTTCGGCCCTATTTGGACATCACAGCCTTCCTTAGCCGATGAGTAAGCCTGGGCTGGGGCGTGAAATTCCTTTTCAACATGGGAGCCATCGGGCCCGTCAAGGGTGAAAGTCACGTATGGCGCAAGCGGCCCGCCAACATCTACCAGCGGCTTGGTAAAGAAGACGATAACCGTCTTGGAGCCGTCGCTGAGATGGGCGTCGAAGTACCACCATTCGTAGGTACCCTTCCCACCCGTGGTGCGGAAACCATCTTCCCGCGGCTCAATCTCGCCTCTCTTGATGTTCAAGCGCTCGTAATCTTGTGGGCTCGCACCCAGGTAACATGGGACAACATGCTCGCTCATCTGCTAGACCTCCCTGGGAGTTATTGTAGCATGCCACGCAAGACGTACTCAGCCTTGGCCCGTGAGCGCTCGTCCCCCAGTTAGTTCGCTGTGCCTCATGACCGCATGCCTACCGAGCTGAACAGACTCTGGCAAAGCGCCGGCAAAATCGTGCCTGTTTCACGCCTGGATTCCGAGTTATGAATGGATATCAGAAATAAGTATTGACAAGTCGCGCCAAATGTGCTAATGTCCTTCTTTAAGGTTGGCTTTTTATTCCCCCATTACACTGCTGCTTGCGGTGGCCAACTGTTCGCCATTGGCGACAACCTCGTTGCCACTATTTCCGCCCATCTCATCCTCTCCTCCAAAGTCAAAACTGTTCATTTAGTGATTACCCACATTTTCTAAAGGCTGTTTTCGAGAGTGGGAATCTGACAATATACGGCTATATAGGTCGGGGCGACGGCACCATTGCCACGCACGACGAGATACGAGAATCCACTCTAAACCTGAGACGTGGGTAATCACCTACCTCAATTCTCTCGAATGTGTTCCTGCATACCACAATCGTGTGAGAATGGGTGTCGGAATTGTAGACGAAGAGCGGCCTGCACCCCGCTCTTTGATCCAATCTTGGCATCTATCGACCACGGTTTATTCCTGATTGTTTGGACAGCAGTACGATGCACAGTCTTCTCACTTTAGAGGAGAGAAAGGAGGTCAGGAAGAGCAACGATTCATCCGTGAATTGAAAGGTTATATGCAATCGAGTAACACTTGAGGAGGGATTACCATGTTAAGACTGTTACGACGCTTCAAAGGCCTGCTAGCGCCCATTTTGGTCGCAGGGCTCCTCTTCGCCAATTTCAGCGTCCTTACAGCCCATGCCCACAACTGGGGGGGTTGGCACTGGGACAAGAGTGGGCCGGCCATCTACATCTATCAGTACAACTATGCATCCCAGTATGCGCTGGCTGAAGCGGCCAGGCAAAATGCATGGAACACCATCAGCATCCTGTACAACTACAATACTAATACGCACACCGACGTCAGCGTGTTTGATGGCAACTTTGGCAATACTGGGTGGGGAGGCTTGGCTGAAATCTGGGATAGCTGGGATTGGGGCTGCTGGTGCTGGGACCACATCACGCACGGGCACGCTCGCTACAATTCCTACTACGGCGGTGACGCCCGCTGGATACAGGGCGTTTTCTGCCAGGAAGTATTCCACACCTACGGCTTCACTCACTCGAACGACGGAGGTTGTATGGGCCTGGGCTACTGGTACGGTACTGAAGTGCCAGGAGCGATATTCCTCAACGGCCACAACAACAGCGATTTCTACAACCGGTATCGCAACCATTAGCTCCTTTGCCAACCTTCTGTTGCATGATGCGATACGCGTTTTATCACTCTAAGGAGAAATCACCATGAGAAAGAAATTGTGGTGGGTTGGGGTGGCAGTGCTGACGCTAGCACTCGTCGGACAATACATAGGCTACAGTTCGGACCACCCCGGAACGGTCGGAAGTGCGGTATGGGCGTTTCGACCAAATTCCTTCGCAGACGTAGTCAGTAACGCCCAGACTATCGTTCAGGCTCAGGTCGTCAAGGTGGAAGCCGGACCTGATCTAGTTACTAAAGCCCCCGCCGAGCCAGGTGGGGAAGACCGCATTCCAACGCAGCGCATAACCGTGAGTGTGCAGAGCGTGGACAAAGGCGCGAGTACTCCAGGCCAGACGCTGGTCGTATTCCGCACCGGCGGCCCTATCACAACACCAAGTGCTCCAGCCCGTGGCAGCATCCCGGGCAGCGATAAACCTGAGACTCTACCACCTCCCAATGCTGCCGGTGGCGGCAAGGGCGACGCGAATGCCCCGGCACCCAGTCGCCCGGCTCCACAGAACAACGCTAACGCCCCGGCCAGCGCAGGCATTCTGGCATTCGAGGGAGTTGACGACGACCCGGAATATGCACCTGGGGAGCAATACCTACTGGCGCTGACGGCGGGTCCCAACGATACACTGCGCCCGGTCTCGCCTGAGGGTCGCTACCGGGTCAACGGCAACACCCTGCAGGCTGTGACAGACAGCACTGTGGCGTCAAGTGTGAATGGTCTAGACCTGGCCACGGTGCACGCTGCAGCGCAGGGCAAGACACAGATCCAGAATAAGCCCTCCATCCAGAAGCGTGTAACGACAGAACCTGTTCCGGGAATGCCTACCACCGGTATACCCTTCCTGGACGCGGCTCTGATGACCGCTGGCACAATAGCCATCATCGCTATCGTCGCCGGCTTTGTGCTAAGACGACGCCGTGCATAGCAGCACGCCGTGAGTGTTAGACCAACGTAAATGCCGCAGGGACAGATGCAAGAGTCTGCCCCTGCGGCAACAATCTAGAGACCCTGCCCGTTGCTCCACCGGAACTTCTTTCTCAAAGCTATCGTTACCATAGTAAGTTTCTACAAACCTTTGACAACATGGGAGGGTCTCAAATGACAAATGTAAATCATGACGCCATCTATAGATTCAGATGGCTGTCTTTACCACTGGCGCTCGCGATGATGTTTCTTCTCACCGCCTGCGGGAGCACAACTGACGCGACCACAACGCCGCGCCCTGCGCCTACGACGATAACGGAGCCTACATCCATGTCTACACCGGCTACGAGCCATGGTGGCCCCGTGGTCGACCAGGTGAGCTTTATCGACGCACTCCGCAAAGCGGGCTTCAATGTCACGCCTGGGAGTAACATGACTCAACCATTCCTCTCTGTTGCAGGCCAAACTCTTGCGGTCAACACTGAGAGCGTGCAGGTCTACGAATACCCCAACGAAGCAGCGGCCACGAGCGATGCCTCCAAAATCCAACCCGACGCCACGATTGTCGGTACGTCGGTAATGTGGGTTGCACAACCCCACTTTTATCGAGCCGGTAAGCTGATCGTCCTGTACGTGGGCACTAATGCCGCCCTATTAACGGGCCTCGATTCGGTCTTAGGAAAGCCTTTTGCCGTCGGGGCGAACATCTCGGGGCCCGGTGTCCCTACCGTGCCCAACGCCACGGCCATGCCAACGCCTTAACTTTATTCTCCAGCCAAGCTATGACCACAGAAGTCCACATGCTCAGCCTCGAACCCGAACCCCAAAGCGCACCGGGCGGAACGATGGAGACCGCACAAGCCGCCGAAAGCACCGAACAGGCGCTGACAAAGCGCATCCCGTGGGCGCTCGCGGTTATCGGAGGCTGCATACTGGCGGCAACGCTGGCAACGTGGCCCCTAGCTCTGAATCTCACGAGCGCCATACCGCTCGGCACCGAGCACGAAGCCACGGTAGGACTGTTCAGTATCTGGACCCTCTGGTGGACCGCCAACGGGCTGGCGCGCGGGTTCGCCGGATACTGGGATGCCCCTTTCTTCTACCCTAACGCGGGTGTGTTCACCTATTCCGAGCCCCAACCGCTAACGGGGCTTGTGATTTCTCCCCTCTGGGCAGTTGGTGCCCCTCCCGCGCTGATCCTCAACGTAGCCCTCCTGGGGACCCTTGCCCTGAACGGCATATTTGCCTACCGGCTGGCGCAAGCTCTAAACGTGCCCCGTCTGGCCGCGCTTACCGGTGGCGTATTGATGGTTACGATGCCCTTTATCGCCAAAGTAGAGGGGGTGCTCAACCTCGCCCCTGTCTTCGGAATCCTCTGGGTGCTTGACGGGCTGGTGCGCTTTGGCCGAAGCGGCTCAACTCGACATGCCGCCTGGGCGGCGGCCGGTCTTATCGTTGCTTTCCTGACCTGCCAGCAATATACGTTGATGTTCGTGCCGTTCGGGGTGGCCGCGGGATTGGTGGCGCTGGCGCAGCAAAAGTTCCAGACCAGGGCGCTCGTTCGCCTCGGCTCGGCCACCGTCATAGCCGGGATCGTCATTCTATTCGTGGCACTGCCAGCCATTTCCCTGCATAACGAGCTTGGCCTCACCAGGAGCGACGAGGTGGTCCGGAAGCTCTCCGCTGCACCAGGCGATTTTGTCACCCGACCCGAAATCGCCTGGGTGAATATACCTTCGCAGAGCCTGGAAGATACTGGGGGCCTCTTCCCTGGTATAGTCGTCCTGGCCCTGGCGGCGCTGGCCATAGCGTATGGTTTGGGCGATGCGGCGCGGCGACGATGGACACTCTTCTTCGCGCTTTCTGTGCCGGTTGCGGCATTCCTCGCAATGGGCCTGAACATCGGTGTGGCTTTCTTCCAGCCCTTTGATGTACTGAGAGCTCTCGTCCCGGGCTTCAGCGAGCTCCGCAGTCCATTTCGCTTCGCGGTAATTATGCAGCTTGCACTTATTATGCTTGCTACTATGTCCTTTGTTCATTTCCTGACTATCTTCCGGCGATTCGGAGGTGCACTGATCATCTTTCTGGGCCTGGTCGCGGCGCTCGAGAACCTGGCCCTACCGATGCCCCTGACTACCATACCCTCGTCTCCCAACAGCGCCTGGGCCGATTGGGTGCGCGCCCAGCCTGACGTCAAAGTGATAGCTCACATCCCATTCGCCGGCGGGTTGCGCGTCTCAGATTATGAAATCGATGCCCGGCGAATGTTCGCACAGATAGACCATCAAAAACCGATCGTCAACGGCTATTCCAGCTACTTTCCGCCAAACTATACGGATTTTCAGCTGGCGATGGCGGTTGAGTTTCCCCGCCAGGACCTGCTCTGCACCCTCAATAAAGGGCTCGATACAGACACCCTCATCGTCGACAGATCCTGGCTGGATCAGTATGCATCGCAACTCGATTCCTTCAAGACTTTCCTGGATCCGATCTACTCAGACACGCAGGTAGCTATCTATCACCTTCATATGAATGAAACCGACTGCACGAGCCAGGGGGCGCGCGTCGGCACGAGTGCAAGCAATCTAAATATCTTTAACTCAGGATTTACTGTGCGTCTCCAGCCTGCGCGGTAAGCAACTGCCGGTAATGCAAGCGACAGGCGCCATATAGTAAAATCGAGGACATATGTTGAAGTCTCTCTTGTCTCTGACAGCCGGCCTGACTACCATCGCCATCATGCTTATCGTGGCGATCTATGTCTTGTTGGGTTTACAGGCGAGCTCTGTCGCTGCCGAGCCCGCCCCTCAAGGTCATGGGCCGGGACAAGGCCTCTTCGGTACGAGCAACCAAAACAACTGCTCAGGATATGTGGCCGGCTACGGCTATAGAGTAGACGCCGTGGGCCACCCAAAGCTACCATCCGGTAGCCCCGATCCCCAATCTGTGGTAATGCTCATGCCGCTCCAGTCACCCGGGTTCCAGCCGGGCCACGACGCCGGCAGCGACTCTCAGACTCAGAAACAGCTCTCGCTGGGACTTATCGCCTGCGCACTATACTATCCTGGAGTGCCCGTCATAGGCATAGGGCTTGAACAGGGTCAATCGATCCTGATGTACTCGGCGCAGTCAGCCGACGTGTTTGCCGTGCAAAAGGGCACGATGAGCACCGAAGATTTCTGGGCGCGAGTTGGGTCCAACAAGACTGTTCTGGATGCCCGTACCGGCAAACCGCTTTCCGCAATAGACTTTGTTAACAAAGACTTCACCGGCCAGCAGGACATGGCTGCAATACTCCCTCCCAACGTCGAACCACCCTCCAAAGGCAACATACAAATACGATTTCAGGCTTCGACCGCTTACGTGACGCCCGGCGGTCAAGTCGACCTCGTGGCCACGGTGCTGGATGGCAGCAGACAAGTTCTCGCGGGCCGTAGTGTAGCGTTCACTTACACCCCCGTACAGGGTGATCCACTGACTATTGGGACCGATAACACAGGCTCCGACGGCGCGGCCCGCATACGCTTCACGGTCCCTCCTGACTTGACGGGAGCCGTGATGATAAGCGCGGGCACAAGCGACAGCAGCGGCAACTTCAATGCATCTATTCCCGTAACGATAGGCTCGTCCGCGCAGGGCACGGCGTCGCCCGCCAGCGTGATTAGCGCGAGCCTGCGCCTTCAAGGGTACGGCGTGGTCGACTCGAGCTATGCGTTGCGTTACCTATCGGACACCCCGGCCACTCTGCTCGCTGAGATCTCAGCGCCGCGCTTCGATTTTAGTGTGCGCGCCGAAATCCTCACTATCGGAGGTACGCTGTTGTCGGCTTATCGGGCTGTTCAGAGCAGCGACCCTCTCCTTCTTTATCGCAACCAGGGCAAATCATACCTGATGCTGTTCCACATGGAGCGGTCTGATTGGGAATTGTGGCTGGCGGGTTCAATTGATGAGGCCACGTTGTGGCGGAGGATCGCACTGCGCAAGGTCGTGGATAGCGTCACGGGTATACCTGTAAATGCTCGTGACTTCCTCTACAAGAACTTCTCGAAAAGCGTCAGCGCGAGCGTATTCATAAGCCCCCAGGAGATAACCGCCTCCATCACAAGAGAATCGTGGGGCGACCAACTGCGAACGGGGCATTTCCAGGTGCCGATCGACTCAACAGCCGATACGTTCAGCGTAGTCGAGCGTACGCCCTCGAGTGAGTTTGCTATATTCTCGGTCCCGGATCCTATCCATCCGCTGTACGTATCGTCTGCCGACGCAGATGGAAGCAAACTGCAGGCGCTAAGGCTTCGGCCCGGACAGTACTTGCTGTCGGTTACGGTAGGGAACGCTCCATCGGTGGTTCGTCTCTCTTATCTTGAACAGTTGGGCAATTCGTCGGATACGCCATGATAGAATATTCGTGCAGGTAACTCAATGATTCGTCTACTCAACCTCAGATCCGTCGCAGTTGGAGTGGTACTGCTCGTAGCAGCGCTGGCGCTGACCACTGCGGACTCGGCCGCTCAGACGGCGCTGACAGTAATAGATGTCAAGGCGGTGCAGGTGATCGAGGATGTGCCGCTGGTAGTGGGAAAGGCCACGGTAGTTAAAGTGGTCGTTACGGCGGGTGCGACTACTAATGCAAGGCTGGCAGTCTCGCTCGGCTCGAGCACCAATGCGCAAACGGTGCGCCTCGTCGGCGGCACCAATACGCTTTACTTCCCGGTAGATCCGCCCTCTGGCCCGGGCACACTCCAGGTAAGCGCTACAGTGTCATCAACCGGTGGAGCAGGCGGCAATCAGGTGACAAATACGGTGGAAGCGGTTGCCCTCCAGAAGAACAGCCTGAAAGTGATACTGCTGCCTGTCGATTGGTCCAACCAGGATTTAGCCCGTAATTACCCGGCGCGCTACAATAGCTTCGCGAGCCAGAGCAGCGATTTTTTCAAAGCTAGCTATCCGATCCCGGAGGGTAACCTCCAGATAACAAAATCCACAACCGACTTCATGCTGACTGCCGACGAGCGGGCCATCGTCGATTCTGTGGGCAACCTGAACTGGGCCAACATCATGGATATGTACAGCTCCATCGCGCTCGCCGGATTACGCGAGATGCCTGACGCCGACCTGGTCGTCGGGGTGCTCCCGCCCAGGTGGTTTGCCCGCAACCTCAACGACCCAACAGTGGTAGGTTTGGAACTTCAGGCGGTGCGCCAGGCGGTAGCCAACCAGGTCGATTCCGACTATGCAACGCTCGCCCACGAGGCAGGACATGTATTCGGACTTCTGGACGATTACGACTTCAACCTCAACCCGCCTAAGATAGGAGACCTTCTGGACGAGCCCGGCTACTGGCTGTCACAGGCTAAGGTAATCAATCCCAATGAGAGACCCACCTATTACTCCTTTATGGGAGCCTCGGATCCTTCGTCACAATATTGGGTCGACAGGAACACCTACATGGCGATCATGCAGACCCTGGAAAGTGGCTTTCTGCCCTGATGGAGGGATATCAAGGAAAGTGTTTAGAAATATCCAGCCTGCCAGGCCCGTTGTGATCGTCATAACCTGCATAGCCGACAGATAGAATGGATCAATTTACATAGGAGTCATCTCAATGCTCACGTTATCTTCCGTACTGGCCCAAACGCTGCCACCAATCCAATCTCAAAGCAGTTTCGACCTGGTAAACTTCCTCGTGAATGCGGTAGCCGCCCTCCTCTGGGCGATCGTGGCGGCGATCATATTCGTGGGAGTGATCGTGGTCGCGATGCGTCTCTTCAACAGGTTGACACCAGGCATGGATGAAATAGAGGAGCTGAGAAAGGGCAACGTGGCGGTGGCGCTGGTCATGCTTGGCTTCATACTATCTGTGTCGGGGGTTGTTGTGGCGGTCCTACTGAAATAGGCCTTGTGCGTACTTAGGGCCGCTTCATGTAGCACCGTGTCGATCTTCAGATAGGGGATGCCACTGCCATCCTTGTTGAAGCGGACAAGCCTGCGCCTTCAGGCTTCGGCAGCCCGCTTCTGTACGGCCTTTGGCGAGCAGCAAAATTGTTTTAGATCCCGGACCGGGTCGAACGACGACGCATGTTGCGGCGGATTGGCGCCCTGCAATACCTCCCAAGGGCATCGCAAAAGGCACGGCAATTACAGTGCTTAGGCCAGGCTCGGCCCCTATAACTGCCATAGAGGAGATTGCACACTCTCAATCTTGACCCTACTGTATGGCGGAGCCGCTTTTGAGCTAATGGGTCAAAGAGCTAATCGGATATATGTCTGCGTATTATTAGAAGTCTATAGCCGCATAGGAGGCAAAGATGTCAGATCATTTCATCTCACGCGGGTTCGTCGGGAAGCGTAGATCGACGGCAGTGGCGAATCGTGTGCCGCCAGGCCAATACGTCGTTACCGACTTCCCTGTGCTCTCGGCGGGACCAACCCCCCGCACTCCTCTCGACCAGTGGAGTTTCACGATCGATGGGCTTGTGCGCGAGCGAGTTAGCTGGTCCTGGGAGGAATTCCTACAGCTTCCTTCAAAGGAATATGAGGTGGACATCCACTGCGTGACCAAGTGGACCAAACTGGACACGCGATGGAAAGGCGTCAGCCTGGACTCCCTCTTCGAGCAGGTTGAGCTTGATCGTAAGGCAATGTACCTGACAGCGTACAGCGACGGCGGCTACACCACGAATATGCCTCTGACCGAAGTAATTAACGGCCAGGCGTTTGTAGGCTACGAATTCGACGGGAAGTCACTCGCGCCCGAGCACGGCGGGCCTGCCCGTCTGGTCGTACCCCACCTTTACTTTTGGAAGAGCGCAAAGTGGGTGCGAGGCTTGCTGCTGAGAGAAGCCGATAAGTCTGGCTTCTGGGAATCGCTCGGCTACAACAACCACGGCGACCCGTGGAAAGAGGAACGGTATAGTGGCGACTGATAGGGTTGCGGAATAACGACGAAGTACGAAGGGCATACGCAATAAGCATTAAGACGCGTTCGGGATTTGGAGGAGGTTATTATGAAGCGCACGCTGGACTGGCAGGTTGCCACTGTTAAAGCCATCAAGCAGGAGACGCCCAAAGTAAAGACGTTCACGCTCACCTTACCTGACTGGCTGCAACACCGCCCCGGCCAGCACTATGACATCCGGCTGACAGCACCGGACGGGTACGAAGCTGAGCGCAGCTACTCTATCGCCTCTGAGCCCGAACGTGTAGGCGAAATCGACCTCACCATAGAGAGGCTGGAAGACGGCGAAGTGTCGTCCTACATGCATGATGTGCTGGTGGTGGGCGACCTGGTAGAGGTTCGAGGTCCTATCGGCGGCTATTTCGTGTGGGAGGCAGCACTGGGTGGGCCGCTCTTGCTCATCGCGGGAGGCTCGGGCGTGGTGCCGCTCATGTCCATGCTCCGGCAACGTGCTGCCGCAGGCTCCCGCGTACCAACCCGCCTGCTGTACAGTTCGCGAACCCCGGACGACGTAATCTATCATAACGAGTTAGAGCAGCAACAGGCCAGTGACAGCACTCTCCAAGTGCTTTATACATTCACGCGCCTTCAGCCACCCGGTTGGACCGGCTACGCACGCCGTATAGACACCCAGATGCTGGCTGAAGTGGCTTCGCCTCTTGGCAAGGCCCCGCAAACATTCATCTGCGGGCCGACATTGCTCGTGGAAGCAGCGGCAGACGGCCTGGTGCAGGCAGGGATTGCTCCCAGCTATATCCGCACCGAACGATTCGGCCCAAGCGGCACATCTTAGGTACTCAAGCATACAAGGGAGGACCTGCTGTGGACAGCAATCAGATCGATATTACCGATGAATTGATGCTAGACGGCAATGCGGCGGCGGGTGTGCTGCAGGAGATATTCGCGCTGGAAATGACCGCCGTCCCGACAGAGTGTGCCAACTGCGGGCGCGAGGGCGAGTTAGGGAGCCTGATGGCTTTCACACAGTCGCCCGGAATAGTGCTTCGGTGCCCAGCATGTGAGCAGGTGATAATACGTATCGTAAGAACCCCGAATGCGATCTACCTGGATGCACGAGGTGCGGTCTACTTGCGAATTCAGCGTTAGGTGAAGTAACAACGAGTGCCCATCACGGGATAATACCAAATAGGGAGAGTTTGTAGTGTGGTGGAGAGCCTACGGACTTCCGTTTCAAGTTGCTCTAATGGCGCCAATTGCTCATAATGCTCGGGCTATAAACGTACCGTCACATCTGAATCGTCAGAAATGGCGCTGTAGTAAGCCGACCCAACAACGCTTTGCCACACGATATCCTGAGGCATGCCTGCCCGCTGCAGGTACTCTGCGGCGTCTATTGGCTGTGTGGCCTCATAACGGAAATCATAGCGCCGAACGTTTCTTTGGTTGACACAAAACAGACGATTATGTATAATTTGGGCGTTGACGTGTGTTTATTCTGAAAACATGTAGCAAGAAGGTGGTTAGTGTTTCGCATGTAGTTGTTCAATGTTTGGTAAGTAATTGTCAAGTATCCAACTCATTCTAACTCTTCTAGCCTTGAGGCATTGCACCAGGGTAGTGCAAACCCAGAGCAAACATCACGCACAAACAAAGTATGGGCCGCTAGCTCAATGGCAGAGCAACTGACTCTTAATCAGGCGGCGGCAGGACTCGAATTAACCTAGTCTACAAATAAATAAGCACGAAAACGGTACAGATGTTCTTACTCTGTGCCGTTTGTGTTTAACTGGGGGAAGATCATGGGGGAAGATGACCCCTTTTGGGGCGTGAATCATAACCTTGTATAGCCTGGTATAGCCTGGTCATATTTATTCCGTTCTATTTATTTAATTGTTTATCTTATATACCCGCAAAACTGGAATAAAAGAGGGCTAAATAGCCTAAATCCGTAACAGGACGGTGACGGGTCGTGCCTAGACTAGTATA
>JBBRDO010000092.1:0-18803 GCA_038203825.1 Chloroflexia bacterium | reverse complement strand
ATCCCGGCCGTGAAACGTATTGCTCACACCAGGTAGCCAGTAGTTAGGGTTGTCGAGGTGGTACGCTCTGGGCAGGTCGTTGCTCCCACCGGCTGACCGGAACCGCTGCGTACGTCTGCCCTTGCCCACGGGCTCGTCGCCCTCCCAGTTAGGGGCAACACCCCACATGCCACCGGCCCACGCGGGGTCGGTAGATAATTCCCTGAGCTCGTTTTCCTCACCGGCCTGCTGCGCAGATTCAGGAGCCTGCCTTGCTGTTAGTTCAGCCCGCAAGACATAGGTGAAGATGCCGTTATCGGGGCCAACAAAGGTGCCGTGGCGGGTCACGAGCACGATAGGACGCCTGCTGCTGCCCACACCGGGATCAACTACGGCAATATGCACGGCGCTCGCGGGGAAGTAGCGGTATGAGCGGTAGACGATGAAGGCGCCCTCATTGATCTGGTGGGCGGTGATTTCGTGGCTGATGTCGACTACTTTGGCGTTAGGCAACAGCGTATGAATAACGCCCTTCATGGTGCCGACGTAGCCGTCGTACTGGCCGAAGTCGGTGGTCATAGTGATGATGGGGGGCCGCTCGCTTCTGGTAATCCAATCTTCAAGATGAGGGAACATCCCCCGGTTGTAGATGTTCATGCCCGCCTCCTCAGCCAAATCTCGCCAAATAGCTCGTCTTGCTCGGCCCATGCCATCTTGCGCCGCACCAGTTCCAGCACCGCCATAAAGAGTACCACGATCTCAGTGCGCGACCGCATTGCTGCCGCTTCAAACTCTTCAGCCAGGGGCAAGCGTCCGTCTTCACCCAGCTTGTTCATGCGCGCGCGCAGAATGCTCACTTTTTCAGCCACGGTGACAACGTGGCCCGATGTAATCGTACCCCTTGGCGGCCCCATCTGCAAGCTCATCTGCAAGCTCATCTGCAGTTGCATGCGCTTTTGCACCAGCCGCACCAGCTTTTGCATGGAGACACCTTCCAGGCCGCTGCCCGGCTCGTAGACCGGCTGCTCGCGGACAGGGGCCAGGGGAGAGAGCAAGGCAGGCCGCTCGTAGGAGCGGAGACCCGCCACTTCGCGTTCGCGCAGCCACTTTGCCACCTCCTTCACGCGCTTGTAAGCCTCCAGGCGGCGTACGAGATCGTCTCCGGGGTCGTCGTCCTCGTCACTGGCGACCGGGATTGGAGGGCGCGGTAGAAGCGCCTGTGACTTGATGAGGATCAGCTTGCTGGCGATCCATACAAAGGATGCAAGGGGAGCAGATGGTATGCCGGGGTGGGCCGACACATAACTCAGGAAGCTGTCGGCTACTTCTGCGAGCGCCACTTTACTTATGTCAAGTTGCTTGCGCTCTATCAGTTTCAGGAGAAGATCAAGAGGCCCCTCGAACACGTCGAGGGAGACCTGGAATGCTCCGTTGGTTGAGGTTTCAGTCATGGGTACGTGATATGCCTGATAAGTGATAAGTGATAAGTGTTGGTTCATGCGTCATGCGTCCGCACATATCACTCCTGTTACATGTCGTTCATGCTAGGATTTGTCATCTGCCGCCTGTAATGCCCATAGCCTGATGTCTCCACTCCTGCGCCCGTGATGGGCGGCGACCAGTCTCACCACCTCAGCCTGCGTCCCACCCCGAGCGGCTAGCTCTGCACCCAGGCGTGGGTGATTGCGGCTCAAGTAAAAGGGGTAGAAGAGCCAGCTGCCGGGCTTGCGCCTGCCCCGCGACGCCAGTGTGCGGGCGAGCCTGTTGCCGCCGGGCAAGTTCTCCAGAACTACTACCAGCACACGATGTACCACCGTTACATATCTACCGCTGACAGGATCATACTTACCGCAGTCGTGCAGGAGCGCGGCCTGCAGGACAACAGGATCATTGCAACCATTCTCGCGCACTGTTCTATACACGGTCAGACCATGCCGCCTGTATTGCCGGGGCATTGCGGCGAACACTGTATAAGAGGCAGAGCCCAGGACAGAACGGGCCTCGGCCATCTCACTGTCGCTCACCCTGCCCAGCAAGGCCGTAAGTAACTGGCGCGACCTGTATGCCCACGGTGCTATCACAAGTACGGTTACCTGGCGAAGCCGCCGAAGAAGATATTTTGAAGCAGACCAATTATCGGGTTGAGCGCCTGGCCTACCGGATTGAGAGAAATGCCGATCTGCTGACCAAGCAAGGGTACCACGAACACCAGGCCAAGCAAGATCGGAATGCTGTAACGGCGGATAGGTTCAAGCACCATGACCCAGTAGTTAGGCAGAATGCCCACCATGATATTGAAGCCGTCCAGTGGGGGTATCGGGATCAGGTTGAAGGCAAAGAGTAAGAGGTTGATATAGATCATGTTCGCGATCACCTGGAACACAGAGTCGGGAAGCGAACTCTGACCAACCTTCAGAATGAGCACCAGCACCGTCGCGAGCACGAGATTGGAAATAGGACCAGCCACGGATACGATGGACATGCCACGCCTACCGAAGCGCAGATTGGCCGTGCTTACGGGCACGGGACGTCCCCACGCGATGAAGCCGACACCGAGAGCAAGCAAAATGCCCATGAAGAAGCCCAGGGGATCGAAGTGGGCGACAGGGTTCAGGGTGACGCGCCCCTGCCTCTCGGCGGTATCATCGCCGAGCCGGAGCGCAGAATAGGCGTGCATGAATTCGTGGAGGGTGGTGCCCAGCACAAAGCCAAGCATGAAACCGAGGAATGTCTCGGGGTTGAAGTTTATGTTCAAAGTATTATTTGCACAATCTAGGTCTGCGTTCCCGCGAATACGACAGCGTCTGCATATTTATAGTCGGCCTCACCGAGCGGTTTGAAAGCACCTTGCACGGCCACGAACTGCGCCGCATCAGGGTGCATTAAGACGAGGGTTTGCACTTGTAGCTCGCCCTTTGCCTTCAGCTTGTCGAGTTGGAGCGCCTCGCCCGCAGGAACCTCCCCCGTTATGGCGTCAATGACTTGATCGGTTCCGACCGGCCTGTAGTAGATGCGCACGTCACTTACAGGATAACCTAATACGCCCAAAGCCGCCAACAGAGCCTGGGCATCAACCCGCACGTCGAATGTGACAAGCAGAGTGGACCTGCCGTAAATTGAGCCGGGTAGATTTTCTCCCATAGGTTCCGCCAATGAATCACTCCTATCCTGCTATAACAGTGACACCGCAGCCGCTACAGCACCCAGCGCCGCAGACTTGTCGCCCAACACGGCGCTCACTATCTCGAACGTGCCGCGGTAGGCGGGCATTATTCGCATTTCCACCGCGGCGCGGGCAGGCGCAAACAAGAGGTCGCCTGCGTGTGTTACGCCACCGCCCAGCACCACTACTTCGGGGTTGAACGTGTGTATGAAGTTGGTCACGCCCACGCCCACAAGCATGCCTTCGCGCGCCATGAGGGCCAGGGCAGCAGGGTCACCCTTCGCGGCGGCAGCACTCACTATCTTGCCGTCAACTTTGAGGGGGTCGCCACCGGCCATGTCCGACATAAGAGTTGGCCTGCGCGAAGCCACGATGAGCGCACCTTCACGGGCGAGTGCGGTGCCGGAGGCCATCGCTTCGAAGCAGCCTGAGCTGCCGCAACTACACCTGTAGCCGAAGGCGTCGATGATCACATGGCCCAGTTCAGCGGCGAAACCATTCGCTCCCAGCAAGAGCTTGCCGTCAACGATCACACCCCCGCCAATGCCTGTGCTGATAGTCAGGAAGACCAGATGTTTGACCTTCTTGCCCATGAACTTCTCGGCGCCCGCGCCGTACTTGTACTCGGCAAGGGCCGATGAGTTGGCGTCGTTCACTAGCGCGATAGGCACTTTGTCGCCGTAGCCGAGCCTATCTTTGGCTATCTGGAGCAGGGGCACGCCCTTTTCGGGCCAACCGGGAAGGTTGGGAGGGCCGTACACTATGCCCTTGAATGGATCAGCGGGGCCGGGCACGTCAATGCCAATGGCGTCGACGGGGCCGGCTTTGGCCAGCCTGCCGATCATGGAGAGAATGCGGTCGATGACGCGCTCAGGCCCCTCGTGCGCCAGGGTTGGCACGAGATCTTCTTGCAGCACCGTGCCTTCCTCATCCGCCCGTATGCCGAGCAATTTCGTGCCGCCCAGATCTATACCAATGAAGTTCATAACTTTAGCCGCCGCTATCCTGTAGTTGCTGACCGGTAGAACGAGGGGAGAACTACTTGAAGAACCTGTATCTAATCAATACTCGCACGATGGTGAAGCCGTCTTTCCACGAGATCTTCTTGCCCTCGTCAAACTCACGGCCCGCGTAGGAGATGGGCACCTCGTAAATGCGGTTGCCCATGCGGAGCATCTTGGCCGTGATCTCAGGGTCGAAACCCCACCTGTTCGACTTGAGGTGCAGCTTGCGGGCTATATCAACGGTGAACACCTTGTAGCAGGTTTCCATGTCGGTGAGGGTGGTGTCAAAGAGGACATTGGTGACAAGGGTGAGCATTTTGTTACCCACGGTATGCCAGAAGTACATGGCCTTGTGAGGACCGAGGAAGCGCGAGCCATAGACGACTTTGCTCCGCTTCTTGATTATGGGGTCGAGCAGAGCGGGATAGTCGGACGGGTCGTATTCGAGGTCGGCATCCTGGATGATCACCACGTCGCCCTGTACGGCTTCGATACCTGTGCGGCAGGCCGCGCCTTTGCCCTGGTTGACAGCATGGCGGAAAAGCCTGATAGCGCCCTGAGCCTCCAGTTCCTTTAGCACGTCGGGTGTGCCGTCCGTAGAATGATCGTCTACTACGATGATCTCTTTATCGAGTGGTACAGCCTGCACCTGTGCGATGATCTCGCGTATGGTGGCCTCTTCATTATATACAGGTATGACGACTGAAATCTTCAACCGATCCTCCGGATCATAGTGTATTTGTTGTTGCGAGTCGCGTACGATCTGCCGCCACGGAAAATAGGCATGCCGTGCCCCCGCCGCGTGCCATTGTACCACGAAAAAGAGAGGCGGCACAAATGGGAGAGGTGCGCGCAGACATTAGCGGCTATCGGGTCGCGCGTCAGCAGTGGGAGCGTGAGGGTCGAGTCGCTTCTCATAGAATAGGCTGAGCGGATCTTCTAAATAAGCTCCGAAGGGTGGAATACGTGCAAAGCCCACGCGCTCATACAGGCGAATGGCTGCATGCTGGTGGATGCCGGTTTCCAACCGCAGGAGGGTGACGCCATGAGCAAGGGCATATTCGGCTAGGTGGCCCAGGATCAGCTTCGCCAGGCCGAGGCCGCGAAACTGTGGGCGTACATACATGCGCTTAATCTCGCCGTACTCTGCGCCAAACAGCTTGATACCACCGCAGGCTGCAGGGGTGCCATCATGGCGCAAAATGAAGAACGGCACATCTTCGGCCATCAGCGTTTCGACACTGAACCCGTGACGGCTTTCGGCCGGATAGAGCTGGGCAAGATGCGCTTCAAGCTCATTGATCAGGGCGACCGCGTCGGCGATGTCGGGTCGTTCTCGCGTGATGATGTCGGACATCGGGCTTGTGAATTCCTTTACCGGGTTGCGTGGCTTTGCTTTGATAGGAAGTGTAGCACAGGGGATGTCGGCCTGTGAAGAGGATCGAAGCCGAAGCATAGGGAGCAAGACGCCCTAGCTTTGTTGTAGTGCGTTCTCAATATGAAGCCCGCCCGTCAAAGATGAGATAAACGGGGCTGTAGAGCGTTCTAAGGTAGATTTCGACGTTTCTTTGACGGGGAGTCTAGCACGCACTATAATGGTTGGTAATAAGCAAAATAAGAAGAGAAGAATGAAGCCCCAAATTGGAGGGAGCAAATGGAAGAAGCCAACTTGGAGATGGAGGAGCAACTGGCGCGGGCACGCGATGTAGCCGTCGACCACCAGGATCTCTATCCTGCAACCAAGCAGGATGTCGAGGTATACATTCGTACGTACACCACTATGCTGCGCTCATCGGGTGAGGTAGAAGTCAAAGCCCTTGTGCAGGCCCACCTCAATGCCGACTCGGCACTCCACATAAACGCGCGAGGTGCTGCGCCCGATATGTCGGCGTTTTTGTACTGTATACAACGCTTACCTGCCGGCGTCATGCAGGTTCGACATGTCCTACTCGGGCAATCGGAGGAAGTGTTTCGTAAGCAGGGGTACCAGGTCGAGACGTGGACCCATGTCAGCTCGCCCGGCAGGCGCAGACGCTGGCTGTGGGACGGCAAGGAGACGCTTGCTGTATACGTCACCTCGGTCAGCGACGTTGACGATTTCATCCCCACGCTGACAGGCTTCCAGATAGAGTGGGGCAAGTTTCACGCCCTGCTGAACGCCGACCCCAATACACTTGAGTTGCTATCGACGATACATACGACCCCGCCCGCCCTGTATGACGAGGTGAAGCGCGTGCTGCAGCAACGCCTCTTGATCTCAATGGAAGACTGGCTGCGCTTGCAGGCGGTATGGGGCGACGACATGTGGGACAATATGCTGCTCATGGCCACGTCACCGAAAGATTTTACAGTGCGTATGCTGAGCGGCACCTACATCGGTTACGCGAAGGCCACAGAAGAGTGGTGGGCGCCGATCAAGCGCCTGCTTGAGACACGCGGACTCAGCGATCGCCCTGTTTACTTCGTATCGTCCAACACGCACTCCATTGTCAATCTGCTGAGCGGCACGATTCCGAGATCTCGCGCAGGGATCGAGGAGTTTATTCGCCGCTCGAACGACTCGGAGTTGATGGCTGAGTATAACAAGCTTGTGAAAAAGCAGGTGCGCGCTCCAATTGAGAATATGCTGTACTATGCGTCACGCCGCTACTTCAATGAGACGGAGAAAGGGCGCGATCTGCTCAGGAGCAGGCTTAAGGACGAGGAAGAGCGCGGGATACACTCGATACCGAGTAAAGAAGGCATGCCTATTGACGCGCAAGTGATAGAACTAGGTCGCCTCGATCTGGCCGACTTCGACCCTCGCCTGAGAGTGGACGGCCTGGAGATGCTCAAGCAGAGCAAGGCGATCATACTGAACATCGACTACCCTCTCGGGCTGGCTGCCTATTACATCTTTGTGCAGGTAGCTGAGAGCCTGGATAATGTGAAGGGTGTGTATGTGCTCGGGAAGGCAGCCACCCTGAACGGGCGCATAGGCGACGTGATGATCAGCGACTCGGTGTTCGACGAGCACACCCAGAATACGTACTGGCTTAATAACTGCTTCACAGCAGCCGATGTGTCGCCGTTTCTGGTATACGGGGTTGTGCTGGACAACCAGAAGGCTGTAACGGTCAAGGGCACATACCTGCAGAACCGCCCATATCTGGACTCGTATTACCGAGATAACTACACGGTGGTGGAGATGGAGGCGGGGCCGTACCTGAACGCTGTGTACGAGGATACCTACCCCACGCGCTACCCAACCGGGGAACACGTCAATTTCACCAAGCTACCGATAGACCTCGGTTTCCTGCACTACGGATCGGATACGCCGTATACGAGAGGCAAGAACCTGGGGGCGATACGGCTAGCCTACCTGGGAATGGACTCGGCCTACGCGACCTCGGTTGCTATAGTGCGCCGCATCTTCAACATGGAAATAGAGGCGCTGTCTGAACACCAGGCTCCATTGCCGGCGGTTTCGAAGAACGGGCACAAGAAGAGCAAGAAAGATGCCGCTTTGACGAGTCGTAGATCGTAAGTCGCTGACCACGAGTCGTAGATCGTAAGTCGCTGATCGTAAGTCATACGTAATGCGACATGCGTCAAAGGTAGGAGCGTAGCGAACTGTCGCCGGTTCGTGTTAGCGCTTGGCGGCAGTGCCTGCTTCGGTTTGCAGGGGAGGGAAGCCGCTCGACTGCTCTGTGGGGGGAGCCTCGCGTTGCTTGAACGGGTCCATGCCGGCCTTTTTGGGCAGCAAGACTGCCTGGTAGCGAGCGAGACCATACGACCCCAGCACCAGAATGACGGACAGGCCCTGGGCTATGACGGTTTCCCAGTTGGGGAATATAGAGAGCCAGGTACCGGCCCAGCTGGGTAGCCACTGTAACCAGGAAATTTCGCTTGTGGCGAGCCAGCCCGCTTGCTGCATCTCGAAGACTTCTTCGCCCACCATCACAAAGAGCACCACAGTGAGCATAACGCCCGTGATCGTAAGCATCTTTTTGTAGGGGAGGCGGTGGTGAGCCACGAAGTTCAGCACAGCGATGATGCCGCAGAAGATCAGTCCGAGCAGAGCGCCCCAGAAGACTATCCCCTCTCCCAACCGCAATCGGTAACTTTGCAGGAACAGCACTACCTCGAAGCCTTCGCGATAGAGGGAAGAGAAACCAAGTAAGCCGAGGCCCCACAGCAGGCGCGCTTTAGAAGCGTTGGGATTGCTCGCGTCCTGGATCAGGCCCTTTTTCCGGCGATTGTGGAACGAGATCCAGCCCGTCCAGTAGACTTTGTGGAAGAACCAGTTCATAACGACCAGGAGAACCAGTATAGCCAGCAGTCCGGTTCCGGCCTGCACCGCCAGAGCGGGAATGTTCTCTGCGAGGTCGTCAATGATGCGAACGGCGAGGAACCAGGTGAGCAAGGTTGCGATGAACCCGAACACGACGCCGATGGCAATAGGCTTCCTGAACGACTGGTTAGCCCCTAATAGGCCGGCAGTTATCGCAGTCAGGACGAGGATACATTCCAGGCCTTCGCGGAACACCAGCACAGCCACATCGAGGGTGGCCGCAGGCGAGCTATTATGGGGGGCAGTCGGGTCGGGGCTGCCGGCGGAAGTGGCACCCTGCCAGACCAGCACAGCCAATATGACCAGGGCGCCCAGCGCGGCAACAACAGTAGCCAATAAGCGTAAGCCGGTAGGACGCTTGACAGATGGAACGGTTAACATTGCGACGTTTCTTCTCCAGATCGTTCTAGGGGCGTAAAAGAGAGCCTCTTACTTGCTAATTAAGGTCTCTTAATTTAGGCCACCGTAGTTTAGATCGGGCGAAGGTACGCTGTCAAGGGGTTAAGACTGTTTTTTCTGTCTAAATTAACAATTCGTTCAAAATACACGATTAATTCTCGCCCACGGTCGACAATTTGCCCATCCCGAAGCGGAAAAAGCCATAGGCCACGGCCCCCGTCACGACGGTGGAGAGAACAGCACAAACGACCATCATCACGCCCACAAGCTCCGGATTGAGTGCGTCAAGAAGCAACGGGATGCAAAGTATGCCGCCGCCCATCAACCCCAGCACGAACCAGCTTATCAGTGTGTAGATGGACGTTTGGACCGAAAGCATGCGGCGAGGGTCATCCCAATCAAATTTGGCCCAGGGAACGGATAACCCCACAGCTACGGCGAGCAACCCTAACCCAAGCATTAGCACGCCGTACAACCCGTAGAGGAACCAGACAAAGCTAAACCCGCGCCAGATGGCGGCACTTATCATGAAGATGAGAGCCAGCATCACAAATGGGATCGCCGCTGACACAAACTTGCCAAACAGCAACTCGGCGGGCGACAGGGGCGCAGCTTTGGTCAGCCACCACGATTTGCCTTCCATGCTGATGGAGGTTTCGGCCAGTCGCCCAAATACAAACAGCAGCGCCACCAGCACCCCTGCGGCAACAAACACGCCCAAAGCACTATGCGACGCGGCGCCGAACGATTCGAAAGGATTCCCTCTGCTACCGCGCCCACCGCCCTGGGTCGCTCGGGTGTCGGAGAACCCCCCCACAAGACTAAAGAATGCGAAGGGAAGGAGAGCCAGAGGAGCCAGCATCTGCGCGAAATTACGCAGGTCGCGGGGAAGCACGCGCCAATCCTTGAGGGTGATTGCAAACCATGCGGGGGCGCGACCCAGCCAACCTGCGCGCGCGGCGGCCCGAGCCGACCGCTCGCGGCCGCGCTTTGAGTTTCCGCTGCTCTGCATACGCACCCAGCCTGCGGCGTAAAGCCGGTCGGCCAGCCATACACACAGCACGAAGAAACCCACTGTGAACAAGAGATAGCCGCTGTATGATGCGACCAGGGGGACCCAATCGCCGAGACCGGCCGAGGCCAGGCCGCGCCCCGCCAGTAGAGGGGGAACAGGAACGTTGGCGATTCCTCGCACGTCATCAATGAGCGCCTTCACATCGGGTTGCGCACCCACTGCACCGCCAACCAGGTTGGGGATCCAGAAGCGGCTGGTCTGGCCGAGGAGTCCACAGCCCACACCAAAAAGCGCACCTGCAAACCCCAATATCTCACGCACGCGCCGTGCGGGGGCAACGCGCGCCACGAGCATTACCAGCAGCGACCCGAGACCAGCAGGGAAGAAGGGAAGCACGATCAAGGTCAGTAGAACGAGCAAATAGTAAAGGGGGCCCCAGTTCTGGCCGATACCGAAAGCTATCAATGAGGGGAGTGCGGTCACCAGAATGATCGTGTAGCTTGGGAGCATACCATCGAGCATTTTGCTGAGGAACACAGCGCGGCGATCAACGGGTGCGCTCATCAACAGCTCGAGGTCGCTCGATAGGAAGAGCGATCCGAGCGCCACACCAAAGCTCGAAAGCAATATCAAAAGCGTGATTACAGTGAGCAGCCCGCCGGGCAACAGGGCAGCAAGGTCACGATCGGGATACTGGTGGAGGAGCAGACCCAACCCCCAGCCTATACCTGCGGCGGTGAAAGTCACAAACCCACCAATGAGTAATGACCCAAGGACCGTGGAGATCTTTGTAACGGTGCTTCTGTGCCGGAACGTGTTCCACAACACGTGCCAACGCAAAGACAACAATAGCCATGTATCACTAAGCATTAATAGGGTACCTATCTCACTTCAAAATATCGGCAAGCTCGGCGTATTCTGCCCCGCCTGTAACGCTCAGGAAAATGTCTTCCAGTGAACCTTCACCCCGCATGTGCCTCAGTTCGGCCATGGTGCCCGAAGCTACGATATCGCCGTTGTTGATGATGATGACGCGGTCGCACATCCTCTCGGCGATCTCGAGTATGTGGGTGGAAAAGAGCACAGCCGACCCACGGTCACGCAACTGGCTTAGCAAGTCCTTGATCAAACGCGCAGAGCGCGGGTCCAGCCCCACAGTCGGCTCGTCGAGGAACAGCACTTTGGGATCGTGGATGAGAGCGCCCGCTAGAGCCATCTTTTGCTGCATACCATGACTATAGCTCTCGACCATGTCGGGTGCGGCGTCGTACAACTCAAACAGGCGCAAGAGCTCGCCGGCACGCCGCTCGGCTTGCTCCTGGGGAACACGATAAAGGCGGGCCATGAAGCGCAGGAACTCCCAGCCGCTGAGCTTGCCGTACAGGTTGGGCGTATCGGGCACATAGCCGAACTGCTTCTTGGCCTCCACAGAGTTGTGCTCGATGTCATAGCCCATGATTTGAGCGCTGCCAGCGGTCGGCTTCAGCAGGCCGGTGAGCATGCGGAGGCTGGTGGTCTTGCCGGCGCCGTTCGGCCCCAGGAAGCCCACTATCTCGCCCTGCCGGATAGAAAGGTTGAGGTTCGTCACGGCGACGTGCTCGCCATAAGTCTTGCGCAGCCCTTGCGCCGATATAGCGGGGACCCCCATACCGGGTACATTTATCGCAGGCACATCAGCCCGCTGCTCGCTATTCAAAAGGGTCATATAGCATCCTCTTGACTTTGTGAATTATTTCACGTAGTATAATATTGTAGGGACTCGTTCGACCGTAATTATACGAAATTAACCGCCTGGGCGTTACGGAGGCAAACAATTGAACGCAACTATTGAGAAAGCGGGAGCCAAACAGCAACAGAGCACAAAAGTGGCGTATGGCGACGGCGGCACAGCGGATGCACCAGAGGAAGAAAGCACTTCCCCGCGCATGGACCGACCTCGCGTGATCATCATCGGGGCGGGCTTCGGCGGGATCAACGCAGGCAAGGAGCTGGCCGACAAGGAAGTAGACGTGCTGATCCTTGACCGCAACAATTATCACGGCTTCTGGCCCCTGCTCTACCAGGTAGCCACAGCCGCGCTCGAAGAGACATCCATCGCCTACCCTGTGCGGGCCATTTTCCGCAAGCACAGGAACGTGGACTTCCAGATGGCGAATGTCGAGCGAATAGACTTTGACAAGCGGGTAGTTTATACGGGCGCGAGCAACTATACGTACGATTATATGGTGCTGGCGGCGGGCAGCACCAACAATTATTTCGGCAACAACAGGCTGGAGGGGCAAACCTTCGGCCTGAAGGACATTGACGAAGCCGAACACCTGCGCAATCGCATCCTCTACAATTTCGAGCAAGCGGTCCACGAGCGCGATGCGACGCGCAGGCGCGAGCTAATGACGTTCGTGATCATAGGGGGCGGCCCGACGGGTGTTGAGCTGGCGGGTGCATTCTCCGAGCTTATCAGCCACGTTCTCCGCAAGGACTACCCAATGCTCGACACGGGCAATGCGAGAGTGGTGCTGGTGGAAGCCACCGACAAGATACTGGCGGCCTTCCCCGAGTCGCTGCAAAAGGCGGCGCGCAAACGGCTTGAAAAGATGGGGGTAGCGTTAAGGCTCGAGTCGCCCGTCGAATCGGTGGAGAACAACTGCGTCACCTTCAAGGGTGGAGAGCAGTTGCAGGCAGGCGCGGTAGTGTGGGCGGCAGGGGTGAAAGCCGCGGAGCTGGCGGCGGCATTAGAGGCCGAGCACGCGAAGGGCGGCAGGGTCAAGATTACACCTACACTCAACCTGGCCGAGCACCCCGAGGTGTTCATCGTGGGCGATATGGCCTACCTGGAAGGCTACAAGAGCGACCAGGCGTATCCAATGCTGGCCCCGGTGGCTATCCAGCAGGGCAAGTGGGCCGCGAGGAATATAGTAGCGAGTATTGAGAGAAAGAGACTGCGCCCGTTCCACTACTTCGACAAGGGAAACCTGGCGACCATAGGCAGAAACGACGCAGTGATGGATGCCTTCGGAGTGAGGCTGAGCGGGCAGATAGCCTGGTTCGGGTGGGTGTTCGTGCACCTGATGTACCTGGTGGGATTCCGCAACCGCCTTATTGTACTGGCCAACTGGGCGTTCAGCTATTTCACATATGAGAGAGGCGTGCGGCTCATAACGGATCGTAGATCGTGATGACGAGTCGTAGATCGTAAGTCGCTGATCGTAAGTCCTAGACCGTCAGTCGTCGGTCGTCCTGACTTACGATCAGCGACTTACGATCTACGACTCACGCCAGCCCCTTGCGCTTCTTGATCTCTTCTATGAGGGCAGGCACGACCTGGTGGAGGTCGCCCACCACGCCGAGGTCGCAGAACTGGAAGATGGGGGCATTGGGATCTTTGTTAATCGCCACGATGGTGCCGGAGGTCTGCATACCTACTTTGTGCTGTATCTCGCCCGAGATGCCTATGGCGATATACAGTTTGGGGCGCACGGTCTTGCCGGTTTGCCCCACCTGGTAGGCATAGGGTATCCAGCCATTGTCCACCACCGCACGGGTCGCGCCTACCGCGCCGCCGAACAGGTTGGCAAGGTCGGTAGCCAGCGAGAACTTGTCGGCACTGCCCAGGCCGCGACCACCTGCCACTATCACCTGGGCACCCGCAAGGTCGGGCACACCACCCTGTGCAGCCACGCTCTCTACGACGGTCTGGCCAGGCTTGACACCGGCAGGCACGCTCACCTGTTGCACATTGGCAGATGTGCCTTCGGCACGCCGGACGGTGCCGGCACCGGGGCGCACGAGCAAGAGGCCGGTTTGTTCGCCTTCGCGGGTGAAGCCGCTGGTGACGCGCAGGGCGCCATTGAACGCAGGGCTTATGATTTTAGCCTTGCCACCTTCCATCGATAGCTCGATCACGTCGGCCTCGATGCCCAGGCCGAGCTTGCCGCAGAGGCGACCGGCCCAGTCTTTGCCGAGCGATGTAGAAGGCAAAAGCACAAGTCGCGGGCTGTGCTGCACGATCAGAGAGGCGATGACGGCAGATGCCGGGCCGACAATATCGGTCTTGTACGCCGGGTCATCGCAATAATAGACGGTGGAGGGCCCATATTGCCCTACCGTTTCGGCGGCCTCGCGGGGGCCGAAGACGATCGCGGCTGCCTGCCCGCCATACTGGGCGGCAGTCTGCACCGCCAACGATGCCAGTTCCAACCCCAACTTCTTGGGCTTGCCGTGAGTGTCAGTCTCGACGACTGCCCAAACGTCGTTGTTTGTTGCCAAGTTACCCTCCTCAGGGATAGAGATCACAGGGTGCAGGATCAGCCTGGTGCTCGCCTGCCCTCAAACCCCGATCTCTAGATCAGTTTCTTGCTTTCAAGGAAATCGGCGATTGCCAACGCGGTTGCGGCAGGGTCTTCTGCCTTGATAATCTGCCGGGCGCGGGCGGACTGCGGACGCTGGGAGCCTTCGACTACTGTAGCTGCCCCGGCGAGGCCCACTTCATTGGCGTTTATGCCGAGGTCGGCAAGGGCCATGGTGACTATCTCTTTCTTCTTGGCCTTCATAATGCCGGGCAAGGAAGGATAGCGAGGCTCGTTGGCGGTCTGGGTGACGGAGGCTATGGCGGGCAAAGGCGCCTCGACCACATCATAGCCGGTGTCGCTGCCGCGCTTGCCGCGCACTTTGTCGCCGACTACCTCGATCTCGTTGAGCCAGGTGATAGCAGGCAAGCCAAGCAACTCGGCCACGATATTGTAGATTACGCCACCGCCCGCATCGGTGCTCTGCGAACCGAAGAGCGCGAGGTCGAAGGGGGTCTTGCGCAACGCCTCGGCCAGCACCCGGGCGGTCGCGAGATAATCGGAGCCGTGCAAAGCGGGGTCGGTGACAAGGACTGCGCGGTCAGCGCCCATGGCGAGGCCTTTGCGGATGGTTTCGGTGCTGGAGTCGGGACCCATACACAGGAGGATAATTTCACCTGGGGCGGCGCCGCTCTCTCTGATACGCAGGGCTTCTTCGATGGCGTACTCGTCCCAGGGGTTGATTATCACGGGCAGCGAAGCCCGGTCAAGCGTGCCGTCGGCCGCAAGCTGCTTGTCGGCAGTAGTATCGGGCACCGCTTTCATACAAACTACTATATTCATAAAGATTCCCATCTCCTCGTTGAGTATGCTCGTCAGGATTGCAATCCCGTGAATCGTATCATAAACGTTGATGCGCTTCAAGGGAAGAGGGACGGTGGGGGACAGGGTCTATTCATTCTCGCGCGGCAGTGTAGAAATTCGGCCAATTGCGGGTGCAATAGTAGCGAGAACAGGCCACCTTGTTATCACATCACACAACACGGCAACTTCCAGAGGAAGAACAATGCGCTAAAATCATGAGCAACTGTGAGCAATAAATGAGAATGAATAGACCCTGGGTGGGGGACACTCCAGGCCCCCGGCAGGAGGATACTCCTGCACCTCCTGTGAAGTTGGGTGGCAGGCAGAGAACCCACCCCCGGCCCCTCCCTGAAGGTTGGGGAGTAAAAAAGAAGATAGAGGGCCAGGGGACACCCCTGGTACCCCGGCAGGGGACTGCGCCCCTGCACCTCCCTGCTGGTCGGGGGGCTGGCAGGTAGGTGGTACTCCCCATCAAGGGGGCGTTCCGGCGTCCTACTACTTCTTACTTCTTAACTACTAGCAGTCAGTACAAAAGTACAGGTGCAGGACCTATACATGGATGTTGGCGCTCTTGTATAATGGGCACGATAAGGAGAGGCATGACAGAGGCCAGGCAAGAAAGTGCATACCGGCAGGCCGGTGTTGACATAGACGCGGGAAGCCGCGCCGTTGAGGGGATGAAAGAGGCTGTACGCTCGACCTTCGGGCCGCGGGTGCTCGCTGACGTCGGACTCTTCGGCGGCCTGTACGCGCTCGATGACCGGGCTGACGGGCAGGTGCTGGTCGCCAGTACGGATAGCGTGGGTACTAAGCTGAAGCTTGCTTCGCTGCTGGGCACGCACAAACTGCTGGGGCATGACATAGTCAACCACTGCACGAACGATGTGCTGGCCTGCGGTGCCAAACCTATATTCTTTCTGGACTACTTTGCTGCCGGGAAGATCGTACCTGAACAAGTGATAGAAGTGGTAACTGGAATGGCAGAAGCGTGCCGCGCAGCGAGTTGCGCCCTTATCGGGGGCGAGACAGCAGAACTGCCGGGGGTCTACGCCGACGGCGAGTTCGATGTGGTAGGCACGATAGTCGGGATGGCAAACCGCGATCGGCTCGTGCTGGGCGACAGGATTACGCCGGGCGATGTGGTGCTGGCGCTTCCATCGAGCGGACTGCACACCAACGGCTACTCGCTGGCCCGCAAAGTGTTCGGGCTGGACGGCTCGCCAGAGGGAACCCTTACACGCCTGACGGAATATGTGCCCGCGCTTGGGACGACACTGGGCGAAAGCCTCACCAGGCCGCACCGTTCGTACCTGCAGGAGATCGGCCCGCTGCTGGATATGCCCACCCGACCGATCAAGGGGATGGCCCACATTACGGGTGGCGGCCTCGTAGATAACATCCCGCGCATATTGCCCGCGGGGTGCGCAGTTGAGTTGAACACAGGAGCATGGCAGATACCGCTCCTCTTCCAGCTCATACAGTCGAAGGGCAACGTGCCGGACGGTGAGATGCGCAGAGTATTCAACATGGGCCTTGGCATGATCGTTATAGTCTCGGCGGGTGAGGCGGAAAGTATTATTGAAGGCACACCGGCCTTCATCAAAGTTGGCAGTGTGGTAGAACAGCAGCACGATGAGCGTGTAGTGTTTACGCAGTAGGAATAGGAGAACTTCTTGCGCCTGGGCGTACTGGTATCAGGTAAAGGCACAAATCTACAGGCCATACTGGACGCAATTGCACGCGGAGAGTTGGACGCAACGGTAGCATACGTGGCCTGCAACCATAGAGGTGCGCAGGCGATAGAAAGGGCCAGGAAAGCGGGAGTGCCAGGTGGCCTTTATACGCAAGAGGAATATGGTACGCGACAGGCGCAACAGATCGCTATCACTGCTAAGTTGATAGAGGCGGACGTTCAGCAAGTGGTGCTGGCGGGTTGGGACAGGGTGTTGACAAGCGAGTTTGTGGCGGCATTCGAGGGCAGGATTATCAACGTTCACCCTTCGTTGCTTCCGGCGTTCGCGGGGGGCCTGCACGCAATTGCGGAGGCGCTTAAGTATAAAGTGAAGATAACAGGCTGCACGGTCCACTTCGTCACGAACGACCTGGATGCAGGGCCGATAATAGCGCAGGCGGCGGTGCCCGTGCTGCAGGATGATACGGAAGAGACGCTGGCCGAACGCATACACGCGGAAGAGCACAGGATACTAGTACAATCTATAAAGCTGATTACAGCAGGGAAACTGCGTATAGAGGGAAGAAGCGTAATCTGTGAGCCGTGAAGCACGAGAGAGATGGATACCTGGAAGCAAGCGGACAGCGTGTCGCAGAAAAGGAAACAAGTAGGGCCATCGACCTGGAAACCCGTTATTGAAAACTGGAACTACAATCTTGGAACCAATAAACTTCGAAGTGAACGATAAAGCGGAACCGCGCCCCAACGGCAGCCTCATCGTCAGCGAAGACGATGGACGGCGCATAAGGCGCCAACTCGACCGTATGATTATGGAGGCGGGCGCAAGCACCACCTTCCTGCTCGACAGGGCCGGTGAGGTTATAAGCGCGCGTGGCGACCAGTTGCCCAAGGACCTGGATGTGATGGGGGCGCTGTTGGCCGGGACGTTTGCGACCACGCGCGAGCTTGCTCGCATGAGGAATGAGAAGAACTTCCAGACGCTGTTCCAACAAGGGGCGTCCGAGAACACGCTGACCGAGCTAATCGGCGAAGCCTGGCTCATAACTGTCATCTTCGGCAAGAGCACGCACGTGGGCCTCGTGCGCGACATCACACGCCAGATCACGCCTGAGCTTGAGGCGGTGCTGCTGCAAGCACAGCGACGGAGCCGGCAGGTGATAGGCCTGAACCCGTCGTTCCGCACCTCGGTTGAGGACACCATCGATCTACTGTTCAGAGAATAGGCATCGACAGGTAAGAGGTGCTGTGCTACGAAGAAGACAGTCAGGCACGAGAACCGGACAGGCTGCACGTAGAGAGCAACAACAAAGGCACACGATTGTCGGATTATCGCCAGTCGGCAAAAGAGGGAATTATGGCACTGATAAACGTCGCGACAAGAGAGATACATTGCAAGCTCGTATACTACGGGCCGGGTCTCTCTGGGAAAACAACCAACCTGAAGTACATCTACTCCACTGTGCCGGGGCAGGCGCGTGGCGATCTGCTCTCGATTGACACCGAGACGGAGCGCACGCTATTCTTCGACTTCTTGCCGCTAGACCTGGGCAAGGTGCACGGCTACCAGGTACGCTTCCACCTGTACACGGTGCCCGGACAGGTACTTTATGAGCGCACGCGGGTGGCGGTGCTCAATGGGGCGGATGGGGTTGTGTTCACGGCAGACTCGCAGCGCTCGAAGCTGGGCGAGAACGTGCGCTCTTTGCAGGAGCTTGCCAAGAACCTGTCACAGCAGGGCAAAAAGTTCCTTGAGTTCCCGATGGTGATGCAGTACAACAAGCGCGACATGCCCGACGCTCTCCCTCTTCCCGTGCTGGAGCGCTATTTGAACCCGATGCACGTGCCCGCCTACGAGGCGATAGCTCCTAAGGGCGTGGGAGTGTTCGACACGCTAAGGACGATTAGTAAGATGATCGTGGGCAAGTTGTAGTTGTCGTTGCACCTTGTCGGTTGACAGAACAATTGAGACTGGCCTATAGCTGAAAAGCAATAAAGAGCCTGGGTATCCCTACCCAGGTGCAGAGTATCAGTAAAACTTACAGTGTGCTTCATGAGCTTGTGCGTCCG
>JBBRDO010000091.1:0-19000 GCA_038203825.1 Chloroflexia bacterium | reverse complement strand
CGGCAAAACAATAGTGCCGGTAGCTATCTGGTTGATCAGCTGGGTCGCTCTCACCATGACGTGGAAGGGCAAGAATGTGAACTTCGGCAGGGCCACAGGTGCTACATTCGCACTGATCTTACTGGGACTGCTACTCACCTTTCCTCTCTTCTTCGATCTGTTCAAGCCCTGATATTGCACCAATCACTGCCGGCGCCGTGTACCACGCATTGAAGGCAGCAATTAACAACCAGGACCTGCGTCAGAGGCAGGCCCTGGTTTTTGTTGCGCATACTTATGGGAATAGGTAATTGCTCTCCGGCAGTTGTCCGCCAATCACCATAGGCTCAGAGAATTTCTCTTACCAGTAATATGTGCCCGCAGCCTGCACATCACTGACTGCACATATTACTGGCGAGTATGGTGTACCCCAGTGTCAGGCTCTTCGTCACTTTAGGTGAATGGGATGGCGGTTTGGTACAACTAAGATATGGACATATCATCTCAGCAGTTGGCAGCCAAGCTCGTTCCCCAGCTTCCTGGTCTGCGCTTGGACCGAATCGAAATAGCTCATGACATCATCACTATCAACCTAACCACCTCAGCACCTATGGCCCTGTGCCCTTTGTGTGCAACCACCACCACTCAGATCCACAGCTCCTATGCTCGCACTCTAGCTGATCTACCCTGGGCTGGCTATATGGTCCGCTTGCAACTCACCATCCGTAAGTTCTTCTGCAAGCTTCCATATTGTGTTCGTCTCATCTTTACCGAGCGCGTGCCTGACTTTGTTGGGACCTATGCCAGGCGCACTGCTCGTTTGGCCCAGATCCTTACCCTGGTCGGTTTAGCCCTGGGCGGACAAGGTGGTTCACGTCTGGTAGCACGCTTAGGCGTGGCTGTTAGCTCTTCCACGGTGCTGCGCCATCTTCGTCGTGCTACCGTGCCGCTCACAACGGTGCCACGCGTCCTTGGGATAGACGATTTTGCTTTTCGTAAAGGTCGCACTTACGGCACTATTCTGGTCGACCTCGAACAACACCGGCCAATAGAGCTACTACCTGATCGCACCGCTGAAACCTTGGCCGAGTGGCTACGAAAGCACCCAGGTGTGCAAGTTATCAGTCGAGATCGTTCCACTGAATATATTCGCGGAGTTACTCTTGGCGCTCCACATGCTCAGCAGATTGCTGACCGGTTTCATATCGTAAAGAATCTGCGTGAAGCTGTGGAACGACTGCTTGACCGTAATCGCTCCCGCTTTCGCGGTATTGAGTTGCCACGTTCGATACCGTCTAGGAGGAGCAACCAGTCAGGTCAGTCAGGTCAAGGTGTGCCTCCACAAGCACAGCGGCGCCCTGCTTCTCGTACAGCGGTTGAAACTACTATCTTGCAAGCACGAAAGGCTACAAGGCAAGCGCTTTATGAGCAAGTGAGGACCCTACACGCTGCGGGACAGAGCATGCGTAAAATTGGTGAGCAAGTGGGGATCAGCCGAGGAACTGTGTTCCACTACTTGCGCAGCGATAGCGACCCAACAGCGACGCAGATGAGAGTGAAGCGAAGCATACTCGACCCCTACCTGCCTTATCTGTATGAGCGTTTGCAGGGGGGTTGCGAGAATGGAGTGCAGATGTGGCGTGAGATAAAGATACAAGGCTATCCGGGCTCGCGCAAGATGGTGGCCATATGGGTTGCTCAACAAAGAACGGTACCGGCGAAGACCGGGCCGCTCAAGTATCGGGATTGGGACACACACAGCCTACACAGCAAGCAGGGAAAAGAGCATGCAGAGCAAGCAAAGCAACGCACACCATCATCCAGGCAGTTGAGCTATTTTCTTCTAAGAGATCCCGAAAGTCAGAGCACAGCCCAAAAGGCAACGCTGAAACAGTTGCAGGAGATCTGTCCGGACGTGGAGGTAAGCTATCCATTGGTATGGGAGTTCCTCCAGATGGTACGCAAGCACACAGGAGAGGAGCTGGATAACTGGATAAGCAAGGTAGCAGCAAGCAAACTGATTGACTTACAGAGCTTCGCGACGGGGTTGGAGCGAGACAAGGCAGCAGTGCTAGCTGGGCTAAGGGAGGATTGGAGCCAGGGCCAAGTGGAAGGACAAGTGAACCGGTTGAAG
The DNA here is from genome assembly GCA_038203825.1 of Chloroflexia bacterium. Classification (GTDB taxonomy): domain Bacteria; phylum Chloroflexota; class Chloroflexia; order QHBQ01; family JADMIH01; genus JADMIH01. The sequence continues at coordinate 16,887 of JBBRDO010000091.1, read as the reverse complement.
TTGAAGAAGCGGGAGATGTACGGCCGGGCAAAGTTTGATCTACTTCGTAAACGGGTCCTAAACCTGGCGTGACCATGCCTCACCTCGTTCACCTAAAGTGACGAAGAGCCATATGTGGGTACATTATAGAGAGTAGGCAGCTTACTCTCGAGCATGGTTGAGAGCTATCCATGGGCAACGGGATTCGGATTGATGACATCCTCGCCATGGTATAGCTGGAAACCGGCGCAGCAGCAACAATAGCAGTAGCACATAAGGGTTCCAAAAGGTCCAACTTAGAAGGAGTAGGGCTCGCCCGCCGGAATGAACATCCAGTCGCCGGCAGTTAGCTCCTTACCGTTGTAGATAATGGAACCCGACATTATAAAGCGAACGCCATCCCCCTCGTTGTGGGAATGTTTGGCAACTCTGGTAAAGGGCGCTCCCGCTGAGATATACATCTGGGAAGGTTTGTCCAGGTAGAAGGGGAGTTGCCACTTCTGGAAGCCATCCGGAATGATATCGACCTTGAGCACATTGGTCACCTTCAGAACGTCGGGGTCCTTAGAGGTGAGGATGCCTAGCCCCAGCTTAACCTTTGCCTCTGAGCTGGCACGTCTAATTCTCTCTATACCCTCTTCGAAGGTGAATTGGTTTGGGTTGAACTCGCGTGCTTTCGTAGCCATTTGTTAGTCCTCCTATCTCGCGTCGAATAACATACTGACCTGATAGCCGGCGCCGACTTAGTAGAGGATACACTGAATGAAGGCCAGCAGGGTGGCACAACTAGTGTCACAAAAAACAGCCCAGTGTTCTCTCGCCAAAGGCCCCTGTCACTCCCAGGGGAATAGCACAGAAACACGTGACACATATAGAAAGATGTGGCCAAGGCTTTTCTCTTGGGAATGCCAGCCAAAGATGCTCTATATGATTCCGCGTGCGGCCGTTCAGTTTAAGGCAATAACGCGAATGAGGTCGCCGGTTGGCACGAGAGTGTAACGGCGCAGATGATCTCGAAAGCCGTCGTAGTAGTCAAGCCACCAGAACGACGGGCGCATTAAGACGAGATACTGCGCGCCAAGGCTTCGGAGGCGTTCCAACTCACGAATAGCTGAGTCGCTATCGGGGGGTAAACCCCAGTAGCGGCCATCGCGCTCAAGAAACGGCAGCGTGCGCCGGCCCCTGAGAGTTTGACCGCCTCCCCACCGGTCCTCATCCACCAGGATAAGTGTTGCGCCTGACGGGACCACCGCGGCGACCTCTTCCAAAGCTATCTGCATCTCATAAAGCCAGGGTACTTCCTTAAGCACCCGAGGGTCCGGCTTCAGCGCCGCCGTGCCCGTCACTGAATCACCGGGAAGCCCAATTCTCAACTGCTTCAACTTTGTAAGCAGTTGTTCGGTCAGCCTATCCAGCACAGCGATATCGCTAAGTAAGGGACTGTTGGTGGCCGCATTGAGAAGGAATTGGGCAATACTGGCCGCCGAGTCGTTATCCGGAGCAGGTACATGCAGGAGGGGGGTGTATTTTATGCCAAGAGAGCCGCACCAATCTTGCCATTTGAGATTGAGGATCTGGTCGTAAAGCTGCAAGGGAACCCAGGGTATGCGCAGGGCGTCGGCCACGATGGCGCCGTGCATGGCCTCTGCGAGAACCATCTCAGAGCTCTCGATGGCGGCAAGCACGTGCTCGACGCCTTTGCGGGGATCGATGTAGTTGATACCGGCCGATGCACAGAGCTTATCCAGGTTCAGGCCCACAGCCTCGGCGCGCCGAGGGCTTCTAAAGTGGGGGACGAACGAGACCGAATGGGAGACGGCGGCAGGTGTGGTTCTTATTGTACGCACAAGCGCCGCAGGGTCGATCACGGCAAGGCGGGCAGGTAGACCAAGCGCCCTGGCGGTCAGCGGCCCTCGGACGCACCAGATCTGCCAACGCTCGTCCAGCACGGGCAGTAATCCGTAGCCCACGCCGGTGCCGAACACGACCTTTTGCGGTTCCTGGGGTATACGCCGGTCGAGGATGCTACCGATAGCCACGAAGAGCGTACTGTCATCGTCGTCCAATAGATCAGGTATGAGGCGCGGCCAGAGCCAGGCATTGAGGTCATCGCCGAAATTGCCTTCCGGATCCTGGTAGTAGAAGAGCTTCATGGGAGGCGCTCTCCTGACCTGTAACTGTGGATTGCCTGCCTGTAGAGCTGTTCCAGGCGCAGGCTGAGCGTGCGAATGTCGTAGTGGGCTTCAACATGTGCGCGGCCGGCGCGGCCCCAGCCAGGCCACAGATGTGAGTGCTCAAGCATGTATGCCAGCCTTTCAGCCGTGCTCTCAATGTCACGCTCAGGGACAAGGAAGCCTGAACGGCCCGGCAGCATGCCTTCAGGGAAGCCGTTGTGGTCGGTGGCCAATACAGGGAGGCCGCAAGCCTGGGCTTCTTGCAGGACAAGCCCCTGACCCTCGGTGTCGCCGTTGCCGGCTGTAACGCTTGGCATGAGGAGGATATGCGCTTCGTCCATCTTGCGGCGCACGGTCTCTTCGCTACCCGCGCCGTGAAAGGTGATAGCTTCCTCGATCCCCAGTTCGCGAGCGATCTCAAGCAGGCGCGACATGAGCGGCCCGTCGCCGACTATGTCGTAATGGATGTTCGGGTGCTTTTCTCTGACGAGGGCCAGCGCGCGGAGGCCATACTCGAAGCCCTTCTTTTCGACGAGTCTGCCCACACTCAGCAGGTTGATGCGTCCACCGGCGGACAGGGTACGCTCGTGAAAGGCGAATTGCGTCAGGTCCAGGCCCATATGCAGCAGGTGGAGTTTATGAGGTGGACACCCAAGCGCCTCCAGCCGCTTGCTTGTATAGCGGCTATTAGACGTGACGATGTCGGCGGTCCGGAAGAGGCCGGCGTAGACATCGCTGCCCTTCTCGCGGGGCCACGCACCCACATCGTAACCGTGGAGGCTGACGACGAGCGGGACACGCCACAGTTCTCGGATGAAGCGCACGTTATCTGCTACGGGGCCAAAGTGGGCGTGTGCCACGTCGTACCGGTTCTTGCCATGCAGGAGTTGCGAAAGTCGGTAGATGGAGGAGAGGCTTCGCGCCCTGTAGCCGTAGCGAGCAGGGTCGAGGGCCTTAATCGAGAGCCAAGGAGCGCGCAGGAGAGCGTGAGAGAGGGAGGGCAACGCAGAGAGTAGACGCTTGAAATTGGAGATGGGCGCTGTGCTGCCGGGCAGCCATGTCCTGCCCCAGAGTGGGAGAATGGGCATCTCCCAGTAACCGGACGCGGGAGGGATCTTGAAATAGCTGGTACGCGAGAGCAGATTGCGCGAACCATTATTGTCCGGCGTCAGGGGTGTAGACGGTTTCTCACCGGCGTAGATGTGGACGGTGTGACCCAGGTCGAGCAGGCCGTTGACCTGCCTGGCGATGAAGGTTTCGGACAGTGACGGGAAGGTACCGGTGAACACTGCAACGCGCATTTGGCCTCTCATTTGGGAGTTCCGGCTTCGGGCTGTGGGCTGTAAGCAGCGGGATCAAGGGTGGCGAATACTTCAGCGTAGGGGCGCCTGGCCGCCATTTCGCCACGGTATGCGTTCAGGCCTTCAATGGCGCGATCATAGTGCAGCTCGGTTAGTTGAGAGGCGTAACAGCGCACCGCACGTAGTTTCTGCTCCATCGAGCCAGTGATGTCCTCGACGTGATCGAACTCGGGCATTGGCGTCCACACTTCATAGGTTCTGATCGATGGTGACGGCGCATACGGTGGGGCCAGCGCCATGGTGAGGACAGGTAGTGCTGCTTTGTGGTCAGGGTGCCATTCGAGAAGATGGGGCACGTAGATGAGGGCGGGCTGCAGGCGGGCGAGCAGAGGGCGCAGCAGGGAGGCAGTGTCCTCTATGTGGTCGCTGAGGAACCAGTCGGAGCATCTCAGGAAATGCACATCCGCCAGGCCGAGTACCTGTGCGGCGTCCTGTGCTTCGCTCTCGCGCACGCGCCAGGCTTCTTCGTGGGGCATTTGCTTGAGGCCAAGCTCGCCTGAGGTGAGGAACATGGCGCTCACGCGGTCTCCACGCTGCACATGGCGGATGAGAGTGCCCCCGCAGCCAAGGGTCTCGTCGTCGGGGTGCGGGGCTATCACAAGTACATTCACGGGGACGGCTCCATCTGCTTGTTGCTCAACTGTTTGCTACCTCCTCATAGACCCGCAGGTATTCGACGGCCATGCGCTCGACCGAGAAGCGCTCTTCAGCCTGTAGTCTGACAAGCCGCCGGTCGAGGGAGCGTGCCTTGCGCACCAGCACAGGCAGATCCTGGGGAGAACGGGCATAGAAGCCTGTGATATTTTCGTCGACGATTTCGGGCACAGCGCCGAGGCCGGTTGCGACCACGGGCGTTCCGCACATCATTGCTTCGGGCATCACCAGCCCGAACGGTTCAGGCTCGATGATGGGATAGAGAAGGACAGCGGCACCACCAAGTAGATCGGCCCTTGCCTCTCCCGTAACGGAGCCTGCGTACTCCACGCAAACGCCATCTACCAGAGGCGCTATCATTTCCTCGTAGTAGGCGTTGCGGGGGCCGGCCAAAATCAGCCTCATACCTACCTGCCGAGCAATCTCTATGGCGGCGAGAGGTCCTTTACCCGGGGTAAATCTGCCCAGGAAAAGGAGGTAATCGCCCTGCTTTTCGACCAATGGGAAGCGGTCACGGTCGACGGCGTGATAGACCACGGGCGCGGGCGGCAACTGCGGGAAGGCGCTCCACTGGTAATGAGAGATGGAGGTGACGCGGGCGGCGGGCCACATGGTACGCAACCGGGCCTCATCTTCGGATGGCTGAATATGGAGTGTGTGCAGCATAGGGGAGCGGGATAAGGGCCCCAGAGGGAGGCCCCACAGGTAGGCATGGCTGTGGAGGAGGTCGAAATCACCTGATTGGGAGATAGCGCCGGATAGATTGATCCATTCGCACAGGTGCCAATCGTCGGGCGAACCGTTACGTCCATAGGCACCGGGCAGCGTAGCGACAAGCCGGCAACTCACTTGCGAGCCTGCGGTGCCGAACACCGTAACGTCGTGCCCCAGGCGCGTAAGCTCTCGCGAGAGGAGCCACACGGTGGTTTCGACGCTACCGCTGCGGGTTGGGGCAACAGGAGTTGCCATTGTAGATATCTGTGCGATACGCATATCTTTGACCAGGGCTTAGTGATAAGTGATGAGTGATGAGTGACGAGGGGCTGGAGGTGGCGTCAGGCGATTGCTTCAGCGAGAAGTGGGGGGAGCACTTTGTCCGTGCTAAAGAAACTCGTGGCGATGTCACGGGCCGCATGGCGATGGCGCTCGTAGCAGCCGTTAATGAGGTCGATACCAGCTTCTGCTTCCTCCAGTGTCTTGAAAGTGACGATACCTTCACCCACAGGGAGCCAGCTATCGATGCCGGTGTTCTGCACCAGCGCCGGCCTGCCGGAGGCCAGGTAGCAGGCGCTGCGGTCGCTGAACCAGCCGGTTCGCATCTCGACATACAAGTGCTTGGCTACGCCGAACTCGGCTCGTGAGTGGCCGATGAACGCCTTGTACTGCTCGGGCGTGAGCGACTCGGCCTCTCCGGAAACGGCATCCCAGCCGTGCACTTCTAAAGTTTCCAGGTCGGCGCCCAACACAGCGATGCGGAAGGGTTGCTCGGTATACCGTGGCAAATCCAGAAAGCGGGGGAACTCCCGGTCGCGCTGACCGTATTGCACTCCATTATATTGCGCGTCCTGAAAGCCACGCCACCTGATGACCGAGGTGAAGTGGGTAGCGGCGTCCTGTGCTACGGGCCAGCAGGGCAGGTAGATGGGAGGCGTGGTCTTCAGCCACTCCCTGCCGGCGTTGGGGATGAGGCAGTCAGGCTCGCCGATGCGCCGGCCGAAGGTGAACAGGCGCTCGCACCTATCAACAGTGTCGAGGAGGACCTGATCGCCATTCAGCAACCTTATTTGCGTGAAGCCGGGGTCAACGTCAATGAAAGCCCGCCTTTTTGGCCGATCGTATTCGTCGCGCCATAGTGCGAGAGGTACGGCACGCACGAGGAAGAGGTCGGCATCACGGCAAAGCTCCTGTAGACGCCGGAGGGTCATGCCCCGGGCGTCGTTGCCGGCTCGGTAGATCCACCTGTCTCCAAAGCCGATGGAACGCAGGCAACGTTGCACATAAGCGGCAGGGTAATCGAGGTCGGTGGTAAGGTGTTGTTCTTCCCAGTTGTAGACCCACGACTCTTCGCCGCAGTCTTCCAGGTAGTACACATCGTGGCCAAGGGCGCGCAGGCCGGCCAGATAGTGCATGTAGGCCCATGCCTGGCCTCCTACATATGAGCGACCAATGGCTCCCGACACGATGATGAGCATCGCTATTTATCTCCAATGGGGCTCTTGCTGGGAAGCCCGTTTTGATGCTGATCATGCAGGGTCCTGTATAAAGCAATGTATTGGTCGGCGGTGCGATCTATGCCAAACCGGTTGACTGCTCGCTCGCGGACAGCGCCCCGGTCGAGGCTGATGGCATGGAGGGTGAGCGCCTCCAGCGACGATTCATCGGGGGCCAGATAGCCTGTCACACCTGGCTCGACTATCTCGGGCAAGGCGCCGTTAGGGAGGGCCACTACGGGGGTACCGCATGCCATGGCTTCGATGCTCACCATCCCGAACGCCTCTGCTTGCCGGAATGGTAGGAGGGCACACGCAGCATTCCCCAGCAGGCTGTTCTTTGTCGAATGGTCAACCACACCTACGTAGGTTATGTCAACTCCAAGGAATGGTTCGATATGGTTTGCAAAGAAGGCGCTATCTGTGATGGGGCCGGCGAGGGTCAATGGCAATCCGAGCGACCGGGCCACCGACACGGCGAGGTCCGGCCCCTTGGCTGCTTCGATGCGCCCCAGGAAGACCAATCCGGATGTGGGGTGAGCGTTGAAGGTGAAATCGGAAGGGTCTATGCCGTTAGGCACCACGGCGCAATGAATAGCTCCGGCCTGCCGCAGCTTTGCCGCTTGATGCTCGCTGACGGTAGCCAGATGTGTGTAGGGATGAATACGGACGTACCACTCCATATCGCGGTACACGGGCAAATGAACGGTGTGGAGTACCGGCACGTTGATAGAGGGCACTTGATCGAGAATATAGCCGCCCGGGCCCATGTGTGAATGGATCACATCGAAATCGGCGGCGATGCTGAGCGCCATGCCGAGCTGGTGCTGCTCATAGTAGATGTATTCACCGGCAGTGCCTTCCGACATCTGCTCGTAGAGGCCGCGCTCGACGACGGGCAGAAGCTCGGCTGCGGTGGAGGAGTCGCCGCAGGCAAGCAGAGTTACCTGGCAGCCGCGAGCCTGGAGCGCGCCAACCAACCTGTAGAGGAAGGTCTCAATACCGCCCGGGGCATCCCTGGAGATAGGGTACCAGAGCGGGGCCAGCATCAGCACTTTCACGTGGGACTCTCCTGTCTGCGAGTGGTGCTGGGTGTAAGGGAGGTAGCACTCTCCAAAAGGGGTGGGAGGACTACCTCACACGCAAAGTAGGAGGCCGCGATATCTCTTGCTGTGCGTGCGTGACGCTTATAATCGCCGGCTACTCGTTCGAGGGCGTCGCGAGCCTGGTCGAACTCGGTGAAGGAGAGGAGACCGTTCCCTGTGGGTAGGTGAGCACTAAAGCCCGTGTCCTGAACGATAGCGGGACGGCCTGAGGCCAGGTAACATTCGGTGCGATCGCTGAACCAACCGCTGTTAGTGACGACGTAGGTGTGCTTGGCCACGCTGAACTCTCCAAGCGAGGAGCGAATGAAGCGGCGGTAGGCGCCGGTGCTGTGCGACACGGAGAACGCATCCCGGCAAATCCAGCCGTGGTCGAGAAGAGGCTGACGAATAGCAGGCGGGCCGCTGACGGCAAGCTCCAGTGGTGTGCTTGCGTGCCGGGGTAGATCGATGAAGCGCGCAAACTCTTCGTCCTTGTTGCCACCTATATCCTGGAAACTTTCTATCTTCCAGGACATTACTGTAGTGAAGGCATTGCGGGGGGGTGTACGCGTGGGCTTCCAGAGGTCGATGGCTACGGGCTGCCATGTGTGCTGCCAATGCAGGTTACTTATGGGTACAGCCGACGCAGGAGTGCCAATGTTACGGCCGAAGGTGAAAAGTGTATGGTACCGGGAAAGGAACTCCAGGCGAGCAGGATTGTTGGCCGCTTCTAGCTGCGTGAAGGCGGGATCGGTGTCAATATAGGCTGAATAGGGGATGTTGGCGTACTCGTCACGCCACAGCCAACTACCGCCTGAGAGGTTGAGGAAGAGATCAGCGTTTGAGCAGACATCAAGCCAGGCTTGACGGGTGAAGCCGTGATATTCCTGTTTCCAGTCTATGTAGCACCATCTATCCGCCAATCCATACGGCTTGAGGGAGGACTTGATGAAGTTCAGTGCGTAACGCGGATCTTTTGAGAGTGCGTTCTCGAGCGGGTCGAAGTTGCACTCGGCCATATCTTCCAGGTACCAAACTTTGTGGCCGAGCTGCATCAGCCCATGCAAGTACATGAGCGAGCACCACGCCACGCCACCGTATGGATAGCGGCCCATGATTCCGGCCAGGATGATATTCACCCTGTCACCTCCCAGGGCCAAGGGCCACGGTCCGAGGGCCGGAGAGCAACGGCGAGCGCCGGGCAACAGCCCGCTGGGTATCATAGAGCGCGGCATAAGCACCATTCTTCGCGAGAAGATCCGAGTGAGTGCCTTCTTCAAGTATGCAGCCTCCAGACATGACCACAATACGGTCGGCCCACCTGGCGGTCGACAAACGATGGGCGATCAGGAAGGTGGTCTTGCCACGGGCCACGCTGCGCATAGCCTGCATCATTTCCATCTCAGTGGCGGCGTCGAGCGCGCTGGTCGGTTCGTCGAGGATGAGGATCTGGGCGTCCTTGAGCAGGGCTCGGGCTATGGCTATTCTCTGCTTCTCTCCACCCGACAGGGTAGCACCGCGCTCACCTACGACGGTATTGTAGCCATCGGGCAGGCTCACTATGAACTCGTGAGCACAGGCGGCTTTGGCAGCATGGGTGATCTCTTCATTGGAGGCGTCGGGTTTGCCGTATGCGATGTTCTCGGCGATCGTGACAGGCAGCAATAGTGGCTCCTGCCCGACGATGGACACCTGTTCACGAAGGCTACGGAGGGCTACTTGCCGAGCGTCATGACCATCTATTAGCACGCGACCGGACCAGGGGTCGGCCGTCCGAGCTACCATGCCGACCAGAGTGCTCTTACCGGCGCCCGAATGGCCAACCAGGGCCAGGGTTTCGCCGGGCAGCACGTCCAGTGTGATGTCATGCAGCACGGGCGCGCCAGGCTCGTAGCCGTAGGTAACCTTCTCCAGAGTGACATGACCGGTGACCCTGGGCAACGGCTTCGCGCCCGGCATATCGCGGACATCTTGCTTTGTATTCATAATCTCCATCACGCGGTGGGCACTGCCCATGGCGGACTGGATGGTGGACGATGTGTACATGATCGACTCGATGGGGGCATAGAGGGATGCGAGATAGGAGAGGAAAACGAGAATGCTGCCGATAGTGAGGCTGCCATCGAGTGCGTGCCTGGCTCCCAGGTAGATGAGGGCGGCGGTGCCGAGGGCAGTTACGAGGCCCGAAATGACTTTGAACTGCAGCTGCACGCGGGTCGTATCGAGTGTAGCAGTGAGTATGGCGTCAGTCGCTACTTTCAGACGTGTGTCTGCTTGTTCTTCTCGGGCGTAGGCCTGCACAGCGGGGAGGGAGGACAAAGTCTCCTCAACCACAGTGTACATCAGGCCCTCGGTCTCTTGCTGCACGTAGCTGCGGCGCATCATGGGGCCTGTGTACACTCGGAGGACAATCACCAGTGCGGGTACCACCAGGAGCGCCAGCAGGGTTAGCTCAGGGTCCATGCTCCACATAATGCCGAAGACGGCGGCCAGAGTGAGCAGTGAGGAGACTATCGGGAAGATAGCATCTTTAACTATGGTCGATATGCTACCACTATCGGTGGTCACGCGGCGTACAGAGTCGCCGACCGATTTGCGGCTGTGAAAGCGTAGAGAGAGCTGCTGCAAATGGGCAAACAGGTCGGTGGCAAGGTCATATACTATACGCTGGCCGAAGCTTATGTTGGTATATGCAACAGCGACGCTCTGGAGCCAGCCAAGCAGGAAAATAACCAACGTGGCCCCGACAGCCCAGGCGAGTAACCCCTCGGTGGTGGAAGCAGCGGGCAGCGCATTGACTATGGGAGCTACAGTGGGGGAGAGAGGTTGGCCACCGAGGACATTGTCCACCAGCACCTTCAAAGGCCAGGGCCGGAGCACGCTGATGCCCACGCCCACCAGGGACGTGCCCAGCATGGCCAACATGCCAGGCCAACGCCGCAGCGCATATCCCAGCATCCAGAGCGACACGCGCACACTACCTGGGGCCGGCCGGCTCGCTTCTTCCGCGACTTTCCTCACCTGTTCGCGCCCTCCACTACAGGCTGCCCGGCAGATTGGAGGTTGTACAGATGCCAGTAAAGGCCCTGGCGTTCTATGAGCTGGTCATGGGTGCCTGACTCGTCCACTTTTCCGCCCGCCATCACGACTATCTTATCGGCATTCCGGACCGTCGATAGGCGATGTGCGATAACAATTGTGGTCTTACCGGAACGGAGGCACCTGATCGAGCGCACCAGAAGTTGCTCAGTTTCAACATCCAGGGCGCTTGTGGGCTCGTCGAGCACCAGGATTGGAGCGGCCTTGACGAGCGCCCTGGCTATGGACACCCGCTGACGCTCGCCTCCTGAAAGGGTTCCACCGCGCTCACCCAGCAATGTCTCATAGCCAGCGGATTGCTGTTCTATGAAGCCACGAGCCCCCGCAGCCTCGGCGGCAAGCTGCACCTCACTATTTGTAGCGGAGGGCCGCCCGTACCGGATGTTGTCGGATACTGTGGCCGCGAAGAGAAAAGGCTCCTGCAGCGTGATGGCCACGGCCTCGCGCAGGCTCTTGAGGTCGACCTTGCGTACGTCCTGACCGTCTATCTCCACCTGGCCCTGCCACGGATCGTAGAGGCGGGCGATCAGGGCAGCCAAAGTGCTCTTGCCTGCACCCGAGGATCCCACAACGGCTACGAACCGGCCCGGCTCTATGTCCAGCGAAAGCTCTTTGAGCACGGGACGCTCGGGCTCGTAGCCGAAGGTGACGTTGCGAAGGCGGACCGCGCCGCGAGGTGAGCGCAGGAGAGGAGCACCCGGCCTGCTGCTGACACCATCGCGAGTGTTCAGTACCTCGGCAACACGCTCAGCGCTGCCGGCAGCTTCCTGCATTGCTCTCGCCATACCCGTGAAGCCCTTCAACTGAGACTGGAGGACGGCCATGTAGGATACAAACACCAGCAGGCTGCCGGTAGTCAGTTTACCACCCAATACGTCTGCTGCGCCCACCCACAGGATGAGAGCAGAACTCAGAGCCACAGTGAAGCCGGAACCGAGGTTGTATAGATTGGACGCCAGCGCGCTGCGCCGCTGGGCACGGATGGAACCGCGCGTAAACTGAGTGAAGCGGTCGCGCTCGTGTTCCTCTCGCGTAAAGGCCTGCACAACGGGCATGCTGCTCAGGTTACGCTGGACGTGGGCCTGTAACTGGCTTTCTATGCGCCGTCGCGCCCTGCTGGCGGCCTTGATGGGCTTGCCGAGCCGCATGGATAACAGAGCCATTAAGGGCGTCAGCACGAGTGACAGCAGGGTCAACATGGGATCCATGGCAAACATTACCGCGAGTACACTAACTAAGGTGATTGCCGAGTGAATAGGCGCAAAGAGGAGATTATCGGCCGCGGTATGTACCACCCACGCATCGGTGGTAATGCGGCTCAGGGAGTCGCCCACGGAGCCGCGGTTGTGAGCTATTAGTGAGCGGCGCTGAATCCGAGCGAAGAGATCGCGCACCAGAGTATAGACCATGGCCTGGCCAACGCGCACCCAACTGTAGGTGAGCAGCGCATCAAGGGCACTGGCCGCGAGGAACAGCAGCACTCCGGCCAGCACCACCCACACGAGCAGGCCCTCGCGGGTGCCGATGCCGGGCAGGACGGCCGCAATCTGCGCAATCACTGAGGACAGGGGTTGAGCGGAGAGGACGTTGTCCACCAGCACTTTTAGAGGCCACGGCTGGGCAAGGCTCACAGCGGTGCTGAGCAGAGTCAACATCAGTATGAAAAGCCAGCCTCGCCAGAATTTGGCTGCATATGGGAGTAACAAGCGATAGGGCCGGGAGCCGGGTGGCTTGCCCGAGTCTGTGAGGTGTACTCCCTCTATTGCTCGTACGCCCGATCGGAGGGTGCCGACGGCAGCGGCGCACTCATGCAGGGTGCGCAGTGCGAAGACCAGCCACACCAATCCCAGTCCGGCAGCGGCAGCCCATGCGCCGGAGGCGCCTGCGTAGAGCGCTAAACCGGCGAAGATGAAGAGGAACAACATAAGGCCGGGCCTAAGCGCAGGCCACATTCTGAACCGCGCCAGTTGACGGCCTCCGCTGTGGTCCTCAAGGCCCATGCGCAGGCGACCTGAGGCAAGCAATCCGCCTCGCGCCTGCAGGTCCCAGCGGTCGTAGTTTCCGCCCCTCTCGACGGCTCCGCCGGCAGCCTTGATCTGAGCTTCAACCGCTTCCAGCCAGTTGTCGGTGGATTGCCAGGTCTCTAGCCATGTCAACATGGTACTGGGCCAGAGAGGGGCAAGAAGTGGCGCGGCAGCTCCAGGGTTTCTCCATGGGCTGAGGCCACGACTTAAGCGACCGACGAGGCGCGCCAGGGGCTGAATGAGATAGAGCAGGAATGTGAGGGCGCGAGGGACCAGGAGTCGTGCGGGAGACGAGTGGCGCTGAGGGCCCGGGAAGGTTGCGCGGGCCGCGCCCAGTCCTGCTTGGATGAAAGGCGCGGCTACTGCAACTGCCAGCAGAGGTAATGCCAGCAGCAAAGGCGGCCAGAGGAGGCCAAAGAGCGATATCAGCACGAGAAGCCCTGTCAGGAAGTACCATTCAGGCATAGCAGGCAGGGCGAGCAGTCCGTTCATAGGGGGCCCAGGCCCGTAGACTGATTGGAAAGGAGCACTGCCCCACACGCCGCCGTAGATGCGCGCTCGTGGGGTCCATAGAGCAGGTACGAGACCGTCACCGTACAGCCTTCCCGCCCACCGGACATGACCGGCGGAGTTGTATTTCTCAGGCCACTTCTTTTCGAGCAGCGCCTCGGCTCGACCATAGCCGACCTGTTGCCGCCAGTATGCCCGGACGGAGTTGCGCCTGTGGTGGTAGACCATCGCAGCGGGGTTGAACCCGATCTTCCAACCGCGAGCCTGGACCTGCCAGCAGATATCGACGTCGTCTCCTGCCACCCGATATTGGGGGTCGAAGCCTCCTACCTCCAGCAAGGACGACTTGCGGAAGGCCATATTGCAGCCGGGAATATGCTCTGCCTCGGTGTCGCTTACAAGCACATGCAGAGGACCGCCTGGCGCGTTGGCGACGCAGCGAGCAACGGTACTGCCGGTCGATGGCGGTACGTTGGGTCCGCCTATGCCCACGTAGTCAGTGGACCGGAAGGAGGTAGCGAGATAACGAAGCCAGTGTGGATCGGGCTTCGCGTCATCATCAGTGTATGCCACTATCTCACCATTGGCCGCATACAAGCCGGTGTTGCGCGCACTGCTCAATCCATTATTGGCAGTACGGATGACACGGAAACCATACTCGGCGGCTATGCTGGCGGTGGCATCGGTCGATCCATCATCGACGACGATAACCTCAAAATGCGGGTAGTCCTGAGCAAGCAAACCCTCGCAACAGTCGTGTAAGGTTTGCTCGCCATTATGGCTGCACACCACGACGGAGATAAAAGGCCATAGGTGATCGTCGTCCACTTTGGCTGCCGGGAACGGCATACGCTTGAACGTCTCGCTCACCGAAGCCAGGGCCGGCTTCGGATTCCTGTTGCGATCTGTGAGGCCGAAGTCCCAATCCTCCACATCTTGCCCACCGCGGTGCCACTCATCGGTCCAAGCAAAAACGAAAGCGCCCGCGCAACCGCCGGTGAAGGCAGTCTCTATTTGCCAGGCCAGGGTAGTTGCTTGCTTCGCCAGGCCGTTACGCATACTGTCCAGGCCCAACTCACCCATAACGAGGGGGCGATCGCCGCTCAGGTTTTGCAGGCGAGCGAGATAGGCCGCGAGGGTATCTTGCGTTTCGAGGTAGACGTTGAAGCTCACGAAGTCGAGGAAAGAGAGGTCGAGGTATTCGGTAGTCGGGTAGTTGACATAGGTGACCAGCGCAACAGGATCCTCTTCCTTCGCGGCGTTGTAGAGCCTGTGGAGAAATTGCTCGACGCGCCGATGCCCATACCAGCGCACCATAGACGAAGGTATCTCGTTGCCGATCGCGTAGCCGAGGACAGCAGGGTGCCCGGCGCAGTTACGCACACCTTCGCGAATGCGGTCTGTGATGGAGGCTCGTTGCTTCGCGCTTTCCAGGAATGCAATATGCTGCTCCCAGGGGATGCCCACCATGACATAAAGACCATGGTGGCCGGCCAGGTCGAGCAGCCAGTGGGGAGGCACTGTATATAGGCGTACAGAGTTGATGCCGCTGTGAGCCATTGCGGCGAAATCGGCATCTACCTGTTCGGGGCTGCCATAATCGGCACCCGCCTCCATGCTATAGGGCCGGAAGGTGCCGTAAGTTACGCCCCGTAGGTAAAGCTTCTTGTCAGCGACATAGAAGAACTTGCCGCCGGAGCGTGGGCGCAGGTGACGAGAAGACGGGTTGGAGTTGGAGTTTGTGTTGCGGAGTACGTCAAGCACGTCGGGGGCCTGTCGCATATGAGGAATTCCTTGATGGCAAAATGCATCGGAAATAATACTGTGCCTAAGATGATGCCGAGACTGCCCCTTATGAGACCCATGCACCGCGCCGAGCTAGCAGCAGGTCAGCCGGTGCCTAATCTAGAGAGGCATTGTACCAAAGATCTTCGGTAGGGCACAAGGAGTAAGCACGATTAGGAGTGGATGGAGGCACGGGGGCATTCGTGACAACACATTGGCACGCACTATGTTTGCCCAGGCGTCGTTCCGCGTCGCGGGTAATCGGTACAGCAGGATGCTAGCAATCTTTGTGCCACTCTCGATTGAGTGGCCTGTATATTGCTTTCTGCGGTAGTGCAAGCCCAAAGCTAAGCGCGCGCTGCCACTCGGAGCACAACCGAGTCAGGCACAATCACTTGTATATACCTGAAGTAGAGATTTACTCCACTGACCAACGCCCAGATGAGGAGCGGCGCATCAATATACTTAATAAGGGTGATTACTTCGGGGCAATGGCTTTGCTTGCAGGCGAGCCGAGAAGCGCCACTGTGCGAACCATCTCAGTAAGCGAGTTATATAGTTTGTCGCAAGCCGACTTCAGGCATCAAGTAGAGTGCGAACCTGAGCGTAATAAGGCGGTCTCCGAGACGGTGCAGGGACGACGGCCAGATACGACGAAGACAGCAGCTTGAACCGGGCTATGGCTGCATGGTGAAACCAGGCAGGAGCACTACTACTTCGTTCCTTCTACCTAGAAACTTATAGGGAGGATCGTAGAAGTAGAACTCGGCTTGCTCGCCGTGCTTGATGCCTTTCCTATCGAGCGCTCCCAGGAGTTCGGCTTTGTGCTTCTCCAGATCCTCTGTGCTCGCATAACCGCCGAAAGCTACGACTGCGGCGTAGACCGGCTCGGTCGTCTGAAAGAAGATGCGGCTTGATCGAGGGAGGGGCCGGCTATCCATATCGAAGCTTGACGGCATGACGAACGACATAGTGCCCTCGGGCACGTCGGGCTGGATATCCATGATTACGGGCGCAGTCATGGCGATCTTGCGGCCTTCAGAGTTGCCCCCGAAGATGTATCCCGCCAGTTCGTTGAATCCTTCGCCCCTCGCGGCCTCGTAGCCCCCGCTCACCTGCACGCTAGCAAGGCCGGCGGGTGGATAGAACCTGATCTCGAATTCCGGCTCCTTCTGCACAACTCTGTATGACCTTTGCTCTGTTGCCATGTGTTTTTGCTCCTGTAGCTTTCTTTAGCAAGCTACTACCGATCGCTCATTGTTACTCGAGTCAGAGTTTACTGCGGCCGTAGCGTACCCGAGAATATCTGCCAGGCCAGGGCGGATTTGGCCACCAGGCTCAGCACAATGTACATCCTCTCACCGAACAGGTAGTTCTTCCACGGGCCAATCTTCTTGTACTGCAGCCACATATTGAGGGCGAAGATGTTGAAGAAGACGAAGATCGACGCGATGATCGCGTACACAAAACCTGGAATCTGGGTGTCCACTGACTGAGCCGCGCCCACAAGGTACATAGCGATAGTGATCCATGGGACGATACCCGCGAAGCAACCGAAGATGAAGGCTGTCCAATCTACGCGCTCTGTAGTTCGGTTGTGCTTTTCCATCATTAGCCCAAACAGGTTCATCGTAGCGTTCAGCGAGAAGAGCAGGATCAGGCTCGATAGATCATACATTCCGCAAAGCATGGCGATTATGACAATCATCAGAGAGGAGCTGAGAGCATACTCATACCAGCGCGCCGGGTTCATGCCCTGCTGAAGGTTGCGGACGTACCACCTGTACCCAACGGTAGCCAGGATGAAATGGGCAGCCGCGGAAAGCAGCAGGAACACAGCTACTGCGGGGCCAATACGCAGGCCACCTGCATCCTGAAGGTTCTGCGCCAGCGTGCGAGTAGCGGGTTCAAACTTCAAGTAGGTAGTTGAGAAGGGCAGGGTGAAG
The DNA here is from genome assembly GCA_038203825.1 of Chloroflexia bacterium. Classification (GTDB taxonomy): domain Bacteria; phylum Chloroflexota; class Chloroflexia; order QHBQ01; family JADMIH01; genus JADMIH01. The sequence continues at coordinate 60 of JBBRDO010000091.1, read as the reverse complement.
GCGTTGCTGATCAGGATCATAGCTATGCCCTGCATCAGGTGAAGGATGCCCATTATTCCG
>JBBRDO010000090.1:0-19380 GCA_038203825.1 Chloroflexia bacterium | reverse complement strand
TTTTCTCGATGTATTGCCGTTTCGCCCCAGGCCTAAGACGCTTGAGAGCTTCTATAGTTATGTGATCAGGCTGTCAGAGGGCAACGGCATAGACGCCCCCGGTATCCTGTGCAGGGCACTGTTTCCCAATATGAGACCGTCCAATATACGCTACCTGTCTGACACCACGCTGCTGCACTTGAGTACGCTGGGCCAGAAAACTATACTGACAGAGGAAGAGGTGCTAAACACAACGGTTTGCCACTTGCTGCGCAAGTTCGGACGGTTCACTTACACGGTCGCGCAGGGGCGCTTTCTTTCAGGAACCCTGAGTTCGTTCCTCAGATATTGCCCGCGCTGCCTGGAGGAAGACCGTAGGGCCAGCCTTGCGCCTGACTCCATTGAGGCTCCTGGTACTGATAGCCTAGCTCAGAGCAGGGCTGTATATAATAGCGGGCCGTATTACCGACTGCCGTGGCGGTTCCTTATGTTAGAGGGCTGTCCCTTGCATAATGTGCAACTACTTGACCGGTGTGGGCACTGTAACCAGCAGTTCGAGTTCTTGCCGAGCAACTTGAAGATTGCAGTCTGTCCAAGATGTGACGGAGATTTGACTAGCTGTACTGCAAATCCAGTAAAGCCCAGGCAGCAGGCACAAATCAAGCAGCGTTGGGACGACCTGGTTTTTCTATTATTACCGCAGCCCTGGGAGATAGACGATCCTTACCAGGCCGCTCGAGCAATTGGCCAAGAGTATGCCTCAGTCCGCAGACTCACCCACAAAGTTAGGGACGCCACTCATATAGCAGACGAGAAATCATCCCTATGGGAGACTGCCGATGGGCTGGGAAAAGACGTAGCCGCGATAAGTAATATGGAAACAGCCTACTCGATGAGACATACTTCAGCACAACCAGGTCCGTTCTCCTTGTATGTTGCTTATGCAGACTTTTTGGGACATTCGGTCGAGAGTATGTTTGGAAGTTTCACACCCAGTATGTCAAGTGAACCTTCTAGCGATGAGTAAGGCCAGAGTGAACCGGGTTCCATAGTAAAGGTTGCACTCTCAAAAAGACATGCCCCTTCAGGCGGTTATTGGATTTAAAAATTTCGACCTGCGTGGGTCTGCCCAACATGGGCTTTCTTGTGTCAATTTTTCGTCCCCTTAAATGGAATTTCTGGTTTTTCGCCTGCACAGCTATTTATCCCAGGTAACTGTTAGATGACGGGGTTGGCCTCGGGGAGGATAAGGATAGTACGGTTGTCGAGGAGCCAGGTGATGTCGGGGTCGATTCCGTAGTTCTGGGCGAGATAGGCGACCAAGCGAAGCAGGACCTGGGAGGTGGCTATGTCGCGCGGGTGCTGGCCGCCGAGGAAGAGGAGGGTGGGTTTGGGGCCGAGGAGACGCGTCGAGCCGAGTTTGAGCGCCCACAGATGACGCGTATTTTCCCAACCGAGGCCACCGTCAACAAGGGTGGCGAGTTGGGGGTACTGGGTGGCCGTGTTCTGGAGAGCAGCCTCGATCTGAGGATAGGTGCTATAGCAGGCAGGATCCCATAGTGGGGATTCGGGATCGGTGGCAAGAGGGGCGGATGCATGGACGGAGGTGCGCATACCTGTGCCGAGTAGGGCCAGAGACAAGAGCAATAGCAAAGAGCACAGCAAAGCCCTGGAAGTCATATTAGCAGCGACCTCATTTGGAAACGGGGGCCAGTTGTCAGGCTTCGACGCTGTGCTGCGACTTCCGGTCTCTATCTTCGTGTATATATTGTATAAGTGGGCTATATGTACTATACCTACAGCCCACAGCAAACGTCACGATTATACAAAAAAAATATGAGGTTGGCTAGATGTTTTACGAAAATTAGTTGACGAATCTGGCGCTTCAACCGAGAAGATCGGCAAGATGACCACTCAGGACAAGACGTTCACAGGCGGCGATGTAGGGGTAGAGGGGAGCGTCTCTGTCGAGGTAAGGGATGTTGGCGCGAACGAGGTCATAGGCTGCGCGGGTGCCTGCACCGAGGCGAGCTCCAGGGTCAGCCTGAAGACGTAGGTCGATGGCCTGGGCAGACATAAGGGCTTCAATGGCTAGCACACGTGCAGTGTTCGCGACGATGGACCGGGCGTGGCGGGCGGCTATGGGGCCCATGCTGACGTGGTCTTCAGCGTTGGCAGACGTGGGGATGGTGTCGACGCTGGCAGGATGGGCAAGGGACTTGTTCTCTGAGGCTAAAGAGGCGGAGGTGTACTGAGCCATCATGAAGCCGCTGTTGGCGCCACCATGGAGAGTAAGGAACGGTGGCAAGATGCCGCCGTTGGCTTTTGTATCCACAAGCAGCGCCTGCCGCCGCTCGCTGATGTTGGCAAGGCCGCAGACCGCAATGCCCAGGAAGTCGGCAGCGACGGACAGGGGCGCGCCGTGGAAGTTGCCGCCCGATAGGACCGAGTAAGTATCGCTCTCGGCCATCCCATTATCGCCAAAGATCAGGGGGTTATCGTTTGCACTGTTAAGTTCGATGGAGAGGATGCCCTTTACATAGGAAGAGGCCTCGCGAGCCGGGCCATGGACCTGGGGCATACAGCGCAGTGAATAGACGTCCTGGACTTTGCCCAGGCGCAGGGTTTCCGCTGCGTCTGCCTTTACCCACATAAGTGTGCTACCCTCGGTGAGGCTGCGTATGTTGGCGGCTGAGGTGACCTGGCCTGCGTGGCCGCGCGCCGCGTGGATGCGGGCGTCAAGGGCGGCAGGCACACCCTGCAAGGCCTCAAGCGACATCGCGCCTACGACATCAGCGGTGTCGCACAGGGTGTCGCTGTCAACGAGAGCCAGAGATAACAGCGCCGACATGAGGCTCGTGCCATTGGACAGGGCCACTCCCTCTTTGGGGCCGAGGGTGGCAGGCGTGAGATTGGCGGCGGCAAGAGCCTCGGCGGCAGACATCCACCGGCCCTGCCATTCGACCTCGCCCATGGCAAGCATCGCGAGGGCCACGTGGGAGAGGGGCGTGAGATCGCCGCTCGCACCCACAGAACCCTGGGTAGGCACGAGGGGATGGATACCGGCATTGAGCATATCGTAGATAAGTTGCAGAGTAGAGAGGCTGATGCCGGAATAGCCAAGGGAGAGGGTATGCGCCCGGCACAGCATCATTGCGCGCACCACCTCGGTTGGAAGAGGATCGCCCACGCCAACACAATGGCTCATAACGAGGTTTACTTGCAGTTGGGCCAACTCATCGGCTGGGATAACGCGGTCTTTGAATGCGCCAAAGCCGGTAGTAATGCCATACACAAGGTCGCCCCGCTTTACTATAGCGTCGACTATGGCGCGGGAGGCTATCACGCGCTCCTTCGCGGCATGGGACAATTCCACAGTAATAGTGGGAGCGTGTGCCGGGTCTATTCCGGCGCGCGCCGTGCGCACCAGATCCATAGGGGTGAGGTTCTTGCCATCCGAGACAAAGCGATGTGCGTGCATAATGCTCCTTTGCAGACGACGCATATTTAAGATTCTGCATAGCCAACTATCGTGTACTATGCAAATAGCCCAGTGGGTATTACCCACTCACACCCTATTACTTGAGGGTTTCCGATTGAGAATTGGCGATGAAGGTCATTACTCGTGAGGCCACATCGTGTGGAGAGAGGCCGTCGGTGTGGATGTAGAGGTCACAGTGGGCGCGGGCATGCTCTAAGCGAAGATGCTCCTCGGCGAGAAGATGCCGGGGCCAACGCGGTCTGCCACGCCCGCGTATTGTGTGGAGAGACGCATCGAGGTAGATCAGCAGGTCGGGCTTAGAGCGCTTCCACAGATAGGGCACGTAGGAGTGCTCCTGGGAAACCGCCCACGCAGAAAGGCCTCGTTCACGCAGCGATTGCACAAGGGTCGATTTGCCCGCAGAGCACACACCGACTACTACTATGTTCGGGAAGTGAAGGTCAACATTGGGAGCAGTTTCAGTGTGGCAGGCGGAGCTATACGAACGAGCAGGGTGGTATCGTGTGTGGTGCCGCGGGTCGGTGCTTCGCATCACACGCTCAGGGAAGCGGGCGTGGCGGTGATCGGTATTGCTGGGAGGGGGAGGGGGCGCGAATCTATGGTCGGGGTCTCCCGACTCATGCAAAATACCTTCCGACATAAGATGATCACTGTCAGCCATTACTCTAATCATAGTAGCAAGCGTGCCGGGAGGTTGTCAAGAAAGAGAGCCAATTGCTAAAATGAGGGCATGGATAAAGCAACTGCGCCTCTACTTCCGTTGCATATCGCACGAGCACTGCGTGCAGTAGATAAGGCAACGCAAGGCACAGAGCAACACGCAAGGGTTCTGGAGTTGGCGGATGGTCTCCTTTATTACCTGGGCGCGCTGGCCATCGGGCAGTATTCGCAGGCGGTTGTGCTGGAGCAGATAAACGCCGACCCTACGCTCAACCGGAGCCTGAGAAGCCTGCGCCGCATCTTGCCCGGCCAATGGCTCGGCTGGACGGCGAAGGGGCTTGAAGCGACCCCTGATGGAGTAGTAAAGGGGCTGAGCGAGTGGTATTTGCAGGAAAGCACGCCCGAATTGGTGACGGCTTATACCGATCTGCGTAGAATAATGGTTGTGGACCTGATGTACACGGGCGACTTTGGCGAGCGTACGTTCGTGCCGCCCAGGGCGCTCCTCGAATTGGTAGACCAGTACCGTATCAGGAGAGCTAAAGTGCCGCCGGAGGCTCTGACTGAGGACCTGGACGAGCGAGTGGCCGGTGCTCTGTTGCCGGGGCTGCGAGCCGCCATAAGCAGGGCTAGCTTTCTGGGGGCATATGTGCTGTATGCGCCCGCGCAGCGCCAGTTGCTGATGGGTGTTAAAGCTACCACGCCTATGCCCCCAATGAGCGCCCCTGCCGACCTTCTAGATGCAGCGAGCATACTGCTCTATCCGCAGAGCTCTGTGCCTGATTTCACGAAGCGGCCCAGTGGAGATGAGGAGAATAGACCTCTCTTTCCGCTTGACCCGCTCATCGTGTATATTGAGTCGAAAGAGTGCGACCGCTTCGTTATGGCGGCGCTAAGTGGAGTGGAAGGTGGCAAGCCTGTTCATAAAGGGCTTGATGCAGAATGTAAAGGCGAGATCAAACAAGGAGAGTAATCGATGGGGAAAATCTACGACGCAATGGCCAACTTCTTCAAGAAAGACGACTGGCCGGCAACGCAGGTCGAAGGGCAGACCGCGATGAGCATGAACTTCCAGGGGCAGAACGCCCGCTGGGGTTGTCTGGGTCGCGTGGATGAGGATAAGCAGTTGGTGCTCTTCTACTCATATTGTCCAATCAAGGCCCCTGAGGACAAAAGGCCAATTCTGGCCGACTTCTTGACCAGGGCTAATTACGGCCTTTACGTCGGCAACTTCGAGATGGACTTCAACGACGGCGAGGTGCGTTATAAGACTAGCATCGACGTCGAGGGCAACAAATCTATTGACGACGAGCCTGCGGCCGCCCCTAACACGACCAATGGCGCGAGCAGTACCCCGACGCCCGCACCCGCAAGCGAGCCTGTAGAATTGAGCTTCGCCCTGATGAAGCGCGTGGTCTATGACAACGTGGGCGTAATGGACAAGTATATGCCAGGCATCATGGCCGTTGTATATGGGGGAGCATCTCCTACCGAGGCCATAGCGAAGGTTGAGAGCTAACGCGAACCGGTTTGTTTATAGTAAAAGAAAGAAGGAGCGAGCATTAAGTATGCTTGCTCCTTCTCTTTATTGATGCTCTATGTGAGTGCTTTCAGGCGCTTAATCCGCTGGTACGATTGGTCTATACGGTCGGCTGAGAGGTCACCGCGCTCAACCATGGCGCGTAATATCGAGATGGCGCGAGCTATTGTATCGGGGCCGTAGATGAGATTGTTGCAGACAAGGATGATGTCCACACCCGCTTTCATCGTCAGTTCCAGTGTATCGTCGAACGAATAATAGGAGGAGATGGCGCGCATTAGCACGTCGTCGGTGATGACCACGCCATCAAAGCCGACGTCGTCGCGCAGCAAGCTAGTAAGGATCTTGTGCGAGAGCGTAGCAGGCAATTCCGGATCAAGGTGCGAATTGAAGATGTGCGCGGTCATTATCAGGTGAGGTATTCCCCACTCGACGAAGCGCCTGTAAGGCTCAAGCTCAACGGGCGACCATGTGTCGCTCACGTCGACAAAGCCCAGATGCGAGTCGTGCTGCGAGCTACCGTGACCGGGGAAGTGTTTCAGGGAGCAGAGGACATGGTGCTCCAGATGCGCCTCAACTACAGCTCTGGCATGATCTGCTACGACCTGGGGGTCGGAGGAAAAGCAGCGGTCCAGCGCGCCCAGTATGGGGTTTGCGGGGTTCACGTTGAGATCGACCACGGGAGCGAAGTTGAGATTGACGCCGTGGTCGCGCAGGGTAGCTGCTGTGGTTTCGGCGTAGCTGCGGGTAAGGGCGGGGTCGTTCAGGTCGCCCAGGTACTTCTGGGAGGGCATAGCCGGGAAGCCATTGTGGGGGCCGAGCCGAGCCACGTTGCCTCCCTCCTGGTCAATGGCGATCAAAAGAGGAACGCGCGAGAGGCTCTGCAGTGAGGCGGTAAGAGCTTTTAGCTGCGCGGACGATTGGATATTGCCGGCCGAAGGGTTCTCGTTGTCGAATAGTATCACGCCGCCAACATGTAAGTTCGTTATCGCATCGATTACAGCGTCGCCCGAGGGGGTTCCTGCGCGGACCTCTGTGCCCTCAAAGCCGATCATTAACATCTGGCTGATCTTGAAGTCGAGCGTTTCTGAGATAGGGGAGTTGTCTTTCAAGCGTGTACCCTCCAAATAGAGTTAGAAGAGAGCCTTGAGGCGCATGATGCACTTCATACCGGGAAGTCCATGGCCAGCCGTCTGACCTGTGGAATGATGAGGCCCGGTTCTTGCCTGAGAACAGGAGGCAGAGCAACGACTACGACCGACATGTCGTCGGCCGGGCGCTGGCCGTCAGCCTCTAATGCCTGCGCCAGCAGATGCTCGGCCAGGGAAGAGGCGTTTGTTATGCCGTCAGCCAAGGCCCTGCTAAACAGGGAAGTTAGATCAATGGGGCGGTTGTCCCGCATCCCGGCCTCTATCAGACCATCGGTGCAGGTAACCAGGTAAGTATTCTCCTGCAGAGGTAGCTCAGTGATCACCGGCCTGGTTGCCGGGTAGATACCGATGGCATTCGAGATATCTTGTAGGATCAGTAACTCGGGCCGATCGGGCGCCGACACGAGGATGGGGCAATGACTGTTGCGGGTGAGCACGAGAGTGCGAGTAACAAGGTCTACGCTGATGATCACAAGGGTGGCCGAGACCTGACCCCCTTTATAGGTGTAGAGGTAGTCGTGCACCATGCGGGCAGCAACCCCATCACGCGCGCCGTCCTTCAGCAAGCTTATCGCTTTCGTTGTCACCATGTGGGAGGTGGTCTTGGCAGAGCGCCCGCTGCCCTGCCCGTCGGCAAGGACGACAGAAAAGCCGCCGTGGGGGCGCTCGATCACTTCGACAGTGTCGCCGCTTTCGCGGCTGGCGTATTTGTTTGTTTTGGCAACTGCCAGTTCGATGTTCATCACCCGGGTGCTTGCTCCCGCCTGCTATTTGCATGTAGGCTGTCTTTGTAGTATGTCTGTATTGTAGTGGATGGATGGGTGAGGGGCAAAGGCCGAGTTATGTGCACAAAGTACTGTGCACTGCAACATCAGGAGTGGAGCAAACGTTTAATAAGAGATGGATACAGTAACTACACAGGCTAGAAATCACAATCAGCCGGTAAACGGAGCAAACCCGCCATTGGGATGGCGCAGGCGCGCCCTGCTCATTTTGGCCGCGCTTTACCCGCTGTTCTTGCTCTTCCTGTCGTTGGTGAACATGCTGGACCCAAAGCGCATGGGGTTACTGGGACTTAGCGAGGTTTTCGCCCCCTATTTATTCCTGCCCCTCTTACTGCTCGTGCCACTCCTGTTCCTGCGAGGCGCTGCTATCCTGCGCGTACTGCTGGTGTTGTGCGCGGTTGTGTACGTGGTGAGATTCCCGCCCAAGCTTATAATTGCCGCCCCCGCCGGCACCCCCGGCGCTATGCATCTGAGCGTGTTGAGTTGGAATACGCGGTTCGGCGGCCAATATGATCAGGTGATGGCTGTGTTGAGGAGCAAGCCCGCTGCTATCGTGGGATTGGTGGAAGCGGACTGGGACGGGCTTTCAACCGACCCTGAAGTAGCAGCCCTCTACCCCAACAGATGGGGAGTGGAGGCGGCAGGACCCGTGTCGGGGCAGATGCTGCTTACGACCTATCCGATCCTGGAGAAGGGGATACTGGGCGGGGCAGACATATGGGGAGATGTGCCGCGAGCTATCTGGGCACGTCTTGATGTGGGACTGGGAAAGAGTGTAGTGGTTGTAGTGGCTCACCCGCCACCCGGGCGCTTCTGCACGCGCTACACGTTTCCACGCGGGTGCTACAACACGTCTCTGAGGGATCAACAGTTGCAGGGCATCAATGCCGCAGTGCAGCCATTCCTGAAAGCGGGAGATGCGCTCATAATGGTTGGCGACTTCAACGTGACCGAGCGCGAGCCTGCCTATAAGGACCTGTCAGCGGGATTGGTGGACGCTTACCACACGGTAGGCACGGGCACGGGCACAACGTGGAGACCTACCTCGCTTATGAGCCGCGACTTCGCGCTGCTGAGGATCGACTACCAATTCTCTAGCCCGAATATCACGCCGTTAGCGAGCCGAGTGGATTGCACGCCCAGGGGCAGCGACCACTGCATTGTGTCAGGCGAGTTCGAGGTGAAGTGAGAGGTTAGTGAGCCTTAGTGCTCGCTAACTCCTGGTCCTTAGCCTACCTTCCTAGAGGAAGAGGTGAAGCAGCATGTAGGTCAGGAAGCCTATCGCCGCAGTTATGGGGATCGTGAGCACCCATGCCCGCACGATGTTTATCGCTACCACCCATCTGACTGCAGATACTCGGCGGGCCGCGCCGACGCCCAGGATGCATGAGGAGATGACGTGGGTGGTGCTGAGGGGGAAGCCGAGACGCGAGGCGGTTTCTATGATCGTGGCGGCGGTGGTCTCAGCCGCGAAGCCGTGTATCGGCTCTAGATGGACAATACGCTGGCCCATAGTCTGGATTATGCGCCACCCACCGGCAGCAGTCCCGGCTGCCATTGCCAGGGCCGCAATAATGATCACTTCGATGGGTATGTTGGGCACGCCATGTGAATCAAGAGAAAGTTTGAAGCCTGCCGAAAAGAGCGACAGTGTGATCACACCCATGGTCTTCTGTGCGTCGTTCGAGCCGTGGCTGAACGCCATGAAGGCCGCTGATACCACCTGCAAGTGCCGGAATGTATTGCCCACTCTTTGGGGCGAGGCGTGAGCAAACAGCCTGTAGAGCAACTTCATAAGAAGAAAAGAAACGATAAAACCAATCACGGGCGATGCGACCAGCGGAATCACCACTTTATTGAGCACACCGTCCCAGGCTACGTTGCCAAAACCCAGAGCAGCAGCGCCGGCACCAACTACTCCACCGATAAGCGCGTGGCTCGAGGAGGACGGTATGCCAAAGAGCCAGGTAACGAGGTTCCATATGATTGCGCCCACCAATGCCGAAATTATCAATACCTGCGCGAGATGTAGGTCTAATTGCTTCACTGCGTCGGGCTGCAAGAGACCTGATGTTATCGTCTTTGCGACGGCCTGGCCTGTGAGAGCGCCGAGGAAGTTGAGCGAAGCCGACATCAGGATTGCGGCACCCCCGCTCAGTACGCGCGTGGATACGACGGTAGCTATAGCGTTAGCCGTATCGTGAAAACCGTTTATAAAGTCGAAGGTCACTGATAGCCCGATCACGAGGGCCAGCAGTGTCCAGCCATAAGCACCGAGATCAGGCATGTTTGATCGAAAGCCCCCTTAGTACGTCAGCTATGTCTTCGGCCTTGTCGGTCGCGGCTTCCATCTCCTGATATATGTCGCGCCACTTGATTATACGGATAACGTCTTCCGGGTGTGAAAACAGGTCTCCAAGGCCATCGCGCAGGAGGTCGTCGGCTTTGTTCTCCAGACTGTTGATCTGAATTATAGAAGCGAGCATTTTGCTCAGCTCGCTGCGCTTGCGGAGATAGGGCAGAGCTTTGACCACTTCCTCCATACAGCCCACGATACACTCGGCCAGATCTTTTGCCAAAGGTGGTACCGATTCGACCTTGTACACCACCATCATGTCGGCTGCAGAATGGACGAGGTCGGTGACGTCGTCTATCGCACTGTAAAGCTGGATGATGTCTTCGCGGTCAAGCGGGGTGAGAAAGGTTTTGTTGAGCTGAGCATATATGCGATGGCCGATCTCGTCGCCACGATGCTCGAAATCATGTAGTCGTTTGGCGGAGACAGTCGGATCGCTGAAATTGCTACACAGGTTGCTCAATTCAGTCGAGGCCTGTAGCGCGTTATTGGCGGCATCTTCAAACCACTGAAAGAAGTTGCCATCGTCCTTCTTCAGGAAATCAAACAGGGCCATAGGGCGGGTCCTCTGGGTGAGTCGTAGATCGTAAGTCTCTGATCGTAAGTCTCTGATCGTAAGCCGTTTGTCGTTTGACTTACGACTAGCGACCTACGACTCGCTATCTACGACTCGTTATTCATGTTTTGATAGGATTTCTCGTTGTTCGTACATTTTGGCGTAGTAGCCGGCGAATTCGCCTGACTTTATCTTTCCCCACCACTGATCGTTGTTCTTGTACCAATCTATGGTATCAGCCAGCCCTTGCTCGAAGGAGACCTGAGGCTCCCAACCGAGGGTGCGTAGTTTTGTGGTATCCACGGAATAGCGGCGGTCGTGTCCGGGCCTGTCCTGTACGTAGTGGATCAGGGAGCGTGGCTTGTCCAGCCTGTCGAGGATGGCGTAGGTTACGTCTATGTTGTGGCGCTCGTTGCCGCCACCTACGTTGTATATGCCGCCGAGCTCGCCCTTGTGCAGCACGAGGTCTATACCCGAGCAGTGGTCCAGCACATGCATCCAGTCGCGCACATACATCCCGTCGCCGTACATAGGGAGTGGTTTATCTTCGATGGCGTTGGTTATGAAGAGAGGGAGCATCTTTTCAGGATACTGGTAGGGGCCGTAGGTGTTTGAGCCGCGTGTTACGAGCGTGGGCGTATTATACGTAACGTAGTAGGCCTGGGCTTGTAGCTCGCCTCCTGCTTTGGATGCCGAGTAAGGAGAGCGTGGCTGGAGCAGGTCAGTTTCTACGGACGAGCCTGAGAGCACCGCGCCGTATACTTCGTCGGTGGATACTTGCAAGAATCGCTCCAGGCCAAACTTGCGTGTGGCCTCCAGCAGAACGTACACTCCATATACATCGGTCTGAATAAAACCGCCTGGCTCTTCAATAGAACGGTCTACGTGAGACTCGGCGGCGAAGTTGACAATTGCATCCACACCGTAGGTCTGCACGGTTTCGTCGACCTTTGCGGCGTCGGCGATGTCACCATGCACGAAAGTGTAACGCGGGTTGTCGTTCAGGTCACGCAGGTTCTCGGGATTGCCTGCATAGGTCAGCTTGTCGTAGACGAGCACATGGTAATCGGGGTATTTCTCGAGTATCATGTGGGCGAAGTTGCTCCCAATGAAGCCTGCTCCGCCTGTCACCATCAGTTTCTGCAAGGTATTAGGCTCCTTTTTCTTTCTGCCATTGTTTTAGCATCTGGCCATACTGCACTACATGTTCGTTGTAGTGCTCCGTTATCCATTGGATTATGTCTGACGCACGGGTGGGATAAGCCTCGGTCGTGCCTGCATAAACCACAGGCGCCGTACGACTATATTCTTCTGCGGCGAGCTCGCGTAACTGCCCTGCAAGGCGGTCGTGTGCTTTGTCGAGAGCGTCCACTGCGCCCTGGCGGTCATGTTTGACAGCGGCACCATGGCGCAAAGTGATCGCTATATCTTCTTCGTAGGTGGTAGGCTGTTCTTCGACCGTTGCGTAGTCGCCGGGGATCCCGGCCAACCGCACTTCCTCATACTCGGCCTCGCGCATCAGATCAAGGATAGCGGAGTACATTTCTATAGAGCGACGCATATGCGCCAGGATCGTGCCAAATGAGTATTCTTCGCCCGCCGGCATCCAATCAAGCGCTTCATCGGGGACGGCGGTAAGCGCTTGCTCGAAGTCGTCGCGAGCATGGTCCAAATTAGCCAGCGCAGTTTCGCGCTCAATGATACCCTCAGCAAAATCGTCCATTAGAGTACTCCCACGTTGCTGTTGTCCCCCAGGAGCATCTTGTAGGCTTTGGGTTTGATGGGCGAACGGGTTATCTCTACGTTGCGGCCAATCAAACTATCGGCGAGCCTGCCGGGAAGGTCTATTACGCGGCTGTTTTCGAGTATGATCGAATGCTCGATCTCGCTGTCCGTGATGGTACAACCGTAATTGATAGCAGTATAGGGGCCCACGTAAGAGTTAACGATCCGGGTGTTGGCACCTATTACAACGGGGCCCCGGATGCGTGAATTGATAATCTCCGCACCCTTCTCAATGACCACTTTGCCCTGAACGGCGCTATCGGCATCTACGAAGCCTTCGATGTTGGGCGCAAGACGCTCCAGCACAAGGTGGTTAACCTGGAGCATATCTTCGAGCTTGCCTGTGTCGATCCACCAGCCTTCAAGCACGCGAGGGTGAACGTGGTAGCCGTGATCGAGGAGATACTGGATGGCGTCCGTGATCTCGTATTCGTTGCGCCAGGAGGGCTTGATATTGTGTACGGCCTCGAAGATGTGGCTATTGAACATATAGATGCCGACCAGAGCTAAATCGCTCACAAATGTAGTCGGTTTCTCGACGAGCCGCTTTACACGTCCATCGTCGGCAAGCTCGGCCACGCCCAGTTGCTGCCAGTTGTTAACCCTTTTGAGGAGCACCTGGCAGTCCCAGCCACCCTTGAGGTATTCGTCCACGAACGGTGCAATCCGGTCTTCGAGCATATTGTCGCCCAGGTACATTACAAAAGGGCTATCGCCCAGGTAGTCCTCAGCCACCATAACTGCGTGCGCAAGGCCGAGCGGCTCAGCCTGCTCAATATAGGTGACGTGTGCTCCCCAGCGGCTGCCGTCGCCAACGGCCTGACGGATCTCGGCACGGGTATCGCCCACGACGATACCGATATCGGTTATCCCAGCATTAACCAGGTCTTCAATAGTGTAGAAAAGCACGGGCTTGTTAGCCACGGGCACCAGCTGTTTGGCGCTGGTATATGTGATCGGGCGGAGGCGTGTACCTTTGCCCCCACTCAGAATGAGTCCTTTCACTGCCCCTCCATTATGAGCTTTTTCGTCCGAAGAATAGCATAACCGTGGGAAAAGTGCCAACGATATCAGCGCAGGCTATTCAGAGCCAGGGCAACCGCACCCATAACGGCTGCGTCATCGCCGAGAGCCGCGGGCACAATCCGCACGTTGCGGGCGGATACGGGCATGGCGGATGCGAGAGCCAGCTCTGCAATGCGCGGGATCAGTGCATCAGCATGACGAGCGACCATGCCGCCTATCACTACCATCGTGGGATTAAGCTGGGTGATGAGATTGGCGATGGTTACGCCGAGCATCTCTACCGCGTCGTCCAGTAATAGTGACACGGCGGGGTTATCGCCTGCGGCTGCGAAAAGCGCCTGGATGTCCCTGCTGTCAGAGCCACTCCTGGCTGGAAAATCGTCTTCAGAGCGAGCCAGAAGAGCAGGGCCGCGCACGTAAGCCTCCAGATGGCCGCGCCCGCCACACCTGCAGGGAAGGGCATCGTCGCCTGTGCGAACGAGGGTATGACCGAACTCGCCCGCGATGGTGGAAGCGCCGCGCAGAAGTCGCCCGTCGGCCACTATCCCACCGCCCACGCCCGTACTCCAGTGCACATAGACAAGATCGCACTCGGAGGTGTCTCGGCCTGCGCCGAACCACACCTCTCCCAGGGCCGCCAGCCGTGCATCATTGTCGAGGAAGGTAGGCACATCCAATCCGTTTTCTATTAACGAGGCGAGCGGGACACCTTCCCACCCTGGCACATCGTGGTGCGTTAGCACTTTGCCGTGGAGGGCATCTACGGGACCGCCGAAGCCTACAGCAGCACGCAGCACCTCGCGCGACTTCACGCCTTTTTCTTTCAGGAGCCTGCTCATCATGCGGAGCACGCGTTGTACGACCTGGTCGGAGGTCTGGTTATCGAGAGCTTCCTCTGAGATGCGGCTCACCAGGTTGCCACGCAGGTCGGCCAGCACCACGGTCTCACCCGCTGCGCTTATGTCAATTCCGAAGACGTAACCGCTCTGTGCGAGCACTCCGGACCAATCGAGAGGCTGGGTGATAGGCCGATCGAGTACGCGAGCATCAGTAGCCACTGCCGGAGGGACAATCAGGGTGTTGTGCTCTGCGGTTGGCAAATTGGCTTTTGCTCCTTCTTTGTTCATGCGCTCCCCCTTCTCCCCGTGGGAATCCCCCTACTTAGTTCCAGATTGTCAATCTTGAAGTAAGAAGTACACGGAATTATGAGCTCACTGTGCGTCATATATTGGGTCCATTATATAGGATGTGATGGCGTTTATGTTCGGCAGAACATGGGCAAATGAGCGGGACGTAGAGGGGCTTGAGCGACTGTGGATCAGATTATGCTATACTTTATGGTGTTAGGCCAAGTCACATTCCCTAAAGATTGCGTGGAAACGCGATTGCGTCATGTACGCAATCGTGCATGTAAGTATATGAATAGGAAAATATGTCAGATAAGAAGAACGAAGCGGGCGTGCCTGTAGAGCCTGCGAACGACCGGACAACCGGAGTTCACAGCACGAACAAACTCAACGGCAGCAAAGCCCGCACGAACGGACATAAAAAGAACGGCGGACAGGCGATTAGTGCTGATGGACGGCAAACGATCATCATCCCCACGGTGGACGCTGTTACACACACTGACGGCAACGGCAACAGTAGCGCGGAAGACGATATCCCCAGCGTGCGACCGATTAAGGTGCGCGTCGGTGCGGGCAATACGGGTAGACTTGCCACAGGGGTGCTTGCTGCGCCGGTGACCCTCACGGGACGGTTGGATGGGGACGAGAACGGCAACGGGCAAAAAGCGCGACTGGGCGCACCCACGGCAGATATAGCAGGGCAGGTGCAGCCGACAGCACCGTTACGCGAGAGCGACCTGGCAGGCCTGAGGTTGAGGCTGAAGACGCAAGAGTGGCCCATAATGCCAACGGATGCGGGGTCGCATTTTGGGCGAGGAAAGCGCACTCGCTCGGGCAAGAAGCAAATTCCGCCGTTTATGATGCGGCACAGACAGATGCGCTCACGCTCACGGGTAGGTTATGTCAGGGCTCAGGCTGCGACACGTCGCTATGGCAGCAGCGGAGCAACAGGAGTGCTAGCCCGCGCATTAGTGGTGCTATTCATTCTTGGATTTCTGGTGACGAGCGCGACTGTGGGCGCGGGTATAGGAGGGGCGGGCTACTACATTAGCACCCTGCCACCGGTAGATCCCGAGCATCTAGCCCAGGCGATCCAGACGAACGGTATAATCGCACAAAGCACGAAGATCTATGATCGCAATGGAATCCCACTCTACGACTTCGTAGACGAGGAAACAGGGTTACACGAAAGTCTGAATCTGAACGAGATGTCGCCGCTCGTAATCAGCGCGACAATCGCAGCCGAGGACTCGAGCTTTTACTCCAACCCCGGCATTGACCCGTACGCTATTTTGCGGGCGGTGCGTATCAACTTGAGCGGCGATGGATCTTCGGGCGCATCTACGGTGACGCAGCAGCTTGCTCGTAATATCTTTATGTCGCTGGCAGAACGGACGGACCCATCATTTACACGTAAGATAAAGGAAGCGGCTCTTGCCGTAGCGCTTACCCGTGTCTACTCCAAAGACTACATCATGGAGTTGTACCTGAACCAGACGTATTATGGGCATAGGGCGTATGGAGTAGGCGCGGCTTCACGTACGTACTTCGGCAAGAAGGCGAGCGATATCAATCTGGCGGAGGCAGCCCTGTTGGCGGGTCTCGCGCAGGCTCCGGACGCTTATGATCCGACGAAGAATTACGAGGGGGCCAGGGAGCGCCAGGTCTATACGCTTGAGCAGATGGAAAAGTACGGCATGATTACCGAGGCGCAGAAGCAGGAGGCTCTCAATTACACGGTTGTGCTAACGCGAGAAGAGCCTCAGATCAAGGCTCCGCACTTCGTCTACTATGTGAAGGACTATCTTGAGCAGAAGTATGGACCTGCTATAGCCAACGCCGGGCTTATCGTGACGACGACCCTGGATATGCGAGCGCAGGACCTGGCGCAACAGGTGGCGTCTGATCGCATAGGTGATTTGCGAAGTCAGAAGGCAACGAACGCAGCTATCGTAGTGATGAAGCCGAACACGGGCGAGATACTCGCCATGCTTGGTTCGGTGGACTACAACGACACCTCAATTGACGGCCAGGTGAACGTGGCAACACGAGAACGGCAGCCGGGATCGTCATTCAAGCCGATAACATATCTGACTGCCTTTGAGAAGGGGTGGACACCAGGAACGACCATACTTGACACACTCACAGCGTTCAACAATCCCGGTCAGAAGGATTATGTGCCGAATAACTACGACGGCAAGGATCACGGCTGGGTGACGGTGCGCGAGGCCCTTGCGAACTCGTTCAACATCCCTGCTGTGAAGGCATTGCAGTATGCAGGAGTCGACGCCACAATACAGACCGCGCACGACCTGGGCATTAAGGGGCTGAACAGAGGCTCCGGCTGGTATGGTTTATCGATGACGCTGGGTGGCGGAGAAGTGACGCTGCTCGATATGACCAATGCATATTCTACATTCGCCAACTATGGCAGCGAAGTAGACGCGAACCCGATATTACAGATAGCAGACTCGCAGGGGCGCATTATCTACCAGCTGGACCAGAAGCCACCTGCGAAGCAAGTTGCTGATCCAAGGCTGACGTACATGATCACTTCGATACTATCTGACAACAAGGCGCGAACACCTGCGTTTGGGGCGAACAGCCCGCTTAAGGTGAGTTTCCCTGCGGCGGTCAAGACAGGCACGACAGACGAGAATCGCGACAGTTGGACAATGGGCTATACACCCAATCTAGCAGTGGGGGTGTGGGTCGGGAACAGCAATAATGCGGAGATGCTAAAAGTGACGGGCGCAATCGGCGCTGCCTATGTTTGGCACAACTACATGGAGGGATTCTACAAGGACCCAACACTCGTAAACCTGGTGCGCAAGGCTGACGGCAGCTACCAGAAGGACTTCGTGGAGCCTAGCGGCCTGATCAGGCAGTATGCGTGCTCGGCTGCGGGTGGGGACACTGACCTGTTCCTGAAGGAAGCGCCACCCACCGGCTGTGTTACCTACAAGGACACCAACAAGCAGTTGCACCAGGTTCCGGACAATAAGGCGCCGCGAACAACGAAGCCGACACCAATACCGGGTATCGTATACCCAACCCCGTCAAGATAGAGCTTTAGACAACAGACGACGGACGACGCTCCTATCGCGTCGTCCGTCGTCTGTTGTCTATTAAAGGTGCTGCTCTTTCAGGGACTGCATTTCGGCCTTAAATTGGGCCAGCATTACGGCTTTGCGGTCGGGTGGAAGGCATGAGCAGCGCACACCATTCAGAATTATCTCGTCTATCGTATCCACGGGAAAGCCGAAGCCCGAGTGGAGCAAAGCTACTTCGCTATTGAGCGTAGTATTGAAGAGAGGCGGGTCGTCGGAGTTGATGGTGACGATAACGCCGGCATCGTACAGGCGTCGCATGGGGTGGTGCACAATGTCGGGGTAGATGCCAAGACGCAGGTTGCTCGTAGGGCATACTTCTATGGGTATGCCGCTCTCGGCGAGGTACTGCACCAGCGCGGGGTCTTCTATTGAGCGCACGCCGTGTCCAAGACGCTCTGCGCCCAGCCTGCGTATAGAACTCCATACACTGTCAGGGCCACCTGTTTCTCCCGCGTGGGGAATAGAGTGAAGATCGAGGCTTCTGGCACGCTCGAACCAGGGGGCAAACTCGTCCGGCGGGTGCGGAGCCTCGTAGCCTCCAAGGCCGAGGGCTACCACGCCGTCGCTCATGCCGTCAAGAGCGGCGCCCAGTGTGTAATCGGCGTGGGTGGGCAGGGGATTCTCACGCACAATATCGAATATCCAGCTGATCTCAACGCCAAAGTCGGCGTGAGCGCGCTCC
This sequence comes from Chloroflexia bacterium, assembly GCA_038203825.1. Lineage (GTDB taxonomy): Bacteria > Chloroflexota > Chloroflexia > QHBQ01 > JADMIH01 > JADMIH01. Next base: position 1,118 of record JBBRDO010000090.1, on the reverse strand, counting down.
CTACCGCGCGTAAGGCCGGAGAAGAAGACGTCGAAGGGAACGCCGAGGGCATGGTGTGTGCCCGGTGTGAACGTGGCTTCTGCGTAGCGCACATGCTGCCGCGCCATCTCAGCGCCGAACTCGTAGGCGATAAGCTCGTAGTCCTCTCGTGTGCGCATGCAACGGGTAAGTGCTATGTATATCTCGACGAAGTGTGGGAAGTCGCGGAAGCGAAACCACTCGCGCAATCCCTCTACGGTGTCAGCGGGCAAAGGGACACCATTTCGTTCGGCCAGCACAAGCAAAGTGGCAGGTAGAATAGAACCTTCGAGATGCACATGTAGCTCGGCTTTGGGCAGCGCTTCCAGGTAAGTTTGTATTGACAAGATATTTCCCCGTAGCTCGGGCTGCGCATGTTCTGCAAGGCGGTAACTTATTATCGATGTCCGTCTTGCAACAACCCATGTGTGACGAGGGTAATTATATCATGTGCGCTGAGAGCGTCACCATCTCACGGCTTCCATTCTTTGCGGATGGTGTCTCGGATGGCGGTGTAACTTTTGCCTGCGGCCAGAGCGTCCTCTATAGCAGGCACGAACACTGTGTTGTAGAAATGGGAGCCCATGCGCTCGATGATGTCGCGCTCGAATAGCTTGTCAGTTTGGGGTTTGCCGTCAAGCTCGTGCCACTGGGGGGTCCTGGGGTGGGCGGCGGCAGATGCGTCTTTGCCTTCATCGCCCTCTTTCTTGTGTGGAGCCTGAGTGATGGGCGCACCGCCATACTTGCGGGAGGCAACTACTTTGGCAACCCACAGGCCATAACCCTCGGCTTCGGCCTCGTCCATGCCATCCTGAAGAGCCTTCTGGCGGGTGTATTCTGCAAATACGTCAAAGCGACGTATGGGAGCTTTTGGGTTCATAGTCTCTCCTTTCGTGAGCGGTCTGCCTGCCAGGATGCAATTTTTATTCCACCGTAAGTGTTCAGAGTTAGGGTGTAGTGGGTGTAGAGAGAAGGAAGAGGCACTCGTTGAAGGGGTTGAGACCCTTAGCGCGCCATGTGCCGAACAAAGAGGCCAAGGTCATGCGAGTGCGTGAGCCCCTCTCTGATTGAGAGCCGCCCGACACCTTACGCATCACCAC
>JBBRDO010000089.1:0-19522 GCA_038203825.1 Chloroflexia bacterium | reverse complement strand
GAGCGGCTCGATATAGACGCGGGATGCTGTGTCTGGGTCGGTCTGGATGGTGGCCGGGTTCGAGTTGACCAGCACCACCTCGATGCCTTCTTCGCGGCACGCGATGCAAGCCTGCGTGCCTGCGTAGTCGAACTCGGCGGCTTGACCGATCACAATGGGACCTGAGCCGATGATGAGGACCTTGCGAATTGTCGGGTCTTTGGGCATTAGCGGCTTTCTCCGGGGGCTATACTGGCGGCGTGTAACGTGCGAGATGCTTCTACTGCGGCCAAGAAGCGATCTATGATGCCGAGGGTGTCTGTTGGCCCGGGGTGGGCTTCGGGGTGCCATTGCACTCCCCACACAGGCCGCGTGGAGTGGGCGATCCCTTCGACTGAGCCATCATTCAGGTTGGTGTGGGTGATGCGGTAATCGTCGGGCAGTGAGTCGGGGTCGACCGTGTAGCCGTGGTTCTGGGTGGTGATCGACACACGTCCCGTTTCGATTTCGATAACGGGTTGGTTTATGCCCCTGTGCCCGAAGCGCATTTTGGTGGTGCGTGCCCCTGACGCCAGCGCGAGCAACTGGTGCCCCAGGCAGATACCGAACACCGGCACGCTCCCACTATCAACCAGGCCGCGCACGGTCTCCACTGCGTAGTCCAGCCGCGCCGGGTCGCCGGGGCCGTTGGAGAGGAGCACGCCGTCGGGCCGTAAGGCCAGTATCTCGTCCGTGCTCATGCCGGCCGGGACGGTCCATACGCCCGCGCCATGCTTCAGCAAATGGTCGTGCATGGCCGCCTTCGCGCCGTAGTCCACCAGTGCGATACGCGGCGCATCGGGGGAGGCCGGGGCTTCCCACAGCAAATTGGGTGTGGAGCACTGCGCGACGAAATCTATCGAGTCGTAATTGAGCCCCTGCGCAAGCGCCTGTAGCTCAGCGACCGGGGGCATCTGTCCTGAGGGCATGGCAGCGATGGCGGCGGGAACAACGCCGTGCGTGCGCACCTGCCGCGTGAGATAGCGCGTGTCCACGCCGGTGAGGGCCGGGATGCCGTGGAGCCGGAGCATCGCGTCGAGCGAGTCGTCGGAGTTCCTGTGGCCCGCGCTCTCCATGAGGTCGCGCATCACCACGCCCCTGGGGTGGATGTGGGCGCTCTGGCTGGAGAGAGGTCCTGCACCGTAGTTCCCGACGAGGGGATAGGTGAAGATGAGCAGTTGCCCTGCGTATGAAGGGTCCGTCAGGGCTTCCTGATAGCCGACCATGCCTGTCTGGAAGACGAGCTCGCCAACGGCCACGCCGGGAGCACCCGCGCCTCCACCCTCCACTATGGTGCCGTCAGACAGGACGAGAACGCCCACCATCGATTCAGTTGCGTGCATTCATTCCCCCAGAATTTAACTTGATATTATTACCCAGGTGGTCGTATCGCATAGCGCTTTTACACATGCGCTTGTTCCGTAGCCTCGAGGGCGTGTGCGGCTGCCAGGGTGCTCTGCCGTGCCGCACCAATACTGCTTTGCTGGTCGTCGATCCACTGCACGTTAGATGCCAGGACTTCAGCGCGGGCGGCTTGCATTCGCGCCATCTCTTCCCGGGCTGCGCCTCCCAGGTGCTTGCGGAGGGTTACTGCTCTTTCGGGGTCGAGGGCGTCCTGCACTTCACGGTCGCTAAGTTGCACATTTAGCCCGGCGGCGGCTGCCGCCCCCATTATCTCACCTGCGGTAAGGGTGTAAAGTGGTTTGCCCTGCTCGATCAGGGAATCGACCAAACCTCCAATTATAGCGTATATCTGCCTATAACCTATACCGCTTTTGAGGGCAATCGTGTCAGCCAGGTCTGTCGTGCTGGAATAGTTGTCGCGTACGGCTTGCAGCATCCGCTCGCGGTGCACCGAAAGGGTGGCTATGGTGGCTGTAAGCGTGGAGAGGGCAGACAGCGTCTTGTCGAAGCCAAGCGCGCTCCACTCCTTGATCTCACGCGTGTCACGGTTGTAGCCCATGGGCAGGCCCGCCAGCAGGTGTGTCGCCAGGCCGGAGAGTCCGATCACTTCGCGACCAGTGGCGCGGAGCAATTCGAGCGCGTCGGGATTCTTCTTCTGCGCCATGACAGAGCTACCCGTAATGGGGTGCAGGCGCTGGGCAATCGCCTCACCCAGTTCGACGTAGCCGTACTCCCACGTCGTGAAGAGGAGCAGGTCGGCGGCGATTTTGCTCGTGGTGAGCGCAAGCCGCTTGCACACGTCCAGATACGCCAGTTGAGGCAGGCCGCGCGAAGCTATGGCGTCCTGCGGGACCTCCCACACGCGGCTGAAGCCCAGCAGATCGGCAGTGTACTGCCTGTCGATGGGCCAGAGCGTACCATAGCTCTCCACGGCGCCAAGGGGGCAGGCGTCATATTCGTCCCATGTGTAGCGCAGGTCTGCCAGGCCGCGCAGGAGGGCATCGGCGTAGGCAAGCGCCCACTGGCCGAACGTCGTGGGCTTGGCCGGCTGCATGTGGGTGTAGCCCGGCATAACGGTGCTTACGTGCCGGGCCGAGAGGGCAAGCAAGGCATCCACCGAGCGGCAGATTTCGGAGGTCAGCAGCAGGGCGTGGTCTCGCAAATATAGCATCTCGGTGACCATTACCTGGTCGTTGCGTGAGCGTGCCGTGTGCATGCGGCTGCCGCTTTCCACTCCCGCCGCTTCTATCACCGCACGCTCAAGGCTGAGTTGCGCCCCGCGTGCGGGGTCAATCGCGAACTCTCCCGTTTGCACTCTCTGCTCCACCGTGTCCAGCGCCGAGCAGATGGCCGCAGCCGAGCGTGACGGAATTATGCCCGCTTCGTGCAACATCAATACATGGGCGCGGGTGCCCCAGACGTCGTAGTTGAGCATGGCGGTATCAAGCGCCACCTGCGTGGGACTGACGATGAAAGCTGCGGATTCGAGGTTGGGGTGCATAGTTCTCTTTCTTCCCGGAGTGGTCGGTGACCGGTGACCAGTAGTGATAAGTGATAAGTGATAAGTGATAAGTGACTTACGATCTACGACTTACGATCTACGACTCCCACTTGCCGAGCAGGCTGGCGATGAGGGCGTTCTGGGCGTACATGCGGTTGCCTGCCTGCTGGACGACAATGCTGTTGGGGCTGTCCAGCACGCCGTCGGTGACCTTGACGTTGCGCCGCACGGGCAGGCAGTGCATGAAGCGAGCGTCGTTGGTGCGGGCCATGAGCTCTTCGTTGACGATCCAGTTTTTGAGTGTTTGGCGGATCGCCTTTTCGGTGTCCCAGTCGCCGTAGTGACTGAGCGCGCCCCAGCTTTTGGCGCATATCACATCGGCTCCGTCTGCGGCCTGCTCCATGTCGTTGCTGACGCAGAGGGAGCCTCCTGCCTGGCTTGCGCGGGCCTGAGCGGTGGCCATGATCTCCGGGTCGAGGTCCCAGCCCTCCGGGAAGGCCAGCGTGACGTCGCAGCCCATGTCGCAGGCCGAGAGGAGTTGCGAGTTGGGTGTCGCCATCGGTAGCGGTTTGGGGTGATAGGCCCAGGTCAGCACGTATTTCTTGCGCTGAGTCTTGCCGAACACCTCGCGCAGTGTGAGCGCGTCGCCCAGTCCCTGACAGGGGTGGTACACGTTCGATTCGAGGTTGATGACGGGCACACCCGCATACCTGGCGAAGCTATTTATGACGATGTCCTTTTTGGCTTCAGCCCAGGTCGCGGACGAGTCGCCCGCTTTGCTGCCCGTGGTGATCAGCTCGCTGCAACGGACGCCGATCACATCGCAGTATTGTGCCAGTACAGGCGCTGCTTCCTTGATATGCTCCTGGGTCGCTCCGTCCATCACCACGCCGTCGCCGAACTCGAAGGTGTACATTCCCTGCCCGACAGTAAGGTCAATGGTGGTGCCGCCGTGTCGAGCCACGCCCGAGGCGAGAGAGGTCTTGGTGCGCAGCGAGGGGTTGAAGAAGACCATGCCCAGCACCGTCCCAGCGAGCAGTTGCCTGCCATAGCCTTCGCGCTTCAGGCTCAGGGCGCGCTCCACCAGTTCTACAAACTCCTCCTGCGAGAAGTCTGTCGTATTAAGGAAGTCTTTGCCCGCGAAGCCGGAAGCCTGTGCGGTGGGCGGGTATATTGCGTTTGCCTCTAAAGTGGCGGTCATGATGTTCTCCTTTGTGGCGGGTGGCCCCCTGCAACTTCTAGGCCGTTCTAATTGCCACTTGCTCTTTCTTGCTGTGTGCAAACTCCGGGTTGGGGCCGAAGAGCTTGCTCGATATCAGGTTGCCCAGCAGGTCCGGGGCGCTGCGGGCGTTTAGGGCCTCTTTGTTGAAGTGCTGCTTGATGTAGTCTATGCCCGCGCTGTTGTCGGTGGTTGGGCCTGATATGCAGTCAACTTCCAGGCCGAGCTGTTGCAGGAAAAGTAGGCCACCCCAGGCCGCCACCAGGTCGTTGGCGCACAGCACGTGTGCCTTGACGTGGCCCATTAGCTCGACGTCGCCCAGCAGTATGTCCACTCCGTAGTGCCCCATGATCCCGTCGCCGAACTCTACCACGATGGCGTCGGGGTGGTGCTCGTTGAGCGCGGCGAGGATGCCTTTCGATGCGGGCAGGAGGCAGTCGTCGGTGTGCGTGGTGGAGGGGAGGCCTGCGTCGCTGAACGACATGGCGGCAATCGCGCCGTGGTCAAGCATATTGAGCAGATCGCGCTGGGTCGCTACTCCCGCCAGCTTGGCGACTGCGATCCGGTAGCCCCTGCTTTTCAGCCCCTTGATTATCTCGCAGGCCGCGGTGGTCTTGCCTGCGTTCATGCAGGTGCCCGACAGCAGGATAATGGGCGCCGATTCGGGCAGCGTTTTCTTCCACGGCACGGCATTCTGCGCTATGTTAACAGGCACGCCGTTCGACACAGCCGACCCGAGCACACGCACGCGCAAAGGCTGGCCGAAGTCGGCGTTGGCGGAGGAGCACTGGCCGATCACACCACCCATGTTGAGCATGTGCAGTACATCCCCCTGTGCTATGCGTGCGGGCATGTGGCCCACGTAGCCCTTGAGCGCCTGGCGCTCGCCCAGCACGCCCGCTATAATGTCACCCTTGATGATCCGGGCCATGCGCCCGCTCTCGAGTTCCAGTTCGCCATAGACCGATTTCTCTTCCAGGGCTTCCACTATGAGCACGTTGCCCCGCTCGGCAGTTATCGAGTGTGAGACGTGTACTTCGTGGGTGAGATTGGCGGTGCGCGCAACCGAGGCGATCTTATCGAGCTTGATGAGTGTGGTTAGAGTAGCTAGCATTATGCGCCTCCGTTTGATGTGCCGGTAACGTGTGCCAGGGATGATACGGGCGAGGTGTTGCGGCCGGAGTAGGCCAGCGCGCTTTGCAGGCCGTAGAGCTTGCAGAAGGCCGCGGCTTCGGCCCCGGTCCAGGCTTTGTTGGTCTCGCCGTAGGTGCCCACTTTCGCGTTGAGAAGAGAGTAGGGGCTGCGGCACCCCTCGACCTGAATATGCCCCTTGAACAGGCGCACGCGCACGTCGCCCGTCACTGTGGCCTGGCTGCTGTCGATCATAGCCTCGATGTCGCGCATGACGGGGTCGAAGTAGAGGCCTTCGTGCAGCATATTGCCGTAGACGTCGGCCAGATGGTCTTTCCAGAACTGCTGGTTCTTGGTCAGCACCAGCTTTTCGAGTTCCTTGTGGGCGGTGATGGCAATGATCGCTGCCGGTGCCTCGAAGGCGATGCGCCCCTTCAGCCCAAGGATCGTATTGCCCAGGTGGATACCTCTGCCGGTGCCGTGCTCCCCGCCTTTGTCTGCGAGCACTTCCATTAGCTCAAGCGCGGCCATAGCTTCGCCATCTATCGCGCATGGCAGGCCGTTCTCAAAGCTGATGGTCAGCACCGCCGGGCGGTCAGGCGATTGCAGGGGCGACACGGTGTCCACGAACGCGTCCTCGGGCGGGTAGTCCCAGGCGTTGAGGGTTTCGCCTCCGCCTATGGTCGTGCCGAGCAGGCCCTTATTGATCGAGTAGCGCCCGATCTTGTCGTCCACTTTGAAGCCCCGCGACTTGAGGAAGTTCACCTCGTAGGCGCGCTGGGCGCCGAGTTCGCGGATGGGGGTGATGATGTGGGCTCCGGGCAGGAGCACGCGAATGGCGAGGTCGAAGCGTACCTGGTCGTTGCCCGCTCCTGTGGAGCCGTGGGTTATCGTGGTCGCCCCGTAGGAGAGCGCCACTTCGACCACCTGCATGGCCTGCACCAGGCGCTCGGGTCCGGCGGAGAGGGGATAGACCCCGCCTCGCAAGATGTTGCCCTTGATAATGTAGGAGGCGAGCAGGTCCCACAGCGGCTGCCTGCCGTCAATTGTGTGGTGGCCTATCGCGCCCAGCTCGGTAGAGCGGGCCTCGATCTGCGCGAGGTCGGAAGTATCGAAGCCGCCCGTGTTGACGGTGACCGTGACCACATTGTAACCCTGCTCGCGCAACCAGGGCACGCAAAAGGAGGTGTCGAGGCCTCCCGAAAATGCTAGAATAGCAAGCTGTTTTGCCATTTTGTTCGCTCCTACGTCGTGCGTAACGTGATACATAGCGACGTATGTGCCCGTTTTTGGGCAACAAAAAACCCCCGTCCCAAACGTAAGGGACGAGAGTTGCAAAACTCCCGCGGTGCCACCCTAATTGCCACATTTTTTGGCCTGTGACCGCTCTAGGTTATTTCTTGCATGGTGACCAACCACTCCCTCCTACTTGCTCGCCCTTGGGCTTTCTTCGGCGGACCGCTCCGTGACGCGTTCATCGCAACCGGCCTGTCGGGCTTACACCATCCCCGATTCGCTGGCAATCCCTGCTGCAACTACTATTCCACTTCAACGCGGGCTATTTACTTGTTGGGATGGATACTAACATACTCTATCCGCCGTGTCAAGGGATTTGTGGCGCATCTTTAATAAGTGGATTACGAAGAAGTTAATAACAATGTCTACCCGGGTTGCCAATCCAATCAGAGGGAACCACCGAAGTAGTGCACTCTGAGCGCAAACCGGGCGAAATGCGCATAATACAGAGTGTGCGTTTCAATTCCGGCACATAAAGGAGCATCCAGTTATGGCAGGCAATTTGATTGAGAAGACACCTGAGGCGTACTCGTATCCACTCCTTATCAAGGGGCTGTTCACAACCTCGCTGGCCAACAGGCCGCAGCAGGACATCGTGTCGGCGGACGGTACTCGCCGCACCCTGAGCCAGCTGCGAGAGCGCGTGGGGCGCCTGGCGAACGCGTTGGAGAGTCTCGGCGTGCGAGCGGGAGACACCGTGGGCGTGATGGACTGGGATACCACGCGCTACCTGGAGGCCTACTTTGCCGTGCCGATGATGGGCGCTGTCCTGCACACCATCAACGTGCGCCTGCCGTCCGAGCAGCTACTCTACACGATCGAGCACGCCGAGGACAAAGCCATACTGGTCAATAGAGACTTTCTGCCGCTGCTCGAGGCGGTCAAGGGGCGCATCTCCACGGTAGACAAGTACGTACTGCTCGTTGACGGCGACCGAGGAGAGCGCCCGGCGTCCACCTTGCCCATAGATGCGGAGTACGAAGATCTGCTTGCCGCGAGCGCGCCCGACTATGACTTCCCCGACTTCGACGAGAACACGCGCGCCACCACCTTCTACACGACGGGTACCACGGGCCTCCCGAAGGGCGTCTACTTCAGCCACCGCCAGATCGTGCTGCACACTCTGGGCGCGCTGCTGGGCTTCAGCACGCCGGGGTCAGGACAGCGCTTCCATAGGGACGACGTCTACATGCCCCTCACCCCTATGTTTCACGTCCATGCCTGGGGGATGCCCTACATGGCGACGTTTATGGGCGTCAAACAGGTCTACCCCGGCAGGTATATCCCCGACGTGCTGGTGCGCCTGATCAGGGACGAGCAGGTGACTTTCTCGCACTGCGTGCCCACCGTGCTGCACATGATCCTCAACAGCGACGCAGCAAAGAACGTGGACCTGGGCCGCTGGAAGGTGGTCATCGGAGGATCGGCTCTGTCCAAAGGGCTGGCTCAGGCCGCGCTGGCACGGGGCATCGACATCTTCGAGGGCTACGGCCTCTCTGAAACTGCGCCCATCCTGTCGCTTGCTCAGCTTGCGCCCGACATGGCAGACCGCGACGAGAACGAGCGGCTTAATGTGCTCACGCGCACCGGCCAGCCGATCCCCCTCGTGGAGATGCATATCGTAGACGAGGAGATGCGCGACCTGCCCCACGACGGCAAAACCACAGGTGAGATCGTGGTGCGCGCTCCCTGGCTGACGCAGGGCTACTTCAAAGATAGCATCCACTCCGAGCAACTCTGGCGCGGCGGCTACCTGCACACGGGTGACATCGGCTACATTGACACGCAAGGCTACCTGCAGATCACAGACCGCATCAAAGACGTAATCAAGACGGGCGGGGAGTGGATCTCGTCCCTGGAGATCGAGGACATCATCTCGCAGCACCCGGCCGTGAGCGAAGCAGCTGTGATCGGCCTCCCCGACGAGAAGTGGGGCGAGCGCCCTCTTGCGCTGGTAGTGCTGAAGCCGGAACAGGCAGGCAGCGTAACGCCCGCCGACCTCATAGCGCACGTCAAAACTTACGTCAGCAAAGGACTGATATCATCCTGGGCCGTGCCTGAGAGGGTGCAGTTCGTGGATGCAATAGAGAAGACGAGCGTGGGCAAGATCGACAAGAAGCTGCTGCGGGTGAAGTACGGCGCGACCGGACTGCCTTCTTAACCAAAGGGGCCGGGCACCAGACAAGGAAAGGTGTCCGGCCCCTTTACTCTACTCTCTCGGCTATGCGCCTCTTGCTTTGCCTATGCCTTCCGGCGGCGAAGGTCCGCTGCCATAATCAGGAGCCCGGCTAGCAGGACGACCACTCCCAGGCTGCCCCAGATAAGCATGGCCTGGCCGCCTGACGCCGGGCTGCCCGTGTTTGGCATACCAACAGGAGGCGTTCCAGGGGCGTTGGTTCCACCGCCTGCCGTGCCGCCCGCCGCGATAACATTACACGGGCCGGTCGGCGCGTTGTAGATGCTGGTTTCCGGCGCGTCCTTGCAGTACGAGTCGTCAACAAGCCACGAACTCGACTGGTTCACCGCCACGAAGGTGATAGTGTACATAAAGGCTCCGAAAACGAACTGCGCGTCAACATGAGCTGTCTTGCTGTCGTTGTCGAGAAGCGTGTAGTTGATGGCCTGGCTCGGGTTCTGGCTGCGGATTACAATGTTGCCGTTCTCCGTTGCACCGGCGACTCGTTGGGCGAACCTTGCTGTGACGGAACAGCCGTCCAGCTTGCCGGTGATCACGTTGCAATTTCCGGTCGCTGAGGGATTTACGGCGGCATCCAGCAACTGGCGAACAGCCGCCTCTGGGCTGGAATCTCCCTTCACTGTTTGCGCTCCTGCGACGCCTGGCAAGCCTACCAGTACTAACGCCGCCAGGACTAATATGCCTGATTTTAGCTTGCTCATAAACATCTATAGTGCTCCTTCTTCCTCTTGGGTATGAATATTGGGTGCCTCGCTTTTTATAACGACTAAGTGCGCTCCAAAGTTCCAGTTCCCTACTATCCTGATGTTAATCGCTGCGGTCTCTGCCGGGTGCAAGCTCAAGCTTTCTTCTTGCGTGCCTTTGCCGCTGCCTTATCGAGATTCTCCGCGACTCTGAATCGAACGACCTTGCCTATCAGCTCGAGCGGCAAGGGCTTGTCAACAGGGAAGTTTACCGCGCCCTTCGTGGTCCGGTATTTGGATAGCTCCTCCTGAAATGCCTCGATTCCGCTGGGCGTCGGGTAGAACCCGATGTGATCCTTAAGCCCGGAAAAATAGGCCAGATTACCGTTCTGCGCGAACGCGGGCATCCCGTAGCTTATTATCTCCACGGCATCAGGCGCAGCGGCTTTGATGGTGGCTCTTACTGCCTCAAGGAGCGCCTGTCTATCTTCGGGAAAGGTGGCGATATACTCGTCAATCGAACTGAAGCCGCGTTTGTTTTGTTCCATGGGTGTTCTCTCTCCTGCCATTTGTGTGGGAAGCAACCACCCGCAATGTCCTTTGATCAGCATAGGGTTGGTTTTCCCTGTGACTCTCGTCCGGGCCATGATAACATCCCCAGGGCGTTCCTGCTCAATATTAGACACCGGGGCGGGCAGCAACTACAACGCGAAAGTATACCCGGAGTTAACACGCAGGCAGTACATAAGTACGATTGACGGTGACAGCTCATAGTGCTATGCTCGTTGTAGCTACATTACTGTCCGATTTCGTGGTGTCGCAAGAGTAAGCCGCGGAATCCGTTCGCGCCACCGGCAGCGAGGAGCAAAGGGTATATGCCACCGACGACACAGCCAACACCACAGCCGCGCCTATCGAGGCGATCATTCAGCGTGCTCGCTATCATGGCGGCCGTGTTGTTCGGCCTTCTGCTAACGGGCAGCGTGGCCTTCGCGGGCTTGCCCGCGCAAGGCGCGCCGTCTAACCTTCCGTCGGTCACCGCCACGCCCGACCCGTGTGCGCTGGTGGGGGCTGTTGTGGACACCCCGCCGTTATCCTCATCTCTAAGCCTTTTCAATACCCTGGTTGCGGGATCTCCCAGTGATGTATGGGTTGCTGGCCGGTATCGCGACGTTGTTGCTAATGCAAACCGCACGCTGACCGAGCACTGGGATGGTGCGGCTTGGTCTGTAGTGCCGAGCCCCAATGTTGGTTCGGGGGATAATGAACTTACTGGGCTTGCAGCAATATCCCATAACGATGTGTGGGCTGCAGGCATGTACCACACTGGTAATTCCTCCAATGTACTGGCCGAACACTGGGATGGGACAGCCTGGACAATGTCGGCCCTCGACCCGTCAATCAGTTCGGGAGAATCGTTGGGGGTCTCGGCCCTATCTTCCAGCGACGTGTGGCTAGTGGGCTACTCGAACGATAGTAGCACCTGGCAGACCCTGATTGAGCGCTGGGACGGCTCTACGTGGTCTGTCATACCGAGCCCTAATGTGGGTACAGGAAACAACATTCTTCTGTCCGTATCCGCTCTGTCGGCCAATGATATATGGGCGGTAGGATTTCATCAAGAGAGTAATGGATACCAAACGCTCGTGGAGCACTGGAATGGCACAGTCTGGTCGGTGGTGCCAAGTGTCGACGTCGGCACGAGCGATAACATCCTGCTGGGCGTATCGGCAATATCGCCGGACGATGTTTGGGCGGTAGGGACTTATTCAGTCAATAGTGTGCATCGAACACTAACCGAGCATTGGGATGGCACGGCCTGGTCTGTAGTATCCAGCCCACATCCCAGTTCTGTAGGTAACTATCTCAATGGAGTAACTGCCATATCCGCTGACGACGTCTGGGCTGTAGGTTCCATGGTGGTAGGCTCTGTAGAGAGGACGTTGGTGCTGCACTGGGACGGCGTGGCCTGGTCGGTGGTGTCAAGCCCCAACGACGGGCCGGACGACAACCAGCTAAATGCGGTCGCAGCCGTATCTGCTAGCGATATTTGGATGGCTGGAGGTTACTATGCTCCATCGGACAGCCTGGTGCTGATGGAGCACTTCACCTCGCCATGTAACACGCCCACCTTGACGCCAACCGACACCCCCGTAGCCACCGCTACGCCCGACCCGTGTGCCATTGTGGGCGTGGTGGTGCCTAGCCCCAACGCCGACCAGCACAGCAACAATTTTACGTCAGTGTCAGCCCTGAGTGCTAATGACATATGGGCGGTGGGGAATCACGGTCCTTTCAGCACTCAGCAGACGCTAATAGAACACTGGGACGGCACCACCTGGTCTGTTGTGACCAGCCCCAATGTCGGTTCGGGAACCAACGAACTCAACGGCGTAATGGCAATATCCGCAGATGATGTGTGGGCCGTGGGAGATAACGCTGTTGCAGGCACCATTGAGACCCTGATAGAACACTGGGATGGCACAGGCTGGGTTGTATCGCCGGTCGCTCCTCCCGTTAATCGTGGTTTTCTGTGGGCTATATCGGCTTCCGGAGCCAACGATATATGGGCAGTGGGGGGTTACTCTGACACTAGGTCCCAAACCCTGATAGAGCATTGGGATGGCACAACCTGGTCACTTATGCCCAGTCCCAATGTGGGCGTGGGCGATAATGTCCTTCATGGGGTCTTCGCGTCTTCTGCTAATGATGCTTGGGCCGTAGGCTTCGAGCGCAGCGGTGCCGGCAGTGGCGTATGGCAGACGTTGGTGCTCCATTGGGACGGCACAGCCTGGTCAATAATCCAGAGTCCTAATGTGGGCGCGGATCAAAATTACCTCATGGGAGTATCAGCAATATCAGCCACCGATGTATGGGTTGTAGGCTGGAATGGGGGCAACACATCTGTAAGCACTCTCATCGAGCACTGGGACGGCACGTCGTGGTCCGTGGTTTATAGCCCCGACCCCAGTCCTATAAGGGATGAACTTGTTGCAGTAACTGCGATATCAGCCGATGATGTTTGGGCTGTGGGAAACATGGTGACGAACAATGTGGCGAGAAGCCTGGTGGAGCATTGGGACGGCACAGCCTGGTCTGTAGTGGGCAGTCCAAACGCAAGCGAGTCTCTCAATGAACTGAATTCAGTTGCAGCGGCATCAGCAGGTGATGTTTGGGCTGTGGGAGACTATTACACTTCACTTGATAGTTCGACTTTGGTGGAGCACTTCACCTCGCCGTGCATCACTCCCACCTTGACACCAACCGACACCGCGACGCCAACGCTCACCCCCATGGGCACGGGCACCGCCGCTACCTTTACTGCCACCCCCGTCGCTACATCGGTAAGCACGAACACCCCGACAATTATGCCGACAGGCACCGCAGTGGGCACAGGCACGCAAGGGGCGACCTCTACGCCTACCATGTCGCTCTCACCGACCGCCAGCCCCACGGAATGTGTGCTCACGTTCGAGGACGTGCACCCTGCCGATTGGGACTACCCGTACGTGCAGTGGATGTTCTGCCGGGGCGTCATCAACGGCTACAACACTTCTCCTCCCTGCTCTGCTGAGGGCGCCACCTGCTTCAAGCCACAAAACTACACCACCAGGGGCCAGGTTGCCAAGATCGTGGTGCTGGCGTTCGCCCTGCCCATCGACACTACGGGCGGGCCGCACTTCTCGGATGTGCCTCAAGGCTCGACCTTCTACGACTACATAGAGACCGCCTATAATAACGGCCTCATCAACGGCTATTCCGACAACACATTCCGCCCCGGCAACAACGTGACGCGCGCGCAGGTCGCCAAGATCGCGGTGCTGGCCGCCATCCACGCCGACCCCGTTCACTGGACGCTGCTCAATCCCCCCGATAACACCTTCGAGGACGTAGCGCAGGGGTCCACCTTCTACCGGTACGTGGAAACGGCGGCGGCCCACGGCGTCCTGGCGGGCTACCCGTGTGGGATAGCGCCCGCAGGACCGTGCGGCCCTCGGAACAAGCCCTACTTCCTGCCAGAGAACAACGCCACCAGGGCGCAAATCAGCAAGATAGTGTACATAGCCGCAACTTCGCAACTGCGCAGGTAGTGGCCCGTGCTCCAGTTGGAATAACACCCGCGGGACATAGCAACCCGGCGGGTGTTTTTGTCGCGACAAATATATCACCAGGCACCGGGCGTATGAAGAGGTGACGAAGTAATAGCAAAGGAGTAAACTAATCAGTAGAGGATAATTGCCCAGCTCGCACCGCGACACATATGCCAACAATAGACAGCACAACTGATTTAGCCGGGCGTATGGCGGATTCCGCCGGGCAGGACGCACCGGCAACTGACCGGCTCAGGGACGATGTGCGCTTGCTTGGCGCTCTGGTTGGCACTATCCTTCGCGAGCAGGGCGGTGAGGGCCTGTTCAACGCGGTAGAATATATGCGCACGACCGCGATCAATATGAGGTCGAGCGATCAGGCCAGCCCGCAAGAGGAACATGCGCTTCTCGACTGGGTGCAGCGCCAATCCACGGCAGGATTGCAGCAGCTTGTTCGCGCCTTCAGCGTTTACTTCCACGTGATCAACCTGGCAGAACAGCACCATCGCTCTCGCACCCTGCTTGAGCGCGAACAGGTGGAGCGCCCCCTGCGCGAATCAATAGCGGCGGGCATAGAAACCCTGCACAATGAGGGCGTGGAGGCCCAGACTCTCCTCTCTACTTTGCGCCATCTGGACGTACACCCCGTCTTTACGGCCCACCCCTCCGAAGCGCGAAGGCGCACCCTGCTGCAGCACCTGGAACACGCAGCAACTCTGATCGCGCGCCTCGACGGCTTGCCCCCCGGCCCCACCCGTGAGGCGGCGCTGGACGATCTTCGCAATCGCGTCACCCTCATCTGGCAGACCGCCGAAACCCGTGCCGATCGTCCCACAGTGCTGGACGAAGTGCGTAACGTGCTTTATTTCATGACGGGCAACGTCTACGATGTGGTGCCCACCGTGCAGCGCTTTATCGAGCGTGCGGTAGAGACATCCTACGGCGAGAGTGTGGCGAAACCGGGTGACCTGCCGCCCGTCTTGCGCTTTGGAACCTGGGTGGGTGGCGACCGCGACGGCAACCTCGCCGTCACGCCCGACGTAACACGGGCGGCGGCGCGTATGTCGCGCTCGGCTGTGCTGCAACGCTACCGCAGCGAAGTAAGAGGGCTGGGACGCGACTTCAGCATCTCGGCGCGGCTGGTGGGGTGTTCGGCCGATCTCCTGTCCTCGATCGAGAAAGACCTGGAGGAAATGGGGTTGCAGCCTGTGCGCAGGTGGTCAGACGAGCCTTACAGGCGCAAATTCGGCCTCATCGCAGAGAGACTGCGGCGCACCGACTCGGTCGAGCGCGGAGGATATCTCGCTCCTGTTGATTTGCTGGCCGATCTGGACCTGGTGCGTGCCAGCCTGGAGATGTACGGCGGCCACAGGATCGCTTGCGGTCCCCTGCTCGACCTTATAAGGCGCGTGCAGGTATTCGGCTTCTACCTGGCCGAGCTTGAGATTCGCCAGCATGCCGACAGGCATACCGGAGCGATAGCCGAAATGCTGGGGCTGGTGGGTATGCCAGGCTTTGACGCGCTCGACTACGAAGCAAGACTCGAAACGCTCGAAGGGATGCTGGCGGGCCCGCCCTTATCATTGCTGCCGCAGGCTCTATCTGTGCCCACACGCGAAGTTCTCGACACTTTCAGAGCGATGCGCGACATCCAGCAGATGGGCGATCCGCGAGCGTGCCAAACCTGCATTGTATCCATGGCGCGCGCCGCCAGCGATGTTCTGTCTGTGCTCTTCCTGGCCCGCGAGGCTGGACTATACCAGTGGGCGGGCGAAGGGTCCAGGGCCGAAGTAAAG
This sequence comes from Chloroflexia bacterium, assembly GCA_038203825.1. Lineage (GTDB taxonomy): Bacteria > Chloroflexota > Chloroflexia > QHBQ01 > JADMIH01 > JADMIH01. The sequence goes on along the minus strand of JBBRDO010000089.1, from coordinate 4,186 downwards.
CTGGACGTCGTGCCTCTCTTTGAGCAGATACACGAGCTCGAGGCTTGCGGCGGCATCATGAAGACCCTCTATGCCAGCTCTGCCTACCGGGCGGCGCTTGAGGCACGAGGCAATCGCCAGCAAGTGATGGTTGGGTATTCGGATAGCAACAAAGACGGCGGCTATCTGGCCGCCACCTGGCAGACCCATAATGCCCAGGAGATGCTTGCCGAAACCGCCCGCGACGCCGCTGTAGAGATTGTGATCTTCCACGGTAGAGGGGGCGCAGTCGGGCGAGGGGGTGGTCCCACCGGGCGCGCCATAATCGCGCGGCCTCCCGATGCTCGCCTGCCCAACCTGAAAGTAACCGAGCAGGGAGAGGTCATATTCGCCCGTTACGGACGCCTGCCCATAGCTGAGCGTCACTTCGAGCAGGTGATCCACGCTCTGCTCGTGTCCTCTATTGGTTCCATGCCGGGTGAGGGCCATGAGCCTGACGCAGATTGGGTCGCGACCATGCAGAGAATGTCGGAGGTCGCACAACGGCGCTACGAGCGTCTCATAAAAGAAAGCCCCGGCGCCCTAGAGTATTTCCGGAAGGCTACACCTTTCCCCGAGCTTGGCACGCTCAACCTGGCTTCCCGCCCCGTGAGCCGCGTAGGTAGCCCGGTGGACAATATCGAGCTTGAGGACCTGCGGGCGATACCATGGGTCTTCAGTTGGACTCAGACGCGCTGCAACCTGCCTGGCTGGTTCGGCCTGGGTAGCGCGCTCGCGGACGAGATAGCAAGAGGTGGCCTTGGGCAGTTGCAAAAGATGTATCACGCATGGGCCTTCTTTGGGATGGCTATCGATAACGCCCAGTACAGCCTCGGCACTGCCGACATGGCTACAGGCAGGCGCTATGCAGTGTTGGCAGGTGACAAAGCAGGTCTGTTCGACGAGATAGCACAGGAGTACAACCGCACTGTAGAGGCGGTGCTGGCGGTGACGGGGCAAAAAGAGCTGCTTGAGAGGTCGCCCATACTGGCGCGTTCGATCAAGCTGCGCAACCCCTATGTCGACGCCCTACACATAGCTCAGATAGAGCTTTTGCGCCGCTACAGGGCATTGCCTGATGACGCGCCCCTGTCACAGCGCGACGATCTTCTTGACGCAGTACACCACAGCATCAACGGCATAGCTGCCGGATTGCAGACGACGGGGTAACTCAAACGCACAACGCTCCTATGGCCATGCGAGACCTGGCTACGCTGCCCTTCAGGTCGATTGCACGCCCACGCTGGTACGATCCGCTGGGCTATGCCGCTGCTTTGCTCGGAGTGGCGACGGCTACGGGCATCATGTGGCTCGCTCGCTCAATCCTGAGCCTGGGCAGTATCTATTTGGTCTATATGGTTGTCGTGGTGGCGGTAGCCGTCGGCTGGGGGCTGGCGCAGAGCATTGTGGCCTCGGCGACGGCCGTTCTTGCTACCAACTTCTTCTTCATCCAGCCGATCTTCTCCTTCACCGTTGCGGCCTTTCAGGATGCCCTTGCGCTCGCGATCTTCCTGGCATTGGCAACCCTCACCAGCCAGCTTGTGGCACGATTACGGCGCGAAGCGAGCGATGCCCGCCGTGGAGAGCTCATAGAAAGCACGCTCTATGTGTTGAGCGAGACTATAAACCGCCAGCACAACCTGGGCGCTCTGCTCGACGAGGTGGCAGGCCAGTTGCGGCTCGTACTGGGCCTCTCCGCGTGCGACATAGAGCTTGACGACCCGGGCGGGCTGGGTGTCGTGTCGGCTCATAGCGCGGAAGCCGAGGATGTGGGTGTTGAAAGCGATGAGGGACAGGAAAGCGCCGCCACCGTTGTGCGCGTGCCGCTCACCAGGGGTGACCGCGCCACCGGCACCCTCCTGCTGACCCTCCCCGACCCCAAGAAGCGCCTGGGCGACGAGGAAAGCAGGCTGGTGAACTCGTTTGTCGAGAGCCTGCAGACTGCTATAGAGCGCGCCCGGCTGCAGCAGGCTGCCGTGCAGACCGAGGTGCTGCGGCGCACCGATGAGTTGCGCGTGGCTATGCTGTCTGCGGTGGCCCACGACCTGCGCACACCCCTCACCTCGATCAAGACCGCTGCCACCAGCCTCTTAAACCCGAAGATGGTGTGGGATGACGAGGATAGCCAGGCCTTCCTCCACGCCATATCGGGCGAAACCGACCATATCAATCGCATAGTGTCCAATCTGCTCGACGTATCGCGTATAGAAGAAGGGCGTATGCGCCCCGAAAAGAAACCGCACCACATAGGGGCAGTGATCGACAACGTGCTACAACGCTTACAGCAGCGCCTCAGTGAGCACGCCGTGGATACGCGCATCGAGCCCGGGTTGCCTGAAGTGCCTATGGACGAAGTGGAAATAGACGAAGCGCTGACTAACCTGCTGGAAAACTGCCTCAAATACACGCCGCCCTCCACACCTATCCACATCTCTGCAAGGCGGCGCGCCAATATGCTCGAAGTGGAAGTCGCCGATGAGGGCGCGGGCATACCGCCGGCCCAGCTACCACAGCTATTCGACCGCTTCTACCGTGTCCGGGCCGACCGCAAAACGAAGGGTGTGCATGGACTCGGACTGGGGTTGTCCATCGTCAAAGGCATAGTAGAGGCGCACGGCGGCAAAGTGAGCGCCGCCAACCGCCCGGGCGGCGGTGCCTGTTTCACCTTCACGCTGCCAATCCCGCAGCCGGTAAGCAGTGACTTGACTACGTAATCGGGCGTTCCAACTAAAAGACTAAGGAGCAAGGAAAGATAATGGCTCAACAACTATTTGTACTGGTGGTCGAGGACGACGATCTGCTGCGCAGCATAATCACCCGCAACCTGCGTGCCGCGAAGTACATGGTCTTCGAGGCACCGACGTTTCGCAAGGCCATTGACGAGATGAGCGTCAAGCCCAACCTGATGATCCTCGATATTAATCTGCCCGACGCGACGGGCTGGGACGTGGCCGAGTGGTTGGAGGAGCACATGACCGGTGTGCCCATCATAGTCATTTCAGGCGCGGTCAAGCCCACCCCCGCACAGATGAAGAAATACCAGGCGAACGCATTCTTGCCCAAGCCGTTCGATATGGAAGAACTGCTGGCTCTGATTGAGCAGTACGCGCCAACCATCACCAATTCTTAATTATTCTCTTCTCTAACTTTAATCCAATAGAGATATCCTGATTAGGTAAGAATCCTGTGCAGACGTGTAGTGCACACGATCTGCCTGATTTCGTCATGGAAAAAAAGCAGCGGGCAACCGGCAAGCAGAATGAAAGGAGGCACGGCTTGATCTCGTCAGCGAGACGAGCCGTTGGAAAGTGTCAAGTACCGCACGGATAAATCCGGGGGCTTGTCCCTAAGCCGGAGCTTGAGACGATAGGCCGCTTGACTGCGGCCCGTAACCCAAGGGTATACCGAGAGCTACAAGGTGTTTATCATGGATATTCCTGGAAGCGTTCAAGTCCGCGTTTAGCGAATAGCCGCACGAGCGACAAAGGAAAAGAGATTGAGAGCGGCGGTTACTACGATGTTGAAAACCACAGTTAGAGCAGGTCTGGCTCGTGTGCCGAGGGTCTATTGCGACCACGCACATACCCGCTTCTTTGGTCTTGTACTCCAAGAAGGAGCGCAACTGCCTGAAAGACCATGCGTGCAACCGTCTTTGCCCCTCTCCCCTGCGGAAGCGAGCGCGTTGGCGGATGTCTGTAAGGTTTTCAACAACGATAGTAGCCCCAGGAATAGCCGACTGAACGATACGCTTAGACAATACGTGGTCACAATCGCGGTGGAATCGCAGTTGCTTGCCAGCCAACTTACGCAGATGGCGGCGAGCCGACTTCGATCCTTTCGATTGCAACGCACGCTTGAGCCTGAAGTATCGCTTATCAACATCCTTCCACCCGCGCTTACCCAGGAAGGCGCGCTCCGAAGTGACGGCGGGCCTGTTGAGACCCAGGTCTACGCCAATGACCTGCTCACTAGCGACAAACTCACTATCTTTCAAGCTGACTACGATATGCAACCAGAAACTACCCTTGCGGTAGAGAAGGTCGGCAGTAGCAGTCGGATTGCCTATATATCTAAGCGCATAAGGCGGCACGGTGAAGCTGATACGCATCCTACCTTGTGTAGTGGACAGGCTAACTTCCGCTTTAGGCCAATACACTTTGTAGGTGTG
>JBBRDO010000088.1:0-19800 GCA_038203825.1 Chloroflexia bacterium | reverse complement strand
CAGGGTCTAGTCATTCTCATTTATTGCTCACCGTTGCTCATGATTTTAGCGCATTGTTCTTCCTCTGGAAGTTGCCGTGTTGTGTGATGTGATAACAAGGTGGCTGTTCTCGCTACTATTGCACCCGTAATTGGCCGAATTTCTACACTGCCGCGCGAGAATGAATAGACCCTGCCCGTCAGCTAGCCAGCTTGACACCAGGCACGGCTTACCTTATAATAGGCTTGAGTAATGGTTGGGGAGTAGCCTCCCGGTTTACCGGGTCTACAGGCCGTCAGTACAGAGCCCATGTTGCGGCTCTCGGCCCGTAGAGAAGTGTGCAGCACTTGTGGCGAGACCACCACGACAGTTTTTGCCGTGGCGGTCTCGTTTTTTGTGTCCGCCACATAACGGGAGGTAACACTAACCATGTTCGTTGATCCATTGTGGCTGTGGGTAGGTTTCGGTCTTTTCATGGTAATTATGCTGGTGTTGGACCTGGGGGTCTTCCACCGCAAAGCACACGAAGTAAATGTGAAGGAGGCTCTTACCTGGAGCGGTGTCTGGGTTGGCCTCGCGCTCCTCTTCGCGGGAGGTGTCTATCTATTCAGCGGTGGCCAGCAGAGCCTTGAGTTTCTGACCGGCTACCTGATAGAGTGGTCCCTCAGCGTGGACAACATCTTCGTCTTCCTGCTGATCTTCTCCTACTTCGCCATACCGTCCAGCTACCAGCATAAGGTCCTTTTCTGGGGCATCCTGGGCGCGCTCGTGATGCGTGCAGTGATGATTGGCTTGGGCGCAGCCCTCATAGAGCAGTTCCACTGGGTCATCTACGTCTTCGGCGCGCTCCTCGTCCTGTCGGGGGCCAAAATGGCGCTGCAGAAGGAGACCGGCCTGCGCCCTGATGCCAATCCACTTGTAAAGCTCTTCAGGCGTGTAGCTCCCGTCACCGACAGCTATCACGGCGACAGGTTCTTCGTAACGCTCGGCAAGGTCCGGTATGCCACTCCTCTCTTTGTTGCCTTGCTCATGGTGGAGTCGGCCGACTTGATGTTCGCTGTCGACTCGGTGCCCGCCATCTTCGGGATCACCACCGACCCGTTCATCGTCTACACATCCAATGTCTTCGCGATCCTGGGCCTGCGCTCGCTATACTTCGCGCTCTCGGGAGTGATGCACCGCTTCCACTACCTGAAGCTGGGCCTCTCGTTGATCCTGGTCTTTGTCGGCATAAAGATGCTGGCTAGCAGCGTGGTACAAATACCGACGCTCTTGTCGCTCGGTGTAGTGGTGGCTGTGCTGGCGCTCTCGGTAGTAGCTTCTATACTACGGCCGCAAAAGGATGCCGTTCAGGTTGAAGCAGCGCCTGTAAAGAGCGAGAGGGCCCCCACCCACCCCGCGGGATAAACGGCCATGTCACTGATCATGGGTAGTAATGCTTCTCCGGATCTTCCGGCCGGTAGGCGACCAACTGGCTCTGCAAGAGTGTGGGTGGGTGGCGGTGCGGCGGCACCATGGTCAATTCATTCTTCGGAAGGGGGTGCAGGGGTACTCCCTTGATTGGGTACCCGCTTGCGGGTGCCGGGGTGTCTCCAATGCCTCATCTAATACTCCCCTCTCCTCATGGCAATGGGTAGAGGGGACGGGGTGAGTGGTGCCGGCTTGTCCTGATTGCTCTCCAGCAGGGAATAGAAATGGACCCTGGTGCCGCCCAGGGCTGTGTCAAAGTCGCCGGTCACTCCTCTAAGTAAGGGGTTTGGGGAAGTAGGAAGCGCTTAGCGCTTCCTACTTCCCCGGCTTTCGTTCTTACTCCCCGCCCCCTGGCGAGGGGCGAGGCCGGGGGTGGGGGTGGGGGTCGAAACTCGACTTTGACACAGCCCTGGCAGACAACGCACCTGGTCGTCCGTCGTCTGCCGTCCGTCGTCTACGCACCTAGTGCGCTGTTGGCAGCATCTTCAGCGGCGGGTGATCCGAAGCCGCGCCCGGCACAGCTACTTCCCCACCGGCCCTTATCCTGAGGCCCAGGGTGTCCAGCGGAAGGCTATTCGTCGGAGAGTACATACCCTCGTCGAACACGCTTCCCGTTGGCGCGTTGGCTACCGAGAAGACCGTGTGCGCCTTGCCATCGTTGCCTATGGAAGTCGAGATGTAATCGCCCACCATATAGCCCTGGTTGGTGAGCGCAAGCCAGGTAACCGTCATCGGACCCGCCACCTGGACTGGCGCGGTCCAGCTGGCCCCGCCGTCGTTCGACGAAACGAATCCCACACTGAGTTGGCAGGTAGATGTGCTGCAGTTAGCCGTCGGGTAGTAATAGTAGGTAAGACCTATCTGAGCAGATGGCCTGTTCTTGAGTATATGCACATTAACCCCGATCCCCGGTATGAAGTGGTCCACGGTGCTGCCTACCGCGTCTATAGGAATGCGCGTCACCGCAGACCACGTGGTCCCGTTCGTGGACGTGCTCATCACTATGTCGTTCGATGAACAACCCGAACGGAAGCGGCAGTCCTGCCACACAACGTACACCTTGCCCTGCGGATCCATTTCTGCTGAAGGCATAGGCTCGGTGCGCAGATTACCCGCTACTCCATGGTCAGTCACGTTTGCCACGTTCACGCTACTGCCCCAGTTGTTGCCGCCATCCGTCGAAACGAACGAAAGGATGCCCCCAAAGTTGGCGCTCGTAGGCACGATCACGCGCCCGCTCGGCTGCACGAGCGGTTGGCCGCCCAGCCCGCTGGCAAAATCAGCCGTCTGCTTCGGTGCGCCCCAGGTGAGCCCGCCGTCAGTCGAGGTGCTCATCTGTATTGTATTACCACCAAAGTTGTCGTCCCATTCGGCGTAGCAATGTCCATAATAAGGGCTTGAGGCCCACGAATCACACGCTACCCACGTCTTGTCAAGCCCATTTTGGACATGCACGTCGACAGGGTTCTGCCACGTAATACCGCCGTCCGTGGAGCGATTAACCACCACGTCTGACCCAGCGCCCGCACCTTCCAGCGCCAACGACAGAATCATCCACACCCCGTGCGACGCATCATAAGCGACAGATGGATCGCTCACTCTCTGGTGAGGGCCGGGAGGCGTCGCAAAAATCGTGATGCCCGGCACAAAGCCGTGTATCCAACTCGCGCCGTTATCCGTAGTAGTAGACCAGCCGATATTAGATGATCCACCGTCGAAGAAGCGCCCCACCTGGAACGCGCCGACGGTAGTGGACCCGTGCGTGAAAGTATCCGGCTCCAGTTCGGTCTGATGCTGGCTACTGCTGTTGGTATAAGGGTCCGTGCTGACCCGTGTCAGGGACACATTGGCCGTAGCAGCTAGAGCGGGTGATACCGCCAACGCCACCGCCAGCATGACCATAGGAATTAGAACAATGCCACGTTTCTGCAGAATATCTCTAATGAACATTATCGAGGCTCCTTTGCCGGTGTATGAATTTGTCCTGGTGACGGCACCCCGTTCACCTGCTATATAGTAGCGATGGGAGGCTCGCGATCGTACGGGACTCTGTTATTGTATCACTCCGGCAACTCCCCGATCAAGGCACCGGCCTGCCGCGCAATGCAACTGCTCAGGCTTGACACCTGAGATCGGGATCTGATAAACTAAAAGGCACGTGTGCTATGGCGTATTCGTCTAGCGGCCTAGGACACCTCCCTCTCAAGGAGGAGATCAGGGGTTCGAATCCCCTATGCGCTACCACGGAGCCTCGCTTTATGCGGGGCTTTCAATTTATTGTGTCGTTGCTGATGGAGGTTTCTTGTGAGAGACATCACGTTCCGCCAGCGCTTGCGCTACGCCTTCGACAATACCCTGTCGAGGGGTACGCCTGCCCTGGTTATGTGGCTGGGTATCATTTCCCTTGTAATGGTAATCCTGGTGGCCCTCGTGATTATGCTCCTCAGGTCCATCCTGGGTGGCGACGACGGCGCCAACGTACCGACCGGGGATTTCGTCGGCGATTTCTGGCGTAGCCTCCTCCGCACCCTCGACCCCGGCACCATGGGCGGCGACACCGGCCACCCCCTCTTCCTCCTCACCATGCTAGGTGTTACCATCGGTGGCATCTTCATAGTCAGCACCCTTATTGGTGTCCTCACCTCCGGCGTCGAAGGCAAATTGGACGATCTCCGCAAAGGCCGGTCGTTGGTCCTTGAACAGGGCCATACCCTTATCCTCGGGTGGTCAGATCAGGTATTCACTATCCTCCGCGAGCTCAAAGTCGCCAACGAAAGCGAGCCCAAATCCTGCGTGGTGATCCTGGCCGACAAGGATAAGGTGGAGATGGAAGACGAGGTACGCGCTAAAGTGGGCAACACCGGCAAAATGCGCGTAGTCTGCAGAACCGGCAGCCCCCTCGACCTCGACGACCTCGATATCGCCAACCCACAGACCTCGAAGTCCATCATTGTCCTCTCCCCCACCGATGATGACCCAGACTCCCAGGTTATCAAGACTGTCCTCGCCCTCACCAATGGCTCGCGCAGGCGCAAAGACCCCTACCACATCGTGGCCGTCATCCGCGACGACAGGAATATGGAGGCCGCACGCCTGGTCGGCGGCGACGAAGCACAATACATAGAGGCCACCGATACCATCGCCCGCCTCATAGCCCAAGCCTGCAGGCAAACCGGCCTATCGGTGGTTTATACAGAGCTGCTCGACTTCGATGGCGACGAAATCTACGTGAAAGAAGAGCCTGCCTTCGTGGGCAAGACTTTCGGCGAAATCCTCGCCGCCTACGAAAAGTGCGCGGTAATGGGCCTTCTCACCGCCGAGGGCGCGAAGGTGAACCCTCCAATGGATACGCGCATACAGGCTGGCGACAAAGTGATCCTGGTGGCCGAGGACGACAGCACGATCAAATTATCGGCGACTGCTGTCCCAGCGCCCGACGAAAGCGCCATCGTGAATGTGCAGCCTGTCGCTGCCCCGCCCGAGCGCATACTGATCATGGGCTGGAACGACCATGCCGCCGCCATCATCAACGAGCTGGACAACTACGTAGCCCCCGGCTCGCTGGTTACGGTAGTAGCCGACCTGCCCCATGCTGCGGGGGAAATCGACCGCGTCTGCGGCGCTTGCAAGAACGTGGAGATCAAGTTCGAGGAAGGCGATACCACCGACCGCAAAACCCTTGATGCCCTCAAGCCCGACGAATACCAGCACATTATTGTGCTCTGCTATTCCGATACTCTGAATTTGCAGCGAGCCGACGCCCGCACCCTTGTAACTCTGCTCCATCTCCGCGACATTGAGCGACAGGTGGGCGAGAAGTTCTCCATCGTGAGCGAGATGCTGGACGACCGTAACCGCGAACTGGCCGAAGTCACCGAGACCGACGACTTCATAGTGAGCGACAAGCTCATCAGCTTGATGCTGTCCCAGACATCAGAGAACAAGCACCTCAAAGCCGTCTTCGCCGACCTCTTTGATTCCAACGGCTCGGAGATCTATGTGAAGCCTGCCGTAGACTACGTTGCGCCCGGCAAGCCCCTAACCTTTTATACTGTGGTGGAGGCCGCCCGCAGGCGTGGCCAGTGCGCGATAGGCTACATGCTCACCGGCAGCACTACCGGCCAGCACCCGGGCGTGGTAGTCAACCCCGCCAAGTCGAGCACAATTACCTTCTCACCCGCAGACCGCATCGTCGTTCTGGCCGAAGATTAACGACAGACAACGCCTGACTTACGACTTACGATCAGCGACTTACGATCAGCGACTTACGATCAGCGACTTACGATCAGCGACTTACGATCAGCGACTTACGATCAGCGACTCGTCCATACAGGAGCAAGGCTATCATGGAAGTAAGACTGCTGGGTGCGCACCAGGGCCAAAGCAACACTATCGGCTACATGTCTATCCTGGTCGACGGGAAACTGGCAATCGATGCCGGCGGGCTTACCACTGCCCTCACCCTTGAGGAGCAGGAGCGTATCGAGGCTATCATCGTCACCCACCGGCACTTTGACCACATCAAGGACCTCGTGGGCCTGGCCCATAACAACTGGCAGGTGCGCAGTCTACATATCCACTGTATCGACGATACCAGGGATGCCTTGCAGGCCCACGTCTTCAACGACGTCCTCTGGCCCACCATGAGCGAGCACGTCGGCTCCTATTTCCCTCTCACCTGGCACAGGGTTGAAGCAGGCGCACCCTTCGACCTGCTGGGCTATACCATCACTCCCATAGAGATGTCGCACAGCGTGCCCACAGTAGGCTACCTCATTGAGAAGGACGGAACAAGCTTCTTCTATACAGCCGATACGCGGGCGCAGGGCGATCCGTCTTGGGCGCTGATCCGGCCCGACCTCCTTATCGCCGAAACTACAATGGCAAGCGCCTACGAGCGCGCGGCCAATATAGTTGGCCACATGACCCCACTCTCCCTCGGCAGCGAGCTTCGAGCCTTTCACGCCAAACAGGGCTACTATCCTCCTACAGTATGTGTACACATCAACCCTCACCATGAGGCTGCAATAGTCTCCGAGTTGGCAGCGCTAGCCTCTGAGCTTGGTGCCCAGATCACCCCCGGCCGTGAGGGTATGCTGTTCACGATTTAGACGACGGACGACGGACGACCGATGGCTGCAGCGGGTCGTCCGTCGTCCGTCGTCCGTCGTCGGTATCGGACGAACTGCACCGGGTAATCAAGTCAATGAGCGGTACTTTCTACCTGCACGAAGACGAATGGGGTATGGTCGAGCTGTTGCCTGTCGAGAACATGGCCGGGCGCGAGGTTGCCGTTGAGGAGGCCAGGCAGTTCGGGAAGGACCACTCCGCCGGCGTAGGCTGGACAGACGTTTACATGATACCTGAGGTCCACCATTCGATAGCCGAGAGGCACATCCCGTTGGCTGAATTGCGCGCTCTGATCGCGTCCTGGCTGCCGGAAGCTGATACGGTGCAGTCGGGCTATGGTACCTATGTGGAGACCTTGCAGCTTTCATTCGCGTTCGGGACCAGAGCTCTGCGCTCAGGCGTATTCTATGGCAACAATGAAGGCAGCACCATAACCCAGCTTAATCTCGTACCCCCGGACGAGGAAGCAGAAGCAGCGATTACACGCCTCGCTGAGACACTTCACACTATGGGCGAGCGCTACAATCTCATGTTGGTCGATTGGTGGTCCGACCGGGTAGTCGATTTGCGAGATCAGGATGCTGTAACGAGTTATCTGCGAGGTGACGCGAGCACGATGGAAGATAGTGAGCCCCAGGTATAAGGTGACTTAGGCAACAAAGCGATCCATCAAGGAATCGCGCAGACTGTTGTGAGAGCCATCTCGGGAAGCAGTTTGCTAGCCGTTCTTCCTAAATAACCCTTGCTCGTATCCTGGCTGACGCCCAGTCCATGATTATGACCACCACAGCTATCGCCCAGATGGCCGTGCCTGCCTGGTGGAACTGCAACAGGTTGATGTACTGCACCAGCAGGAATCCGATACCACCGCCGCCCACGAACCCTACGATCGTCGAAGCACGCACGCTTCTGTCCCACATATAAAGCGTGAACCCGATGAACTGCGGGATAAACTGCGGGATTACTGCGTACGTGATCACCTGCAATCGGTTCGCCCCTGTCGCAGTGATCGCCTCCAGTGGACCCGGATCAATTGACTCGATCGCTTCCGAGTAGAACTTGCCCAGGGAGGCAATAGCATACACCGTCAGCGACAACACCCCCGCGAACGGACCAAGCCCCACCGTCGCCGCAAATATGACCGCCAGGATTAACGCCTCAATAGACCGGGATATGTTAAGCACAGTACGCGCCAGCGTATAAATCGTTGTGCCTATGAAATTGCGGGGCATCAGGTTACGTGCAGCCAGAAAGCTTATCGGCAAGCTGATCACGATAGCAAAGCTGGTTGCCATCAGAGCGATGAAGATCGTCTCAAGTATCTTGCCTAACACCAGCCCCAGTGTATCGCTGAAATAAAGATTGCCGAAGCTCCAATTCTGGGTGGCGTACAGACTGTTCGGGTAGTTGTACGCATTCGTCACCCGGTCTTTGTCGTTCGGCACCTGCGCCTGAACTTTGAACTCTCCGTTTCCATCAGCCTTAAACGTGCCGATTTGCTGGCTTGACGTGTTGGTTCCCGTGCTCTGCCAGATTATGACGCCGTCGGTGTTGGGCCTGAACCCTTTGCCCGTTACAGTCAGCGTCTGCCCCGCCACAACCTGGCCAGCGTCCGCGGTCAAAGTGACATTGAAGACATTCTCAGTAGTCCCTGGCGCTGCCGGGTTCTCATTGCCACCCGCTTTCTTGATAATTGTGGTTATTGGAGCCTGTACGGTCGCTTCTTTTACCTGTGCAGGCGGCTTGTCCGCGCCCACGATAGGCAGCGGCACCTGCAATTGCTTCTGGTCTTGCGCTACAATATCCGGTGCCAGCAGCTCACCAAACCTGCTTGTGAACTCGCCCCACTTCTGCACCAGCAGAGGCGGGTTTATCTCCGCCACTTGCCAGCCGGTAATCTCGGCCGCAACTATCACGATCAGGGCTACCAGTGCTACCCACGAGCGCAGAAATACCGGCCTGGGAGGCTTGATGACAGGCCGCGCAGAATCCGGCATCGACCCTGGCTTCTGCTTTGTCACCGATTCATCAATTACTGCCATTCACGCCCTCCATCGAGTTCCTAGTCTGATTTCCTTTTTCGCCCTTGCCCCGCCCCACCCCAAAACCTAGAGTGGTGCCAGGGTCCTGTCCGGCGCTACTTTCCCATCCCTGGGGCCGATCTCTACTTCTACCGCGTCCTCTCCATAGATCTCGCGGAACTTGCGCTCGTCAATCTCGAGCGCGCCCCCGTCAAACACGATCTCGCCGCCTTCCCCGTCGTTCCTTAGAGCGATAACGCGGGTTGCGTACCTGCGCGCCAGCGACAGGAAGTGCAGGTTGCACAGCACTGTAATGCCGTCTTCCTTATTTATCTGTTCGAGATACTTCATCACCGAGTGTGAAGTCGCCGGGTCCAGCGATGCCACAGGCTCGTCGGCGAGCATATAGCGCGGGTTTTGCATCAGCGCCCGCGCGATGCCTACGCGCTGTTGCTGTCCTCCCGATAACTGGTCGGCTCGTGCGGTTGCTTTCTGGACGATGCCCACCCGTTCGAGATTGCGCATGGCCAGCGTATAGTCTTCCTGGTTGAAGCGGTGAAAGAGAGAGGACATCGAGCTTTTGTACCCCAGCCTGCCGGTCAGCACGTTCGTCATTACCGACGAGCGCCTGACCAAATTGAACTGCTGGAAGATCATGCCGATCTTCAGGCGTATCTTGCGAAGCTGGGCTGTGCTGGCCGTCGTAATGTTCTCGCCATCCACTAACACCTGCCCCGATGTCGGCTTGATGAGCCCGTTGATGCACCTGAGCAGCGTCGACTTTCCCGATCCCGACAGCCCAATTATCACCAGGAACTGCCCGTCAGGCACGGTCAGGTTGATATTGTGCAGCGCTTTCGTGCCGTCCTCATACGTCTTGCTCAGGTTCTCAATCTTGATCATGACCTCTCCCGTTCGATAAAAGGCTTCCGGCGAAATACGCTAATCATAATACCATAAAGTGCGAAAAGTCGAGCAAGATCAGGGCGTCCAGGGCACGACCTTAAGCGGCTGCTTGAACACTATCGTATCCGTGCCTTCGCCCCGTACCTGCAACGGCTGGGACGCTCCCCCCTTCGGGTACAACTGCACAGTGACCGTATAATTCCCCGGCGTGAGGCCCCCCGGCAATCGCAGGTCGCGGTAGTCCATAAGCGTAATATTCACCGGCCAGCGGCTGGTGGGATAATATCCGTTGAGTGGCCCCAGCGTCTCGTCCTTGACCACTTTGCCTGCCGGGTCCATCACCTTGATGCGAACGTCATAGTCTTCAGTCAGCTTTGTGCTTGTGCGCCAGAACAGCGTGAGCGGCAGGTTTGAAGCGTCCTTCTGCACCGGCTTATCCGACTGGTCGCGCAATTCATATATATAGCCCAGGAACTGTATGCCGTTCTCAAAGGTGTGCTCCTCCGGATAAGTCGGGTTCGGCGACCAGCAGTTAAACACGCTGTTGAAGGCTATGCCATACACCGTCACCCCGTTGAACACCTGCGTGTCGAACGTCGCGAAGTTGTACTGGAACCACTGCAAAACCCTGTTCTGCGGATCTTCCTGTGCCGCGCGCACAGGCGACACCACCAGCCATACCCGCTCATTACACGTAATCAGCTTGCGTAGCTCGTCCTCCATCTCCCGCTGTCCGTAGTTCGCGGTGCTCAGGCTGCTAATTGTGCTAATAGGCCGCTCAGGGACAAGATCCGGCCCGCCGGGATGGTAATAAAGGTTGGCTGCCGTCTGCACATAGCCCGGGAATGGTATGATCACGTCACGCAGACGAATGTGGTCCTGCACGTACGCCATCGCTCCACGCCAGTCCTCTTTTTGCGGTTGAGCTGAGTAGTTGATGCTCGTAAGCGCCGCCACGGTGGCCCCTCCAAGCAATACAAGCGGCACCGCCATCAGCAGCACGTTCACGCGCCGCAGCGCCAACACTCCCGCCCCGGCCATGATCAGATACGCCGGCAAAGCCATGATCAGATAGCGAGGCTGAAACAGCGGTGTGAACATCGTCACCACCCAGAACACCAGCACTGGCACGATCCACAGTGCCAGCACGAGCATCGCGCTGCCCCTCTCCGCCCGCCCATTCCCCTCCGTCTTGCGTAGCAGGCCGGGTCGCCGGATAAGCGCCCATGCCCCCGCGAGCGCCAGCACCGTGAGAGCAACAGCACCTATCGTTTCCCACGGGATCTCTATACTACCAATCTGCATAGCTACAGCCTGGTTGACCGCGAACTTCACGAATATCGTCAGCAGTATCTCCGCCAACGATGCGCTCGCGTACCAGTTGCCCGTGTCAATAGTGCCCGTCAGGACTGCTGCCGCCCTCAGCCAGATGATCGGCAGGATGGGCGCCATGATGATCACGAACGAGAGTATCAGGCGCGGAATACGGAACTGGCTGCTTGCGGATTCGGTGGCATCTGCGCTCGTCACACTCGCCTTGCGACCTATACCCCGCAACAAAAACGGCGTGGCGACCATCTGCGCCAGCAAAACCAACCCCGACAGGCTGTGCGAGGTCAGCATAACCCACGTAGCAAGCACATAACTCACCCACAGCAGCCTCGTGTTCCGCTCCAGCGCATATAAGTAAAGCAGCGTGGTGACAAGCGTCATCAGCACCAGCAGGGTGTACATCTTCGCGTCCTGCGAGTACCACAGGTCGAACGGGTTGACCGTAAGCAAGGCAGCGGCGATAACGCCAAGTCTTACGCCGCCCACGCGCCGCCCCAGCGCGTAAATAGCCGGTATGCCTGCCGTGCCGAAGATCATGGCAAGTCCGCGCACCGGGGCCTCAAACGATGGACCGAACAGTATGTGCATCAGACGCGCCACGCCCGGCACGTTGTCATACAGCGCCATCCAGAAATGGAGCATGAGCGTGTACAGGGGGCCGTTCTCCCCCGCTCGGGTAAATGCCCCGATAACCACGTCGAGGGGCTGGCGGGCCTGCGCCACAATATCGGCCTCGTCAAACCACAGCGACTCTGCCCCCAGGTGTATCCTGCGCAGCAGAAAGCCCACCACTGTCAACCCCACGACCCACACCCAGGGCTGCGTGGCGATTGCCCTCAGTTGCGCCCTGGAGATGCCCCGTTCACGCATGGCGATAGATTCTCGTTCGCCCTCACCCGAGCGAACGGAAGGCTGCGTACTCACAATAGGATTAACCGCTGAGCTAGGTAGAAGTTACGCATACAGGCATAATTATAGCATTTAACGTTCGCCACAGCCCCATCATAGCCCACCCGCCAACCTTCCCACAGCCCCGGCTAGCCTTACGCATTCCTCGTCCAGCAGAGCAGGCGTGGCAGCACTCAGGTCCAGGCTCAGGAGGTGGATGTGCTTGGGCGTGCCCCGCAGATTGAGTCGTGACTCCTCATCTCCCCTGAAGCGCGGATAAACCAGCACGCCCTCTTTCAGTCGGTAGCGGTCCAGGTAAGCGCTCACCTGGTACAGATCGCTGTTCAGGCCGCTGTCCCCCTCACTTCCCCCAGGCCTGCGATACTTCGCGTCCAGCACCAGCACCGGCTCCCCTCCTCGCCGTGGGTAGACCAGCACATCCGGCCTTATCCCCACCCTCCGCTCCTCGTCCAGATAGTCATGCTTCTGCGCCACCACCCGCAACCCGTATAGCGGCAAGAGCCTGCTCAACCGCTTGGTGAGAAAGCTCTCGAACAGGCGAGGCATATCCACCAAAAAGGACACGTAAGGGTGCGTGCCTGCCTGCTCATTGAGTGTCAGCCCCCGTAAAGCCAGAGCGCACAACGCCAGCGCCGGTCTATATGCTGCGTTCAGCCTGTGAATATTGACTCTGGGCAACAGCGAGATTGCCTCGCCCCGGCGTACAGGCGTGACCCCCGCGAACCGCCCCAGCAGCGCACGCGCCCGCCTCACAGCCGTTGGCGCCTCTTGCCCCACCAGCAGCGCAGGCATGAGCCGCAACGTAGCCGTCAGCACGCGATTCTCCGGCGTGTCCGTACTCAGATCGGCATAAGCGCAGGTCTGCACATGGTCCAGCCAGCCGTGCCGCGCTTGCTCCCGCAAAAGGATACGCCCGCGCACATAAGGCAGCTTCTCTTCCCGCCGCTCGTAGTCGCGATAAAGCCCAGATGCCAGCAGCTTCTCCACAGCGTGCAGCAGCGCCATCAACACGAAGTGGAAGATGTCAGCCTCTTTTTGCAGCCCCGTCGGCGGCGGGTGGAAATCTGCAATCCCAGCGTCGGCGCACAGCATATAGAACAGGTTGGCCACTCCCACCTTGGGCCTGATCACCAGCAGCCCTCCGCCTGGCAAGCTCACTCGCCCCACGTAATCCCGCGCCGTTACCCTGTACACCCCTTCGCGCCCGGTGTGCGCCACCTCAAGCTGTTTCGAGTATCGCGCCTGCAACAGGGCGAACACCCCGGGCGTCAGCGCAACCTCCTTCGCGCCGTATTCGACCAGTACGATCACGGGTTGCGTGCCCTGCATAGTGCTTACTCGTGCGGCTTCCATCACGATAGACTTGCGCACGCTTCGCCAAACAATACAGCGTATTCTTCCAGTTCCCCTGTGGGCGGCGTAAAATATTCGGCTATCAGAGGCCGAATCGATGTGCGCCACAGCCGGTCAAGCGACGCCGCATCCAGCGGGTCAAGCATGAAATAGCTGTGCCCGAGGCGATGGTCAGGATCCAGTTGCTCTGACAGCAACGCGTTCACCGACGCGAATAGCTCCAGCACCACCTTGCGCGCCTGAGCAGACGCCCCATGTGCAGCCAGCCACGTATCCAGTATCCCCCCATTCGGCTCCAACTCGATAAAGCGGAAACGCCTGCGCAATGCATAGTCCACCAGCGCGATACTCCTATCGGCCGAGTTCATGGTGCCGATCAAATACACATTCTCCGGCACATAGAATGGCAGGGCATTCTGCCCCACCCCCGCCGACGCCGACAACTCGATCGCGCCCGAAGGCCCCCTGTATTCCAGTGCATACAGCAGCTCCCCGAACACGCGCGAAAGGGGTGCGCGGTTGATCTCGTCTATCAGCAGCACATAGCACTGGTCAGGGTCGCGGCGCGCCTGCTCGCACAGCCTCACAAACACCCCCGGTATCACGGCATACGTGATGCGCCCATTCGCGTCCACGCGCGGCTTCAACCCCTCTATAAAATCTTCGTACGCCGTGGAAGGGTGGAACTGCACCACCTGCACGCGGTTATTGCTTCCCGCCACCAACGATGCCAATCCGCGCGCCAGCCACGTCTTGCCCGTGCCGGGCGGCCCGCTCAGGATGATCTGCCCCGTGTCTTCCAGCAGGTCGCGCGCCTCCTCCAGTATTTCCGTTGGCAAACCTGTCAGCGCGCCCAGTTCGGCCAGATTACGCACTACCGGCAGCATAGCGAGTGCCGCGTCGTACGGTGCCGCTACTTCGTGCAGTGCAGGCGGCGGGTGTAGCCCTCTGACCCTCGGCCTGGTAGCGAATTCGTCCCGGTCCTCATCCTCTGCTGGGGCGTGCAGATTGCCAGTGTTCACCGCGCTAAAGGCCGCGGCAAGCTCAGGGTTGCGCATTATGATCAGCGTTTGCAGGGCCTCGTACTCGTCGGGCGCCAGCGCGAACAGTGAGCCGCTGCTCCGCTGGCGCACAGGCTCCGCTGCGGCCAGCCTGGTCGCTCCTGCAATGTCGCGCCATGACAGGGGCGTGGGCAGTTCAAAGGCCATCTGCACTTCGATCTCGCTGGTGGCGCTGTTGCTCTCCTCTCCTTCCGCATCTTCCGTTCCCGTCCCCTGGCCTTTAATAACCACCCCCACCGCCCTTATAGCGTGGTCCGGCTTCGACACATATAGAAGAACAGGGTCGCCCGCCCTGGCTGCGCTGAAATGGCGGCGCGGGTGGCCTGTAAAAGTCGCTGTGCCCGTAGCGGTCAGCGTCTGCCATTCAGAGCGCCGCCTGCGCGTGGAAAGCCACCACGCGCTCGGTTTGGCGGCGTCAGCGCTCTCCTCCTGGCCACTCTTATTTTGTTGGGCAGTTTCGTCAGCCATTTTGACATATTATATCGCATGTCCATAATGCGCCTACAAAGACCCGCCACTCCGCGTTTTGCGACTTCAATGCAAAGCTTCACGTATATATACGCGAGTGGGAAAACTGAGCAGGCCATTTCAAGCAACAGGAGGAAACATGCGTAACGGTATTTGCCCAAAGTGCGGCTCACAAAACATCTACACTAATACAGAGATCGGTCCCGTAAGCAACGTGTATGGTGTGCAGGCTCTCCCCGTCAGGGGTGCGCTCAAGACAGAGTTCGCTC
Source organism: Chloroflexia bacterium (assembly GCA_038203825.1). Taxonomy (GTDB): domain Bacteria; phylum Chloroflexota; class Chloroflexia; order QHBQ01; family JADMIH01; genus JADMIH01. The sequence goes on along the minus strand of JBBRDO010000088.1, from coordinate 4,902 downwards.
GCCTGGTCACATATGTGTGCGCAGTTTGCGGTTACGCTGAAAGCTACGTGCAAGGCTCACACAGCATAGCCCAGATAACCAAGCACTGGAAGAAAGTGGAAGCTCAGTCCTAACCAACCCCTCAACCGCAACGGACAACACACGAAAAGTAAGCGTAAGACATAACGTCCTACGCTTACTTTCTTAACTCCACGCTTACTTTGCCGTCGAGCCTATACGGGCACTATCCGGCTGGTTGTAAACTTCGGGGTATAAATACTTGCCTGCATCGTCTCCCGTCTTTGCCTTCTCGACAGGTATCCGGTTCTGCTCCGCATAAGGATCATGCCGTATCCCCGTTACCTGCCAGCTTACTTTAGAGTTGGGTGATCCGCCTGCTATCTCGAACCGGTTGTTCTCTATCTCTTTGGCCACATACAGGTTGGGGCCGGGCGCTCCTATAGCGGTCAACTGGTACCGGAACTCCATATTCAGCGCCTCGAACCAGTCCGGCATCTGCACGGTTGCCGTCCCTTTCCCGTCCAGCACGACGTTGCCGTTGTAGATGTTCATCATGTCTGGACTTTCCACGAACGAGTGATACAGGTACTTGTTGGCAGGATCTATCGGGTCGTCGATCTCAAACGATCCTGCCCCCTTGCTCAAAGTGCCCTGCACCCTCACGTTACCGTTGAAGTAGCCCGCGAATCCTGACGCGTTGGTGTTATCGCCGTAAACTGCGCTGCCCGCGCCATTGCTGCGTCCCGCCACGCCGAACCCGCCCGCCACATTCTCCCCGTAAACGCCGCTCGCTGTCCCGCCGGAAGACACGCCGTGCACACCGTTGCCGAGGATGCTGTCGCCCTGCACGCCTCTCCCATTGGGTACCGACGTGCGCACATAGAATGGCTGCGCGTCTACTGCCGTGTCAATGAAGATACCAGGCTTCTTGCGCACGTTGTCCGCGAACTTCGCCATTTGCCCGCGTGTCACAACAGCGCCCGGCCTGTAATACGGTAAATTGCCCGGACCGCAGGGTTCGCCGGGGCCTCCGCACGGGTATCCGCTCACAACCCCCGAGTAATAGAGGTTGCGAATAAATGAAAAGAATGTGCTATCGGGCGAGACATCCTGGAAGTCCTGTGCCGGGCTCGGGGCCGAGCTTGCCGCGTTCTGCCCGCTGCCCACCGGGGCTTGCGCCTGTGCGCTGACTCCTGAGCCAATCAGACCCCCCATCATGGAGAATAGAAATGCCTGCGCTATTACTAGTTTGTGCTTACCGTTCATTGTGCTCCTCCTTGTCCCTGGTGCGTTGAGTGCGGATGGCTAAATACCGGCTAAACTCAGTCGTTCGCCGGGCTTCTACAATTATAACGAGATTGTACTACTTGGGTTGCTCTGAAAAGCAGAAATAGTTAACAGAAAAGGATCATCACCACGTCAGGGTGACGGTGTCCACCATTATGAAGATCGGGTAGTTGATCTTGTCGCTGGGATCCAGGTTGGTTATCGTGAGGACGTTTAGCCCCGGCTGCAACACCTTGTTCGGAATGTCAAACGTCGCATCACCCCAGTTGCCCGGACCGTCTACGCCGCTGTTGTCGTCATTCGGTAGTGGGTCGGGGCCTTCATAAAGCACGCGGTTGTTCAGCACCAGTCTCAGTCGCGACTTCGCTTTGTCTTCCGCGTCTAGCCCCACTATAACAATCTTGGCCGGTCCGTTCGGCTTCTTCTGGATAGTGAAACTGGCGCTCATGCTGCTGTAGGCTGTGCCCTGCCCGTACACCCAGTGCGCTGTTCGCCCGTGATATAGCCCGTTTGCATTTGTATAGCCGCCCACGAACGCGGTGTCGTCCAACGTTATCCCACCCCCTCCTGCCGGCTCCGGGGTTGGCGTGTCACCGCCTGGCGGCCCGGACACCGGAGTATCCGTGGCGAACTCAAGCGCGGTCGACGTGGCAAGCGGCTCAAGCGTGGTAACAGGAATCGGCGTATCCGTGGCTGTGGGCAGCACGGGCGTATCGCTGGGCACAGCCGTGTCAGTCGTTACCGGCGTGCTGGTGGGTGTATCAGTAAGCAGTGGTGTAACTGTCTCAGTTGGAGTAGCCGTACCTGTCGGCACACGAGTAGCCGTCGTGCTTGGCGGGAGCGTCGGCGATGGTGTGGGCGACGGCAGTACGACGGGCGGCGTGGGCGTCGCACCGTTGAATATGGCAGGCAAAAAGCTGTTGCCCCACAGTGCCAGCGCGCAAAGCCCCAACCCCGCTATTACGATGAGCCCCAGCACCGCGCCTATCATGCCTCTACGTCCTCCTGCGGCTGTTGCCGGAGGTAAAGTCGTAGTGCGCGCGCGTGGAGGTTGCCCTGCTGCCTGGGTGACCCGCCTAGTGGTTTGCGGGCCGGGCACAGCCACGTTCGCCCCCGCTCCTATGTTCGTGGTTTGTGCCCTCACAGGCGGCACAGGCGTCGAAGGCTTGGGCGCGATAGGTATTTGCTGGCTGATCTCGGCTTGAGAACGCCGGGAAGGACTGTTCGTGACGGGCGGTGTGACCGCCACCGCCTGGGTGGGCTGGTTGAAAGATACTCCCAGCGCCGCAAGGTCGGCCGCCAGTGCGTCGGTGTTTGGGTAGCGGGCGCGCGGGTCCTTCTGGAGGCAGCTCATGATGATCCTCTCCAGCGAGGGCGGCGTTTCGGGCGCCAGGTCGTGAAGAGGGCGCGGCTGCTCCCAAACCTGCTTGTACGCCACTATAGCGGGATTGTCTCCCGTAAAAGGTGGCGTGCCCGCCAGCATTTCGTACATAACGCAACCCAGCCCGTACACATCGGTCGCGGGGCTTATGGGCTGCCCTGTCGCCTGTTCCGGCGAAAGGTAGGCCGCTGTACCGAAGGTCATGCCCGTCTGCGTCAGTTCCGGACCTGAAAGCGCCTTAACAATACCGAAATCGCTGAGGCGCGCGTGCCCTTTCCGGTCTATCAGAATATTCTGCGGCTTCACGTCCCTGTGAATCAGCCCCCGCGCGTGCGCCGCTGCCAGCGCATAGCATACCTGGGTGGCAATTGAAATAGCCTCGGCGGCGGTCATACGACCCCGCTTCTGCAACACCTCTTTGAGGTCTTGCCCCTCGATAAATTGCATCGCGATGAACATCGACCCGTCGGGCGCTTCGCCGAAATCGTACACGTCCACAATATTGGGGTGAGCTAGTCCTGCCGCCGAGCGTGCTTCATTTATGAAGCGGGCGCGCGATGCCTGGTCGTGGACATATTGGCTGCGCAATATCTTGATCGCGACAATGCGGTCCAGCCTCTGATCGCGGGCGCGAAAAACCTCGGCGGCTCCGCCTTCGCCTATCTTCTCGAGCAGTCTATATCGCCCTGCAAGTAAGCCCTCGCCTTCTATGCGTTGTGTAACTCCGTCCGGGGGTTGACTCATATACCTATTTTACCACGTGCAAGCAGCAGAACGTTAATTACCGCCCCAACCCTCCACCCCCCACACCTCCCACGTATCACTTATCACTTCTGGTCACCGGTAACCGGTCACTGGTCACGTCCCCCTGCATGATCATCCCCGATCGTTTATAATCTTCTACGACACAACTTGGTGCATTATTCCTGACATCCTGGAGGACGCTTTATGGGTGACGCTATCGTCTGGTGGATTGCAATCGAGCTCATGGGTCTGGCAGCCGTGCCTGTGGGCGCGGTGCTTTTGCGTGCTTTGCCCGACCGGGGATACTCCCTCAGCAAGCCTCTGGGCATCCTCCTCATCGGCTGGCTGGCCTACACCCTCGCCATGCTCCATGTCCTCCACTTCGACCGCCTGACACTCATCCTCTGTTTGCTTGTCCTTGGCGCCTTCTCGACCTGGCTTCTCCTGCGCAAAGACCGTACCCTCCTCAACGACCTGCGCGCCCACTTCTCCACGCGCTCCTCCTGGGTCTACGTGATCGTCTGCGAAGTGCTCTTCCTGCTCGCCTTTGCGTTGTGGGCCTGGATCCGTGCCCACAACCCCTCCATCGTCGACCAGGAAAAGTTCATGGACTATGGCTTCCTCAACGCCATACTCAAGACCGATAGCTTCCCCCCCAACGACATGTGGCTGGCGGGCTTCTCCATCAACTACTATTACTTCGGCTACATATTAATTGCAGGCGTCACCGCCCTCAGTGGCGTCGCTACCGCTGTAGCCTTCAACCTGGCCAACGTGACCCTCTTCGCACTCACCGCCCTGGGTGTGTTCGGCATCGTCCACAACCTGATCACAGCCCGCTTGCTGGCTGCGGGCCGCACCGCTCGCGCCGAGGCTCGTCAGGCCGCTGCCGCTCGCGGGTCCCGCCTTGACAGGCCGCGCGGCCGTGAAGCGTACGCGCCCCAGGTTCCACAGCGGCGTCGAGAGCAAGCCATCCCCGCCTCCCGCCCTCCCCAAACGAGACGTCAGTCTTCTGCCTCCGCCACAACCCCCATCTCCGGCCTCCCCACGCGCCGCTCGCGCATCGATCCCCCCGAGCCCGATTTCGAGGAGCCTACCCCTGAAGAGCAAGAGCAGCACATAGAGGCCGAGAACAACGTCGACACCATGGCCCAGGTCGCGCAAGAGCAGGCCGAAGCAGCACACCCCGGCAGGCGCAGACGCAGCAGAAAAGCCGCCCGCCTTGAGCAAACTACCGAGCCATCCACCCAGGACGAAGCGGTATCCGACGGCTCTGCCCTTGCGGCCTCCAATGAAGGAACCCTATCCGAACCCGCCCAAACCGAAGCCGCGGTCGAAGGCGAAATCGTAGACGCTGCTGCGAGTGAAGCCCCACAGGACGCCGCCGTCGAAGAGCCGCCCGCACGCCCTTCTCGCTTCCGGACTAGAGGCATGCGTGCGCAACGAGCGCCCGAGCCGCGTCCTCTTCCCACTGCTGTTGCCCCGCCCCC
>JBBRDO010000087.1:0-19819 GCA_038203825.1 Chloroflexia bacterium | reverse complement strand
GGAGCGAGACAGGAAAACATGTCTCGCCTGGTAACAAATAGAGCAACGTTGAAGTCCTCATTGTAATATTCTACTGGTATAATATAGATATCCAGGTGTTCTGATAGCTGCTCCGTAGTCTTACCAGAGCCCTAACCTCGTACTTTCGTTGAACCTGATCTAGCGGATGAATTGTGTACCGCAAATGGTGGATCATTGTTGCCGGGCAAGCCACCATGAATGCTCGTAATCAAAGAGCACAAAGCCGGTCGGCTGAGTCTCAGCAACCCTTGGCAGGTTATTGGGGATACTATTGGGGATTCGTGTTTCGGGGCTGTATATGAATGTAATGCTTATTGAGGCTGATCGACAGCGTGCTAGGCTGCTACAGAGTGCGCTACGTGCTGTGCGCTCCGTCTCCATTGAAGTGGTGAACGCCGAAACCCTGTCCGATGCTTTACGGCTGCTGGGTGAGCGCGAATTCGAGATTGTGCTTTTGAACCTGAATCTGCCCGACAGCTCAGGTTTTGAAACGCTCTCTCAGGTAGCAAGTAAGGCCAGTGTTCCTGTGGTGGTCGTTGTGGACGACGAGGAGGAGGCCATCGAGCCCGCTTCTTTCGGTGCACAGGACTATCTCGTGCTCAAGGAAGTCAATAGCGAGTTAGTATGGCACGCTATGAAGTACGCTATTGAGCGCAAGCGCGCGGATGACGCTCTGTTCAAGATGGCATCAATAGTCGAATCGTCAGATGACTCGATAATAGGGGTTGCTCTGGATGGCTCGATCACCAGTTGGAACAGCGCGAGCGTGCTGATCTACGGTTATGTTGCCGAGGAAGTGTTGGGGCAACCAGTATTCATGCTTGCCTTTGCCGGCAAAGCAGATCGGATGTTGAGCGTACTACAGAGCATCAAGCAAGGTGAACACGTAGCCACTTATGAGACGCTAAGGCGGAGAAAAGATGGCACGCCCATAGACGTGTCTGTGCGGGCATCTCCGGTCAAGGATAGGTCGGGCAGGGTGGTCGGCGCATCGTTCATAGCGCGCGATATTACCTCACAGAAGCGGGCTCGCGAACAGGTTGGCGCGGCAAGAGACCAACTGGCTGCTATTCTGAATGGACTGCCCGACGGGATCACAGTGCATGATCGCGATGGTAAGCCCATTTACGTGAACGATTCCGCGGCCAGCAGTCTCGGGAGTACCCCGGAAGATTATCTGCTTGAAGAGTCGCGTGAAAAGCGGCTCAGGAGCATAACGATCTACGACGAGTGGGGAACACCTTTGCAGGATAGCCAGTTGCCTGTGGCGGCTGCCCTGCGCGGCGTTCCTAATCCGAACATGATTTTGCGTCACCGCCACACGTTGAGTGGCGCTGAGTACTGGACCGCGTCCAGGTCGAACGTCATCCATGACGAGAACGGGCAGATCCAATTTATTGTCTCGACTTTCTCCGACATTACTGAACGCAAGCTTATAGAGGAAGCACTGAGGAAGGGGGCCCAACGCCTGAACGTGCTGCATGAACTGGATCGCGCGGTCCTGGAGGCTCGTTCGCTCCCGGAGATCGCAGGCGTGGCCCTGCATTACGTGATGCAGCTTCTGCCATGTTCGCGAGCAAGCGTCGCTCTCTACAGGCCCGAGTCCAGCGACGGAATTATTCTGGCCGCGACCGGTATTGGTGAGGCGGTTATGACCGGCGGCGTAACTGTACCGATCGATGCTCGCTGGGCGGTCGCCGGGTTGGAGCACGGCGAGACCCTGGTGATCAACGACATACAAGCTCGACCCAGGGATGTCCAGGCTGCATTTCAGGACTTCGTGAAGCTTGGTCTACGTTCTGTGGTGATGGTGCCCTTTGTGGTTCAGGGTAGACTTATCGGATCGCTGAACCTGTGGTCTGAAACGCCGGGCGCGTTTAGTGCTGATTCGTCTGACCTGGCCCGCGAGGTGGGAGACCAACTGGCGCTAGCTATTCACGATGCGCAACTTTTCGACGAAGTCCGCGCGGGGCGGGAGCGTCTGGAGGTGCTGTCCCACAAGCTGTTGGAGGTGCAGGAGAGTGAGCGCAGGCACCTTGCTCGGGAGCTTCACGACGAAATAGGCCAGGTGTTGACGGCCATACAGATCAACTTGCAAATCCTGGAGCAGTCGCTATATGCCGGCGATGCCGCGGCACGGTTGGCCGACAGCATAAATATGGTGAAATATACTCTGCAACAGGTACGCACTCTGGCGCTGGATCTGCGCCCTTCTATGCTGGACGACCTGGGCCTCGTGAGCGCAGTGCGATGGTACGTGCAAAACCATGTTCGCAAAGTAGGCATCCATGTGCGACTGGTGGCCGATCCGCTGCCGAGGCATCTCCCCGCCCACATCGAGATCACCTGTTTCCGCGTGGCGCAGGAAGCTCTGACCAATGTGATACGCCACGCCCAGACGCAGCGTGTTACGGTGACGATACGCTTGCGCAAAACCGAATTAGTGCTGTCGGTGCGGGATAGGGGCCTGGGCTTTGATGTCGACATGGCAAAGGAACGGGCTCTAAAAGGGTACAGCATGGGCCTACTGGGAATGCAAGAACGGGTAGAACTGGCGGGTGGGCATCTGAGCATCGAGTCCAACGCAGGCGAGGGCACAGTGATTCGGGCGATCTTTCCGCTATCGGCGCCTGACATTATTGAAAGTACCGGGGCGCAACAATGATAGAAGCTCAAGAAACCATTAGAGTATTGCTAGTTGAAGACCACACATTGGTGCGTGCGGGAATCCGAGAACTGCTCAAGAACCTGGATGGTATAGAAGTGGTTGCCGAGGCCAGCAACGGCAGGGAAGCTCTCGATCTGATTGAGAAGCACATGCCTAACGTCGTGTTGATGGACATAGCTATGCGTGGCATGAACGGGCTTGAGGTGGCGGAGCGGGTTATCAAGCAGTACCCACGCGTGCACGTGGTGGTGTTATCACAGTATACGGATGAAGAATATGTGCGGCAATCGCTTCATATAGGGGCAAACGGCTACATTCCTAAAGATGCGGCTACTTCCGAGCTAGAGATCGCGATCAGGGCCGCCGCGCAGGGCGAAACTTATCTCAATCCTTCTATCTCAAGGCACCTGATCGAGAACTACCTGCGGCGCCCGGAAAGCACTACGGGGCAGTTGAAGCAGCTTACCCCCCGCCAGCGCGAAGTATTGCAGATGATCGCCGAGGGCAACACGATGAACAGGATAGCCAAGGTGCTGAATATCAGCGTGAAGACGGTTGAAACGCACCGGGCCCAGTTGATGGACCGCCTCGACATTCACGACGTTGCGGGGCTCGTGCGCTATGCCGTGCGCATAGGGCTGGTGACCTCGGACAACTAGCGGACTTTTGTCGCGACAAAAATCGTGCGGTCAAACCTCGGGCAGCCAATCCGGCAGGTTGACCAGACCGCGCCCGGCAAGCCGCCATAATAGCAGGTGGTAGTAGAGCATGCCACGCCAGGGGCCAAGAGCGCCCTGTATGCCTGCGCGCTCAATGTCTGAACCCGCCGCATCACCCAGGAGGCCGCGCAGGTTACGGCGCGCACCGCTGTCGCCTGCGGGGAAGACATCGAGCCTACCGAAGCCGCGCAACATGACCACAGCCGCCGTCCAGGGGCCGACGCCGCGCAGAAGAGTCAGCCGCGACATGGCGGCGGGGGTGGGCAGCGCGGCAAGCTCCTCAGTTGTGAGTTGTCCGTTGAGTAGCATGACGGCGACATCGTGCAGGGTGCGCACTTTGGCGGCGCTCAGACCGAAGGAGCGCAGTAGATCGGGGTCGGTTTCCAGGTAGGACTCGGGCGCAGGAAAGGGATAGAGCAAGGTGTCGCCGAACACGACCGGCTTGACCAGGTGGGTGACCAGTCGCCGCATGGTGGACATGGCCGACTCGAGGCTCACCTGCTGGAAGAGGACTGAATTGCAGAGGGCCTCCCATAAAGAAGAGTAGCGTGGAGGCTTGACCCCACGAGCCCGCGTGACGAGTGAGGCCAATTCGGGCACGTTCTCGGCAATGGCATAGAAGGCAGAGAGGTCTACATCTGTGGCCAGCATTGTACAGACGAGCTCCCTGAGTTCGGCGTTCGGCGTTGGCGTATGGCCGGAGGGTTGGTAGAATGCGACATCCAGGATGCTAGTGTTTGGTTGCTGGGTGGCCAGGCAGACTGTAATGCCTGAATGGCGCGCAAAGGCCCGCATGTAATGCCCGCCGGCGGTCAGCGTGTCGACAGGGTTGCTGGGGATGCGCCTCAGCGCTGAGGCCGTCAGATCGAGCCGGTAGGGCAGGGCGCATTGCAGGTCGAAGCGCTCGGTCAGCGCCCAGCCGGGGGGCGCCGCTAAAGGGTCAGCTTGCATCAGGGGTCCTTTCATTCACACGGGGTTGATCGTGGCATTGGTGGGTAGGTGTGGACGTTGTTCTGCTCGGGGTCTAGCCGAAGCAGACGCGGTGCGCCAACGCGCGCAAGGTGCCGCCGGGAATCGTGAGTTAGCGGGCGCGCAGAGCGTTGAGTATCACGAACACGTCCAGCCCTTCCTGAAGGAGAGCGCCCACGGGGGCGGGTATAAACCCAAGGCTGGCGATCAGCATGAGTACGAGGCTTACTCCGAGGCCAATACCGATGCTCTGAAGGACGATGCCGCGGGTGCGCTGGCCGATGGCTATGACATCCACCACCTTGGATACGTCGTCGACCAGCAGCACGATGTCGGCGGCCTCGGCTGAGATGCCCGTGCCGCGCGCGCCCATGGCTATGCCGACTGTGGCGGCAGCCAGCGCGGGAGCATCGTTGATGCCGTCGCCCACCATGACGAGTGGCTCGTACTTACTTTGCAGCTTTTGTACGGCGAGCACCTTCTCCTGGGGAAGGAGATCCGCCTCTACCTCCTCGATGCCCGCCTGCTCGGCCACGCGCTTTGCGTTGTCGAGGCGATCGCCTGTCAGCATTACAATGTGCTTGACGCCCAGCCGGTGGAGGCGATTCATCATCGTAGGCACTCGTTCTCTGATCTCGTCATTGAACAGGACGATACCTGCAGGCTCGTTGTCGATGGAGATCAGGGCGCTCAGCTCGGTGCCTCCGGACACTTGCGCTGTTGCTGTCTTGAGCATGCATGCCCTGTCTTCGGACATGAAGTCAGCGACATATTTTAGCGAGCCGACGGTGATTTGCTGTCCATCCAGGCTGCCTCTGACGCCTCGGCCCGGCACCTCGACGAATTCATCGGGCAGCGATAGGGGCAGACCCTGTGATAAGGCGCCTTCTGCCATTGCCTGGCCCAGTAAATGGGATGATAGCTGCTCTACGCTGGCGGCACGGCGTAGAAGCTCGTTCGAGTCCAACCCGTTCAGGGTTATGACCTGGGACACCACAGGGCGGCCGAGGGTGAGCGTGCCGGTTTTGTCGAAGACCACAGCCTGGGCGTGGCCCACCTGTTCGATGGCGGTGCCGCCCTTTACGATTATGCCTTCCCTGGCAGCGCGGTTTATGCCGCTGATGACCGCGATGGGGGCGGCCAGGATCAAGGGGCAGGGGGTGGCCACCACCAGTACAGCAAGGATGGTTGTAGGGTCGCCGGTGTACCACCAACCGAAGCTGCACATGAGCAGGGTGAGAGGGGTGAACCAGACCGCGAACCTATCGGCCAGGCGTACAATCGGCGCTCTGTCTCCCTGGGCCTTGCGAACGAGGGCCACGATCCTGGCGTACTGGCTCTGCTCGCTGACGGCGGTGGCGCGCATTTCGAACATTGTGCTGCCGTTGACACTGCCGCTCATGAGGGTGTCGCCCTGTTTCTTGGCGTGCGCCAGAGGCTCGCCTGTGAGGGCGGACTCGTCTACCTCGGCCTCGTCACTGAGCATGATGCCATCTACGGGCACGAGTTCGCCTGGGCGTACGACGAGCACATCGCCTACAAGCACATCGCCGGCTGCTATATCCTCCAGGCTGTCGCCGGACTTGCGGCGGGCAGTGCGGGGGGCGCGGGCTATGAGGCTCTGGAGGGAGGAGGAGGCTCGCCTGAAGCCAAAATCGTCGAGAGCCTCTCCGCCAGACTGCATGAGAGTGACCAGGAGTCCTGCGAAGGGCTCGTACATGGCAACGGCGGTGACGATGGCGAGCATGGCAACTACGTCGGAGGCGAACTGGCCCCTCAACATGCCGCGCAGAGTTTGCCATACCAGCGGTGCACCCGCCACGACGAGCGTGCCAAACCATAGCCAATTAGCCGGCTCGGTCTGCCCCAGCAGCCATGTGATAGATCCGGCGACGAGGCCCAGGAGTGCGATCAGGGGTACAGGGTAGTGTTTGACGAGCGACAAGAAGTTTCGGTGCATGCTACTCCCTCTAAAGACCATGACCAAGACTTGTGCTAGTAGAATTTGCACATAGGTACAGTTTAACCTATTTGTGTGAACGAAATGGTAAACACGGGCAAATGACGGGCAAAGGAGGACAGCAGATGCCCGATGGTTATGCAGCTTCGCAGCCGATCAGTTCGCGTGCGCTCCGTCGGGGGACAATAGGGCCGCCAGCTCGAGCAAGGCAGGCTCGGGCATAGCGCTTTCTATGAGGGGAAAGACGACATCCTCTTCGTAGCGGATGTGCGCCCGAAATAGCTCGCCCAGGGTTTGCATCGTGTCGAGCGTTGGGCCGGCCGCTGTTAGCTCGCGGCGAAGGTCGTCTACCAGGCGGCGGAGCTGTATGTGCTCCAGCATCATGCGCAGTATTGGGGCCTGGGCGGGGTCGCCGTAGCGGGAGAAGGCGGGGAGCATGACTTCGTCTTCTTCGCGGAAGTGGGACGTGGTGTGTTCGTCCCAGAAGGTGAGGAACTCGGCGGCGGCTTGAGCAGCGTCAATGAGCGGTGCAGCAGGGTTGAGCAGGGTCTCGGCGGATTGCTTGAGGCGGCGTGCGTGGACCAGGCCCTGGTGGTGGTCGGAGGAGAGGTCGCGCAGGGCAGGGTGTCTTTTTACCACGGGTGTATGATCCTTCCGGTGAGTGGGTTAGCGGGGCTGGGCCAGGGCCTGCTGGCTCCGTACCAGATCGCGCCCCAGCGGGGTGATGCGATATATCGGCAGGTTGGCGAGGTTGGGGATCTGCACGATAAGGGGGCTATCAAAGGGCTTGCCGTTTGCTTTGGGGTCGAGCAAGCTATGCACCGCCTCGCGTATCTGGGGTTCGGTATGTTCGACTGCAAGGTAGCGCAACTCGCTGAAGCTGAGGGTGAGCTTGCGCAACTGGTCGAGGGCATCGTAGAGGAGGTACAGCACCTCCCACTCTGTGGAGCCCAGACCGCGCACGGTTTGCGCCGAGTAGTATCTATCCATGGGATGTTCTCCGTGAAGTTCGTGATAAGTGATAAGTGATAAGTGGGGAAGGGGTGGTGGGCTAGGATTTTGGTTTGTTGGGCGTGGTTGGTTTTCGGCTCTGTAGGAAGGCGAACGCGATCAGGCCTCCGGAAATTAGCAGACAGATGAAGGATACGCCCACATAGAGCCAGGGCTGAGTGAAGTCCAGCGAGAGCGTGCTGTTGATTGTGAGCTGAAGCAGGACGAGTTGTATGCCGTTCAGGAGCATGAGAGATATGATCAGCCAGCGCATGGTGCTGTGCGGCAGGCGGGGTACACGGCCTAACATTAGCTGCTCCTTCCTACGGCAAAGATGTCGGTGCCGCGAACCTCAATCTTGATCTTGTTCAGGGGCCGGGGAGGAGGACCTGCAAGGCGCTCGCCCGTGGCCGGCTGGAAGACGCCGTCGTGGCAGGGGCAGTAGATACGCCCCTTGTCGCCCTGGTAGAGGACAGGGCAGAGGAGGTGGGTACAGCGCTGTTCGTAGGCCACAAAATTGCCGCCGGGCAGGTGGATGAGGATGGCGGGGTAGTCGTCCGCGGGGTACTGGAAGTTGAGCGACTGACCCTCGGCTACATCGTTTACCGAGGCGATACGCATTTCGGGCAGAGTCGACGTGCGCTGCTGCTCGAACAGCCCCTTGAGGGCGACACCCAACGTGCCGGTGAAGAAGGCGAGCGAGGTCAGCCCCAGAAACTTGAGGAATTGCCTCCGGCTGTTGTCCATCTCCTCGGCCCTGTTGATCGGGAAGTCCTGCTGCCACAGGGGGTCACCGTCCTTTGGCGGCACGCCGAGGGCGCCGCCTTTGCCGACTTTGAGCGTGCTGTTCTCGACCGATGTGCTATCATGCTGCGTCATGCATGGCCTCCGTGCCGTTTCTACTTGGCTCCATCATAGCCCTCCAGGGCGCTCCATCCTTCCCAATCGCGGTTCTCCCAGCCTTCCCAGACGTCTTCTGCACTCTCGCCCTTGATCTCCTGCTGCCCACCGGCCAGCCCGGCATCGGGAGCGTAACCTGCCTCTTCCCGGTAGTTGAAGAGGTGGAGCACCTCGAATTTGGGAGTTTCGGGAGGGGCGAATACGTGCACATTGGTTTCCAGCACCTGGTCGCCGAACTGCCAGTGGTTGACGGCCTGGCCGGGGTGGCGCTGGACAACCTCGTCATACTCGCCATAGTCGAGCGCGCCCGTGGGGCAGGCGGTGACGCACCACGGCTTTTTGCCCTGGCTTGTGCGGTCGTAACACTGGTCGCACTTGATCATCAGGGCCTGCTTGGCCTGGTACTTGGGTATGCCGAAGGGGCAGGCGTAGAGGCAGTTGCGGCAGTAGATACAGCGGTCGGCCAGGGCCATCATGACGATGCCCTCGGGAGTTTGCTTGATAGCGTCGGCGGGACAAACGTTGGCGCAGGGAGGGTTGACGCAGTGCATGCAGACTGTGGGGCTGGTCTGGGGCGACCAGAAAGTGTCGAGGGTGTCGATATAGATCATTGACACGCCCCGGTGGGTGTCGCACTCCTGGCAGGCTGCCATACAAGCTCGGCAACCGATGCATCGCTGGGGGTCTATGAAGTATTTCTTCGCCAATATTCGTCTCCTTTGGCCGTGCCAGGTGAGCAGGTGGCTACGGTTCGTATCGAGTGTTGGGCAGCTATATGTTAGCGGTGAGCGGCGCTGTTTACCAGGCACACTGTCAGGAGGACCGCGCACGCCGTGTTGGCGTCCAGACTGTGCCTTACGTTTGGCGAAAGCATGACCATCATCTTTGGCCCGAGCTTGTACTCTTGCGCGTCGGTGCGCACGGTTAGCTCGCCTTCCAGCGACTGGATGGTAACCACGCCTGCGGCTTTGTGGTCTTTGAGGGAGCCGCCTTCATCGAAAGCGAACAGGACGACAGTAACAGGCCCGTACTGGTCGAGCGTCATCTGCTTGTGTCCGGCCCGCTCAGGCGAGGCCTCGCGACGCAGATTGCGCAGCGCCTCGGCCATATCGAACATATTCTCGGCTGAGCCGAATCGTTCTCTGGGGCTTTCGCGAAGACGTTCTTCGTCGGGTGTGTCGCTCATGGTCTGACCTCCGTTATGTTCGTGATAAGTGATAAGTGATAAGTGATAAGTGGTGCGTGTGTCGTTTCGACTTACGATCTGAGACTTACGATCTACGACTCATCACGCGAATTGCTCGCCGGAGCTGGATATGGGTAGGGGCATTTCGCGCATAGCGTCTACTGTGAGGGGGCTGCCTGCGGGTGCGCGCTCTACCTGTACAGCGCAGACTTTGTATTCGGGTATGCGGCTAAGAGGGTCGTAGGCCCTGATGGTAAGCTGGTTGGCCGATTGCTTGTCTCCCCAGTGATAGGGGATGAAGACGGTGTCGGGGCGGATGGCGCTGGTGACCTTGGCGGGCACGACCATTTCGCCACGGCGGCTGCGCACCCGAACGGGGTCGCCCGCCTGGATGCCGAGCTTCTTGGCGGTGAGGGGGTGAAGCTCGACGTAAGGCTCGGGCGCGTTTTCGACGAGGGTGCCGATACGGCGCGTTTGGTTACCGCTCAGGTAGTGGAAGATCACGCGGCCGGTGGTGTAAAAGAAGGGGTACTCCTCGTCGGGCACCTCTGCGGGCGGATGGTAGGGGAGGGCGTGGAAGAGGGCCTTGCCGTCGGGGTGATAGAACTTCTCCTCGAAGAGGCGGGGCGTGCCTTTGCTTTCCAGGGTGGGGCAAGGCCAGAAGACGCCGTTCTGCTCGTCGATCTTCTCGTAGGTTATGCCGTAGTAGTCGGCCTTGCCGCCTTTGGAGGCCAGTCGCAACTCGTCCCACATGTCGCGAGCCGATTTGTAGTTGAATTGGTCGGCGTGGCCCATTCGAGCGGCCAGGTCGCAGATTATCTCCCAGTCGACGCGAGCCTCGCCGGGGGGGTTGGAGGCTTTGTTGATCTTGATGACGCGGCCCTCGAGGTTGGTGGTGGTACCTTCGTCCTCGGCCCACACGCTGCCGGGTAGCACTATGTCGGCAAGCTGCGCGCTCTCTGACATGAAGAAGTCGATCACGGCGTACATATCGAGGGAGAGGAGGGCCTTCTTGATGGTGCCGATATCGGGCAGGGAGACCATGGGGTTGCTGCAAATCTGCAACATGGCGCGGATCTCGCCCTTCAGGATCATCTCTATCTGGTCGGTAATGGCGAAGCCCTGGGGCGGGAAGTCCCCGGGCTTGAGGCCCCAGATCGGGCCGACGTGCTCCCGGGCCTCGGGGTCGTTGTACTTACGCTGGCCGGGTAGCTGGTCGGCCTTCTGGCCGTGCTCACGACCGCCCTGGCCGTTGCCCTGTCCTGTAAGCGTGCCGTAGCCGCAGCCGGGCCTGCCGATGCGACCGCTGGCGAGCACCATGTTGATGTAGGAGAGGACGTTGTTCACGCCGTTGGTGGAGTGTTCGATGCCGCGGGCGTGCATGAGGAAGCTGGTTTTGGCAGTGCCCCATATCTCGGCGGCCTCTTCGATGCGCGCAGCAGGAATGCCGCAGAGGCGCGACACCTTCTGCGGGCTGTAGTTGCCCACCACGGCGACCATCTCATCGAAGCCGTTGGTGCGGGTGTTTATGAAGTCGTGGTCCAGCCAGTCATGCTTGATCATTTCGTGTACTATGGAGTTTGCCAGGGCAGTGTCGGTGCCGGGCCTGATCTGCAGGTGGATATCGGCGGTGCGGGCGGCGGGCGTGACGCGGGGGTCGACCATGATCAGCTTGCCGCCGCGGTCCCTGGCTTCCCAGATATAGGGCATGGTGAGGGGATGGCACTCGGCAGTGTTGGTGCCTGCGGCGAAGATCACATCGGCGAGGGCGATGTCGCTCCAGGGGTTGGCGGCGCGGTCTATGCCGAAGGCCTTGTTATTGCCGTAGGCGGCGCTTACCATGCAGAGCCGGCCATTGTAGTCGACGTTGCCCGTGCCCACGGCCACGCGAGCGAACTTGCCCATGAGGTAGGTCTTCTCGGTGGTGAGGGAACTGCCGGAGTAGATGGAAACGGCGTTTCCACCCTGTTTTGCCTGCACGTCTTTGAAGCTGCGCACGATGGCATCGAGGGCTTCGTCCCAGGTGCAGCGCTCAAGGGGACTGCCTTTGCCACCCTTGCGCATCATGGGGTAGGTGAGGCGCTGGGGGTGGTTTATCTGCTGGTAGGCTGTAACACCCTTGGGGCACATACGTCCCTTGTTGAGAGGGAAGTCGCGCGGTTCGACGCCGAAGACCTCTCCTTCCGCGTTTACTTTGAGGTTCATGCCGCACTGCATGCCGCAGTAGGGGCAGTGGGTGGGCACCAGCTTGATGCTTTCCGTGGTGTTCCACTCGTCGGTGGGGGAGTCGTACACCGATTTCAATTCGCCTTCGTCAGGTCTATTCATAACGTTAGTCATTTGGGTACCTCGGTTCTTGATTAGCTGTCGGTCATATGTACTTGGAGAGAGGTGCGCACGAATCAGGAGGGATTCGGCGGTCTGTCGGCTCTCACGTCAGCGTCCTGCGTGCCGACTAACTCGGGCACGGGGGAAGTTGGGTGGGCGAAGGGGCTTTGCTGCACGTTCTTCTTGCCGGGGTTTACCCAGTCGCGGCCAGCGAGGGCCACGTAGGCCTCGGCCCGGATCACGCGCTTACAGCGGGCGCAGTAGTCCTGCCAGTGGTGGCCTTCCTGTGGCAGCCAGAAGTTATAACCCACATCGTTGAGGGCGGATTTGACGTCCTCGATATGCAGCTGCATGCCGAAGGGGCGGCCGCAGCGGGCGCAGTTCTTCATGCCCTGCTCGGCTCCGACGGCATAATAGAGCTCCACTCCCAGGCTGGCGGGGCGCTCTATTATGTGGAAGAGCTTGCCGAAGGGGAGGTAGAGGATCAACATGATCACCACGAACTGGTGGGTGAGAGTGATGGGCCAGTGCTGCCAGCCCTCGAAGAAGACGTCAACTATGGTCAGCATGATGCCGGTGATAGAGACGGCCATGAGGATGTGGAGGGGGAGCATATCGAAGAGCACGCGCTGGATCGGCTTGACGGCTCGGTCGTTCAAGCGCCGCCAGTAGGCGATGCTAACGCCGATGATCACGAGGACGGCTGTATAGTCGAGGGCATGAAAGGTGTTAAAGCCGATGGGGCCGAGGGCGTCGAACTCGGCTACGGGGAAGCCGAAGAAGAAGGCTCTGTAGTGGTTGGCAGCGAGAGCGTCGAAGTAGATCCAGCCGAAGGTGAGGGGGAGGGTGATAGCAAAGCTGAGAATGACGCCCCAGAAGAGGCACTGGTGCATGATCCAGCGCAGAGTGGAGCGCTGGCGGATAAAGGTCTGGAAGAGGAGGTTGCGGACGAAAGTAACAGGGATGACCCAGAAGTAGCGTTTGAAGTTCTTCCAGGAGAGGAAGAATTGCCAGCTACGACGCCACATAATGCGCGTGCTGGGGCGCATGAGCCAGGTGCCATAGTGGAAGCCGATGGCGAACGTTGAGAAGAGGGTGGCGATAGCGTAGCCTGTGAGCGCGGGGTCGAAGTGGGCCAGCATACGCGAGCCGAGCATGATAAGGAGGGCGAGGGCGATCATACTCGCCAGACCGATCAGGGATGAGCGGACGGCAGTATCCCGCCGTGAATAGATCGTGGCGTCGCGCTGAGCATAAACATTGCTACTTTGCATTGTGCTTCCTCCACCGGCACGCCCAGCATGGGGTGCGACGGTATACGTGCGCTTCGACATTATTATAGCTACCTATAAGCGAAAAGAAAAGGTAATCTAGCATGGGGTCGCATTAATATATGAAGTAAGTGTACGGCGTACGATATATCCTATGTGGGACAAAGAGTTGGCTTTTTGGCGGCAGGTGTTATGTCACCATTTGTCGGTGTGCTTTAACCTTTGTATTGACAATCCAATAATAGACTGGCATAGTTAGCGCGGAACATAATCGAAACGTGTTCCATGCCGGGCCTCTCAAAGTTGGTGACTGTTGCATGTTCACTGATATTCTCAATTCTTCGATAACCCATTTGCTGCTTCTGCTGGCTGTTTCAGTGCTGGTAAGATGGTTGTGGTTGCAACCCTCTGCGCCACCGACAGCGGCGGGTGCGACCGTGATGGCCGGGGGCATATTCGCGCTCGGCGCGCTGCAGAAGATCCCGGGTCCGGTGGACGTATTTACGCGATTGTTGTGTCTCGAATTGCTGCTGATCTGGTTGTACATAGGGGCCGGCCTGATTGCTTCTATGCGGCGGGGCACTTTTCATGTTCATGTTGACGACCCGGTGGGCAGTTTCGCCATAGGCACATGGGTGGCGGCCACTTCCACGCTGGGCACGCTGGTGAAGCTGGCATTCCCGGAGTGGGGCATTTTGCTGGCGCTGATGGGCGTGGTCATGGTGGCCGTATGGGTGTGGTATGTTTGGCTCATAGTGCCTGCGTTTGGGCTTTTGTTCACACGGGGTGCGAACCTGCAGATTACGGGACGCATTCTCCTCTCTACGGTGGCGACGCAATCGCTGGTGGTCTTCTGGGCGGCGGTCTATCCCAACACGGTGAACGAGTGGCTGGCGCGAGGGGTGATAGGCCTGGGTCTTGTTTTCTATGCGCTGGGGTTCGTACTCCTTGTGCGACGCTACGTGGGCCGGCGGAACTGGAGCCTGGCGACAGAGTGGGATAACACCAACTGCATTATTCACGGTGCGATGTCGATTACAGGTAACGCGGCGCTGCGCAGTCGTGTTTTGCCCGCAGAGATGGTGCTTGCTATATGGCTCTGGAGCGCCCTCACGTTCGTGCTTGTGGAGCTGATTGAGATAGCGCGGATGGTGGCGCGGGTGGGGAAGTACGGCTGGGGGCAGGGCGTCTTCAGCTACAACGTTTCGCAGTGGGCGCGCAATTTTACCTTCGGTATGTTCTATATATTCACCCTCCTTTACCGGTCACGGCTCGGCAGCGTGCCCGATGTGAATATGCCTTGGTTAGTGGCTATCCAGGACGGCATATTGGCCTGGGGCCAGTACGTCGTGCTATTCTTCCTGGCGGCAGAAGTGACTATTTTCCTGTTGCGGAGCGCCGGCCTCAGGCTGCAGGCGCGGACGACGGACGCGGGACGTCGGGCCGCTGTGCCGAACGCTTAGCTAATCAGTTTGCCCATTTCCTTGATCGAACTCCTCAGGCCATAGCCTTCTACCGTGTAGAACTCGGAGAATAATAACCGCCTCGCGCAGCTGATCTACAGTGTAGGCCACGATATAAGGTGTGCCACCGATGACTAACTCTCGGGTGTTTTCCACTCTTCCGGCTCTCCCCAGGTGCGAATGATCAGCCAGCAACTCCACCTTCTGCCGTATGACTCCGTAGGTATGAAGCGCTGCCTGTGGCTTCCTGTCAAGAAGATAGTCGAATGTTTGATTTAGGTCAGCTTCGGCTGATTTGAGCCATAAGATCTTCATTTGCTCAATTTCGCCTTGATCCTGCCTTCCAACTGCTCCATAACCTGCTCATGGGGCACCACTTCTGCTTTACCTGACCTGTACTCTGTTATAGCCTCCTCGATGGCCTTTACCTGCCATGATTGCTCTTGCACATAGCTTCTTATTGCCTGTTCGATGAGCCAGGCTTTGGGTCGCTCTATCGAAGCGGCCAGCGCATCCAGCTTCGCGGAGAGTGAGTCTTCCAAGCGCACGGATGTTATTTTTACCATTGTTGCCTCCTTGTAGTTGCCCGTAGTATACCGTAGTTTATCATAGTTACGTGTATTAAGCAATGACAGGTGTAACGATTCACTAAAGGAGGGATCCGTTCTTAACTGGGTGCGTCACTTATAGGGCCGGCCGTATGCGAGATGGATGCGCGCCGACGGTTGGCGGTTGTGCGTATGCCTGAGAAAACGGCGAGGCCTGTGTTGCCCATGAAGAGGAGAAGGGCGAACACGCTCAGGAGGCCTCCCCATTGGCGGCCATCGGACCAGCCGAGGAGGTCGCTTGCCACGCGGAGGAGGAGGGCGCTGTGCAGCAGCACGAGTTGTGCGTAAAACGACGGCCTGTAGGGGACGGCGAGGCCCGTTACGGCGGGTAGGATGATGGGGGCGTGGGCGAAGATCATGGACATTACGAAGCCGAGGAAGATTGAATGGAGAAGGGCGTCGTAGCGAGGGCCGGCGGTGACCGCGCCGAATGATATGGCGAGCAAGCCCGCCACGAACATCCAGATATAGCCCGCGAGGAGGCTGGCCGCGATGTAGCGGGTGAGGCCGGTTTGGCGGACCGTTCTGCGGGCGATATCGTAGCGTGCTAGCCAGAGAGCGATGACAACCAGGCCAAAGCCGAGGAGTCGGGTGCCAGTATCGAGCAAGGGTACGGAGATGGCCAGTCCGCCCACGAAGATCGTGCTTGCGGCCGCGAAGAGGGGACTGCTGAGGGGAGAGTGGGGCAGCATGCGAGTCAGTTCGAGGCGCTCGCCCGCGATGGTGAGGACGAGGAAGCCCGCCCACCAGAGGGAGGTCTGGTAGATGGGCAGATAGAAGAGCCAGAGGAGATTGCCACAGGCCCAGACCGCGGCGCCCAGAGCCATGGTCCCGATAAAGAGGGTGGGCTGAGCGCGCAGCAGTGATACGTAGATGGCGACGAGGGCGAGACTGCTGAGCGTGAGCAGGGCTGGGCCCAATGCCCAGAACGGGGAGGGCAGGCCGAGGGCGACGAGGAGGGCGATTACACCGAGGGCGCTGAGGGCGGGCGCGATGTAGGCCCACGACTTGCGCAGGGCGACGGCGCGCTCAAGGCCTATCACTGTGCCCAGGAAGCCGCCCACCATGAGGGCACCGTGAGCGCCGGGGAGGGTGGAGCTGATGGAGGGGAGGTCCCAGCCGAGGCGCATCAATCCGCCCCACATGGCAGCGACGAGGCCGAGCATGCCGAGGGCCATGAGCGGGAAGCGCAGGCGGGCGACCACTATTTATCCGCCTCGCCGGGATGGAACAGGTCGGGACGTGGGTCGCCCTCGACAATGAGGTAGCCCGAAAGGCCACGGTCGGCCCTTGAGAGTGAGTGGTCCATCAGCATGTACTTGCCAGGCACTTCCAGCTTCATTTCGACTACTGTTGAGCCTCCGGAGGGTACGATGGTGGTTTGCACATTGGTGAGGGGAGGGGAGGTAAGCGAGCCCTGGTTGTAGACTTTATCGAACATTTCGCCGACGACATGGAATGAGGAAGTGAAGTTCGGGCCGCCCACGCCGAAGAAGATGCGCACGGTCTGGCCGGTGGTGGCCTGGAGATGGTGCTGGGTGGTGAGCGCGCTGACGGCGCCGTTGAAGACGAAGTACTCAGGCTGTTCGTCGAGGAGTTTCTCATCGCTTGGGGCCAGAAGGCCCTGGGAGCCGAACGGCTGCTGGGTGTAGATTTCGCCCTGCATGACATAGAACTCGCGGTCGACAGGGGGCAGGCCGCCTTCAGGCTCGACGAGGATCATGCCATACATGCCGCTGGCGATGTGCTGGGCGATCAAGGGGCTTGCGCAGTGGTAGACGAAGAGGCCGGGGGTGAGCGCCTTGAAGGTGAAGGTCTTTTGCTCACCGGGGGCTACCTGTGTTACGGTCGCGCCTCCGCCCGGCCCGGTGACAGCATGCAGGTCTATAGAATGGGTCATGGCACTGGAAGCGGGATTCCTGAGGGTGACCTCGACGGTGTCGCCCACGCGTACGCGAATGAACGGGCCAGGCACGGTGCCGTTGAAAGTCATATATTTGTAAATAGCGCCATCAGCCAATTGGCCTATTACTTCTGCTGTTTCGAGGGTGATACGCACAAGCTGAGGCGGGCGATTGCCCACAGGAGGCGGTAGGTCGTCGGGGGCACGTGCGATGCTTGGGGCCTGCGCGGGGGCAGAGGCGGAAGTGGAAGTGATGGGGGCAACAGGGGTCGAGGAGGTGACGGCCGAGGATGTGCCTCCGACGATTACGCTGCCTTGCATGCCTGCTATGCGGTGGCCGGATACGGTGCAGTAGTAGGGGAAGTCGCCGCTTTTGGTCGCGATGAACTGGACGGTGGTTTGCGAGCCGATGCCGTGGAGGTGGTCGGAGTGAGCGTCGAAGTCGGGGATGGCGATATCGTGTTCGGAGGGTTCGCGGTTGGTGAGGGTGACGACAACAAGGTCGCCCAGCTCTGCGTGCAGGGGCGGGTTGACCTGGCCGTCTATATCGCCGCCGACGCCCACGAAGTCGAGGCCACCGTCACGGGCGACGGTTTGCAGCGCGTAGGTGACGGTGACCTCGTGGTCGGACATGAGCATGGCGTGGCTGCCTGTGAGCGGGTTAGAGGTTTGGACAGAGACCATGTCGGCACAGCCCGAAAGGAGCAGTATGCAAAGAGCGAGCACGAACGCGGGCACCACAGTACCGGCCAGGAAAGATAATGCTAGATTCCTGTGCGTGTCCTGGCCCCCAGGGACGTAGATGCCATTGGTGGGGGTCCAGCTTAGATCGACATGAGCGCGACTCACTGGGCGGGAGTTTCCCGTGTGCCTATCCGCACGCGCCAGATTTCGGGGCCTTTTTCCAGGTAGTCCCAGGTGAATTGGCCGGGGTGCTCAGCGCTAAACTGGTAGTAGAGAGGTTTGGGGTCGTGGTCGTTGACCAGGATGAAGGTCTCGTTCGGGAGGAGGGAGGCGTAGGTGGCGAAGATAAGCTCGTGTCGATCGCGGGGGGAGATCACGCGGACGTCGAGCAGAAGCTCGCCGGTAGGGGCTTCGTCGTAAGCCTCGTGCATGCCACCGAGGATGCTTTCCTGGTCTTCAACGGGCACATATTTCTCGAAGAGAGGAATGTATACCCTTTCTTCCTTGTCGAGGTGGGCGACCAGCACAGCCTCTAGCTGGAGGCAGAGATGCTGCAAGGTAGTGCGCAGGGCAGGTTGGTCGGCGGGTGTCGCGGAGTTGAGCGCGGCGGTAGCGGCCTCGATCTTGTCGATGTAGCCGGTGATGTATTCGTGGTCTATCATCATGGTGGCGACGGCGCTGCCGTGGGCCTTGATCAAGGGGTCCATGGCGGGGTAGAGGTGAGCCTCTTCGCCCTGGGCGTGGGGGAGGAGGTCGCTTTTGAGGAAGGAGACGAGGCCGCCCGGATTGGCGTTTGCTTCGCCATCGACGATAGCCGTCACGTAGCCCGTGAAGGTGTCGAGTATTTCCTGATGGTGGTTATGGATTGTTTCGCCCACGGTGGGGGTTGTTTCTACTGTTGTGTTTGCCATTACTTGTGTTCTCCGTTCTTGGTATAGGTTGCTAATATCTTGTTTATTGCCAGCCCAACTGGTATTTGGCGCGGCCCGACATCATCGCGGGGTCCCAGCGTGGTGTGAAGGTGAGATCGACCTCAACAGCGCGTATGTTCGGCATGCTTTCGCGGATTGCGTGTTCGACGCCGTTGGTGAGGTAGGTGTGGAGGGGACAGGCGGGGGTGGTCATGGTCATTTCGACTCTGGCGGTATCGCCGGCAACGTCGAGGCTATAGACGAGGCCCAGGTCTACTATGTTGACACCAAGCTCGGGATCGATGACGGAGTAGAGGCATTCCAATGCCTGCAGGTGGCCGTCATCGACTTCGGCCATGTCCTTCTTGCTGAGTAGTGTGTTGCTGATTTTCATGGGGCCTCACCAGTTGTGTGGGCTTGTGCTTTGCGCAGAGTTTATTGTGCGACCACACCAGCGGTTGTCCGGTTCCAGTGGGAAGGGAGCAGGCGGCACTCGCGAACCTTTGGCCGGGAAGATCGGCACCGTGTGCAGCCGGCGGGTGGTAGAGTGTTGCGTGCCGGTTGGCGGTGTTGCCTGCTCTAGGATCCCCACCTTCGTAGTCAAGTGTAAAGCAGAAGAAGGGCGTGAAGTGTGCGCTGCCGCACATAACGGGGATTGGAGATTGAAACGCCAAGAGCGCCAAGGGACTGGGGATTGGGGATTGATCACAAAGAGCACAGAGATCACAAAGGTAAGAAAGGTTAGGGGTTTGGTGGAAGGCCAGGAGGTAGAGTGAGAATGTCACTCTACCTGCTGGCTGCGTGCTGGGAGTTTGGGTGGTCAGGCCTCACGAGCAGCATAGGGGAGCAGTACCCGGCCCATGTTATTTGCTGCGGGGTAAGCTAGGGAGAGCAAGCGTTCTCCTGTTGTTGGTGGGTGCCGCCGTGCATCTCCACCATTATTTGGGGGCTAGTAAGTCAGGCTCTGCTGTTTAGTCAAAGTATGTGGACAAGGGTAGGCTCCTGGTTTGTTGGGGGGCATGAGGTGTTGTGTTATGTGTTTCTCATGCCTGGAGGGTTCCCGCCTAACCTGATTGGGATAGGGGAGGGGCTATTGGTGGGTGGGTAAGATGGTGTCATGTTGTCGAAGAGAGAAAGATCGTTAGAGGTGCTTGGATTTGCTTGTGGGAGTAAGGATGCTTGACGGAAGCTGATGTTCCTTAGAGACAAGAGCACCTTCGGCGCACTTGCGGTGCCAG
>JBBRDO010000086.1:0-20207 GCA_038203825.1 Chloroflexia bacterium | reverse complement strand
CGCCATGTCGGCCACTGTAAACGGCAAGCTCCTATCTCAGGGCAACGCCAATACCCTCACGCACTCTTTCGCCCAAATGATTGAGTGGGCCTCTACCGACGTCTGGCTCCGCCCCGGCGACGTCCTCGGCTCCGGCACCGTTGGCACAGGCTGTATATTGGAACTAAGGCCGGAGAACACAGGCGGCTGGCTCAAGCCGGGCGACGTAGTCGAAATGCAAATCGAGGGACTGGGTACGATACGGAACAAGCTAGTTAATTCACATAATTCCTGAGAATCAGGAGGCCCAAAGATGACGCAACTTCTGCAAGAAGCCTTTGAGAAAGTAGCCAAATTATCGCTGGAAGAACAAGACGCAATAGCTCAGTGGATACTGGCTGAACTTGCATCAGAAAGGAAGTGGGACGAGGATTTCGCCTCGTCTGCTGATCTGTTGGATCGTTTAGCATCTGAAGCCATTGATGATTATGCTCAGGGCAGAACTACTCCCATCAGGCCGAATAAACTGTGAAGTCACGCGCGAACTCGCGGTTTTATAAGGCCTTGGACAGGCTACCGCTTAGCGTCAGGCAGGCAGCGCGGGACGCATACATGCAGTTTAGGAAAGACCCATATCACCCCAGCCTCCATTTCAAGCAGGTGCACCCCAGCAAGTCCATATACTCGGTTCGTATTAACATAGATTATCGGGCAGTAGGGGTTCGCCAGGAGGATACGGTAATTTGGTTTTGGATAGGCTCACATGCAGATTACGACAAGCTGATCTCCGAACTATAAGCTAAAAGGAGGCCCAAAGATGCCCTTCTATCACAAACTGGGAACCATCCCCCACAAGCGCCATACCCAGCACCGCCGCTCCGACGGCAAGCTCTACACCGAAGAACTCTTCGGCACAGAGGGCTTTAGCGGCAATTCGTCCCTCCTCTACCACCACAACCCCCCCGTGCGCGTCGTTAGTATCGAGCCGTGCGAGTTCCCAGCCCCCGAAGATTGGCGCTTGCCCGTGCAGCGGCACGTCCACACCCGCACCAAACCCGCCAAACCCCAGGGCGATCCCATCTCAGGGCGCCGTGTGCTCATGTATAACAGCGATTGCCGTATTGGTATCGTCCTCCCCGACGAGCAGATGGACTACTTTTACAAGAACGGCCAGACTGACGAACTTTACTTCATCCACGAGGGCACGGGCCGCTTCGAAACAAGCTTCGGCACCCTCCCCTATCACGAGGGCGACTACGTCCTCCTTCCCCACGGCACCATCTACCGCATTGTCATGGACGAAGGCAAGCCCCAGCGCTGGCTCGTGGTCGAAGGTAAGAACTTCGAGCCGCCCAAGCGCTACCGCAACGAGTTCGGTCAGCTTCTCGAAAACTCCCCCTACTGCGAGCGCGACATTCGCGTTCCCGAAGAGTTAACCGCCATAACGGGCGACGAGGCCGGCAAAGGCCCCTTCAAGGTCCTCGTCCGCGCCAACGATATGCTCTCCGCTTACTACTACGACCACCATCCCCTCGATGTCGTCGGCTGGGACGGCTACCTCTACCCCTATATCTTCAACATTGGCGATTTCGAGCCCATAACTGGTCGCGTCCACCAGCCGCCTCCCGTCCACCAGACCTTTGATGCGCACAACTTCGTGGTTTGCTCCTTCGTGCCCCGCAAGTATGACTACCACCCTCTCTCGATTCCTGCACCCTACAACCACTCCAACATTGATAGCGAAGAGGTCATCTACTACGTCAACGGCAACTTCATGAGCAGGCGCGGCATAGACGTGGCGTCTTTCACCCTCCACCCTCACGGCATCCCCCACGGTCCACACCCAGGCACCGCCGAGGCCTCTATCGGCAAAGAGTCCACCGACGAGCTCGCAGTGATGGTAGACACATTCCGCCCCCTCAAACTCACCCACTGGGCCGAAGAATTCGACGACCCTAACTACCCGATGAGCTGGAAGGACGATAGCCTCCCCGCGACCATGCCCACCGATATGGGCTGATCGTGGCATACTGGCATAGTTCTTGCGCTCATCTCTACTGGCTTACTTTCGAGAAGGAGGCATAACATGAGCGATCGAGGATTACTGTTAGCTTTACAGCGGCTGCACGACGACCCCGGCTTTGTCGATCTCGTTGCACAGGATCCGCATGCAACTCTTGGTTTGTACGACATGAGCGATGACGAGCGGCAGGCACTTTCGCAGGCTGTGATCAACAGGGATGGTAAGATCATAGACAAGATGGCTGAGAATCTCGGCATGGATTGGACCGCTGACCATATTCCCGGCGCAGGTGCGCTCGCTGATGATGACGAGATCGATCTAGACGCTCATCCCGGCTCGCCCGGTGATAAACAGTCTGGATTCTCAGTATCAACTCCCGAATCAGATATTTCGCAACGCCCACCATTCTAATAGGATCTCCCTTTTAGAATCTTCCTTTACAATAGACGACAGACGATGTTCAATCCCGTCGTCTGTCGTCTGCCATCCTCCCAAAAACCTGCTATACTTTATGCATGCCTGAAGTATGGCAAGATTTCACGAAGCCCGAAGAAGAAGCCCGTCGCATTGACGCTGCACGCAACGGCGACCTCGCCGCCTTCAACTGGCTCGTGCTCCAACACCAAACCCGCGTTTATAACCTCTGCTTGAGGATGCTTTCCGACCCCGACGAAGCCGCCGATGCTACGCAGGAGGCCTTCCTGTCGGCCTATAAGGCTATGTCTCGCTTCAAAGGCGAGGGCTTCCGCACCTGGATGCTACGCATCGCCACTAATGCCTGCCTCGACATACTACGGAGCAAGAAACGCAGGCCCACTCAGTCCCTCGACTCCTGGGGCCAGTCGTCCGACAACGAAGATGCTAGCGATCCCCTCCCCATCCCCGATCTGGACCCTTCAGTAAGCCCTGAAGGCAGCGCCCTTCGGGCCGAGACTCTGGCCGCAATCCAACAGGGTCTCGATACCCTTCCTGTTGATCAGCGCACAGCCCTGGTGCTGGTCGATGTGCAAGGCCTCAGCTACGACGAAACCGCGTCCATCACGGGCGCAAACCTCGGCACTATCAAGTCACGCGTGAACCGCGCACGTGCCCGTATGCGCGACTACCTGCGCGAACGCGACATTCTCCCCACGTCAGGCTCATCATCCGGGGAACTATCTGCGCACACTCAACGTTGATACAGTGTAAACAGGTAAAAACGCTCTACCACTTAATCATATAGAATGGCACTGAATGAACATCGATAATAAAGATAACAATATAAACAGCAACCCTCACGTGGGCGACCTCCTGCCTGGCTACCTTGACAGTAGTCTCCCGGCCGCTGATCTCGCTGCCGTGCGCGCGCACCTCGATACTTGCGACGCTTGCCGCGCGGACTACGCCGACCTGCAAGCTACGCGCACCATGCTCCAACAGGTGCCTGTAATCCTCACGCCCCGCTCTTTCGTCATTACCGAGGAAATGGCAGCCCGCGTTCGTAAGCCGTCCCTTCTTGAGCGCATCTTCACCCCCAGGTTTGCTCCTACGTTCGCGAGCGGCTCTGTGGTTGCGTTCTTGCTGCTCATCTTTCTTTTCGCCACGAGCAATGGCTCGGCGCCTGTGAATGCTCCTCAGGCAACCACTGCATTCTCCGCGCACGCAGCAGAAAGCAGTACTCCGTCAGACCAGGCGCGCATTGCCCCCAACGCTGATACGCAACCCAAACAACCCGGTTCCGGGGTCGCGGCCACAACCGCAGCCGGTGCAGAACCCACCACGTTGGCCATGGGAGCAGCCCCTAATAATGGTGCTGCTCCTGCCCCAGCGACACCCGACACACTTGCCGGGACAAGCGCGCAGTCCCCGCCCGAAGCTACTCCCTCCGCCGATCACATAACAAGCACCGGTGCGGGCGTGCAGCCCCCTGCCAGTGGCCTCGCCAACGAACCCGGCATGACCACCTATAGTGGCAACTACACGGCCACTCCGCCTGCTAGCGGCACTTCCATTCTGGAGCTTGGCTTGCTGGCCCTTGGTATAGCCCTGGCAGCCGCAGCCATAATAGCCCGCAGGCGCGTCTAGGCGACGGGCGACGCCCCTCCGGCCGCACCGGTCGTTGTTCGTCTTTGCTTGTAATCCACCATTTCCTCTGTTACACTGATAAGCGCAGAGCAACGGGAAACCCCCTGAAAGGACGTGGATTTGAGCGCGCTTGGCAACCTGCGGGGCAAATTAATCATCGGGCTAGTTTTGGGCCTCGTAGTAGTGGCAGGCCTTGCCATCTACGCCGACTTCTCCAAGATGCTGCAGGTGCTCAGCACCTTCAACTGGTGGCTCATGCCCATCATCCTGCTCTGTACCCTCCTCAACTACGCCTTGCGCTTCTACAAGTGGGACGTCTATCTGCGCCTCGTGGGTGCGACCGGCGTCTCTAAGCGCGACTCCGCAGCGATCTTCTTCAGCGGCATGGCGATGGCGATCACCCCCGGCAAAGTGGGCGAGCTGCTCAAGTCCTATCTGCTCAAGCAGATACGCGGCACCCCCATTTCCACATCTGCCCCCATCATTATGGCCGAGCGCCTCACCGATGGACTGGCCATGCTGGTGCTTGCTTCTGTGGGTCTCGTGCTCTTCGACTACGGTACTCCCATCCTCGTAGCCATAGCTATTTTTGCTGTCCTTTTCCTGGTTATATTCCAGAACCGCGCTCTCTTCAATCGCCTGTTGTCCATAGGCGAGCGCCTGCCCGTAGTCTCTAAAGCCGTACACCACTTCCATGCCTTTTACGACAGTTCCTACGAGCTATTCCGGTTGCCCAACCTGCTCTTCGGCGTTGGCATCGGCGTCGTCTCCTGGTCGGGCGAGGTCGCGGCCTTCGTGCTCGTCATGCTTGGCCTGGGTATGCAGTTCTCCTGGATACTGGTCATCATCTGCGCTTTCATCCTCTCCGCGTCCAGCCTTATCGGTTCGGTTACCCTTCTGCCCGGCGGCCTCGGCACCGCGGACGCCAGCATCACGGGCATGCTCCAATTCCTCATCCCGCGCTACACCACCTTCCTTATGACGCAAAACGTCGCCGTCGCCGCCACCCTGCTGATACGCTTCTCAACCCTCTGGTTCGGGGTCGCCATCGGCCTTATTGCGCTTACGATCACCCAGAAACGGCTGGACCGCCTGCCGGCGCCGTCCGCTCCTGAGGACGAAAAGAGCCTGGCAAGCATCTGATGATCGTAGACCGAGTAGTCACTCTCCCTGAACTGCTTGCCCTCCGCTCCCAGTGGCGCGCCGACGGCAAAACCCTTGTCCTCACCAACGGCACCTTCGATGTGCTGCACGTTGGCCACTCGCGCTACCTGCAGGCCGCCCGCGCTATGGGCGACATCCTCGTGGTAGCCGTAAACTCGGACGCCTCCGTACGCGCCTACAAAGATCCCGGCCGGCCGGTTGTGCCACAGGACGAGCGTGCAGAACTCCTGGCGGCCCTCCGCTGTGTCGACTATGTCACCATCTTCGACGAACCCACCGCCACCCATCTCGTCGAAGCCCTCCAACCCGAGATATACGTCAAAGGCGGCGACTATTCTGCCTCCACAGGCAAGCCCCTCCCCGAAGCCGAAACCGTCCTCTCCTACGGCGGCGAAGTCCGTATCGTCCCCTACGTCGAGGGCCACAGCGCCACCGACATAATCGCCCTCATGAAGAGTCGTAAGTCGTAAGTCACAGATCGTAAGTCCCTACCGGCATCCTATGACTTACGATCTACGACTTACGATCAGTGACTTACGATCTACGACTCACCCATCACGCATGATCTCAAACACCGACATCACCATAACCGATAACCAGACCGAGGCCGCCGACCTCGAGATCGAGGCTGCTTCGGGGGAGCACCCGCCCTCCGTCGGTGGCAGAATAGCCCGGGCCGCCGTGATCCTCATGGCGGGCACGATCCTCAGTCGCGTCGTGGGCGTGGGCCGCGAAAGCACCATCGCCACCCTCTTCGGCGGCGGACCCGACGTGGGTGCGTTCACCGTCGCCAACCACGTCGCCACCATCGTCTACGACCTCCTCATCTCGGGCACCGTCAGCGCGGCACTCGTGCCCGTCTTCAGCGAGTATTCCGAGCGCAAAGAGCAGCGCGCCGAGTTTGGCCGCCTGGTAGGCTCGATCCTCACCATCGCCTCCATCTTCCTGCTGCTGGCTGTTGGCCTGTTGGAGCTATTTGCCGCCCCCCTGGCCACCTTCATGAGCGATGGCTTACCCGTCGAGGCACAATCCCTCGCCGTCGATATGACCCAGATCGTGCTCCCTGGCGTTTTCTTCATGGGTATCTCAGGTGTCGTAATGGCCGCCCACTACTCTCTCCACCGTTTCGTCTTCCCAGCCTTCACCTCGGTCCTGTTCAACCTCGCTATCATCCTCAGTGCCCTACTGCTGGCGGGCATGGCAGGCGTGAAATCCCTCGCATTCGGCCTCGTCGTGGGCGCGATTGCTATGGTCGCTTTCCAGGCTCCCGGCCTGCGCGACATCCCCATACGCCTCAATCTCGACATCCACCACCCTGCTGTTCGCAAGATACTGCGTCTTTACGCACCCGTGGGCCTTAGCCTCATCGTCAGCGCCGTCGCCCTCGTCATCGACCGCCACCTCGCCTCCCAGGTCGACGACCACGCCATCGGCGCGATGCGCTTCGCCACCACAATAATCCAGTTCGGCCTCGGCATCGTAGCCGCCGCGATCTCCCTCGCCTCCCTTCCCACCCTCTCCCAGCACTTCACATCCGGCGACGCTACCGCCTTCAAAAAGACCCTCTCCTCCGGCTTGCGTCTGGTCACCGTCCTCGTCCTCCCTGTGGCCGCAATCCTCCTCACGCTCTCCGTGCCCGTCGTGAGCCTCCTCTTCCGCCACGGTGCCTACACTCAGCAAGACCAGGATCTCACCGTGCTTGCCCTCCGCCTCTACGTCATCGGCCTGCCGTTCAGCGCGATTGACCAGGTCCTCCTCTTCGCTTTCTATGCCCGCAAGAACACCCTCACGCCCGCCCTTATTGGCATTGCGCAGTTTGGTGTCTATCTGGCGATCGCCTTCGCCACTTATCGCACCTGGGGCATGGCAGGCCTCGTGATCGCCAATTCCGCCCAGCTGGCCTTCCACGCAATCGTCACAGCCATCCTCCTCCTGCGTGCCATGCGCAATGAAGGCGGCCTCGACGGCTACGGCATCATATCAACGGCCCTCAAAGTAGCAGGCGCGTCTGCCGCCCTCGGTGCTGTCAGCTTCGCCGTCTGGTGGCTCATGAGCGGCCCCCTCGGTATGCAGGGCAACAACCTGATCAGCCAGGCCCTCCTGTTCGGCATCCCCGTCCTCATCGGCGGCGCCCTCTACGTCGCCCTGGTGTGGCTGATGCGCCTCCCCGAAATCGAGTTAATAATCACCAGACTCCTCTCCAGACTGCCCGGGAGACATGTGTGAGGCGTGACTACGGCAGCACCTATAGGCCTCGCGAGATGCGCAGTCCTGCTCTCGATAAGACTATGTCTGCTGCCATCACTGCTACAGATGCCGATTAGCAAGCGACGCCCAATATACGGGTCGACTTAGTTGAAGCTTTATCAGGGAATTGAAATGTTGAACGACCGACTTACCTATGAGAATTTCGTTGATATGCTGCTTGAAACAGTACCGGAGTTTCAACCTATTTACAACGAGCATATGATTGACTATGAAGAACTATTGACGCATGTACTAATGGGTGATTTCGTCAGGTTCCTATTCGATGCATATAGCAAGTCAGTAAGTGCCACGCGTACTTCTGAGAGATGGAAAACAGTTATAATCGATAGCTTGGACGTAATGGAAGAGGCAATTGTTGCAAAGGATCCCAAACTGAGAAACCTAATTTCAGTTTCTTTCCTCGAAAACCTAAGCCCCGATGAAAATAATCAGATGGAAACTTACCAGTCCCTTAAGCTACTATTGGGGCCGAATCTCAGGAAAGAGCTTAAGTACTACGATCATAGAGAATAGATGATATTTAACACCATACTGGCATAAAATATGGGACTACCACCAAATTCGAGAAAATGACCCGAATGCGAGCACCAAGTTCCGCTAACCCATGATGGACACCTTCAAGACCTTGGGTGACTTTCTTGCTCACGCTATTGCTGACAGCCTAACGGCGGGCACACTAAAGATTACAGGTGCTATCCAGGGCATTATCTGTGCTATGCTCAGACGGGGACACTGGGAGGAGATGAGCGGCCTATCCCAGGTTCTTGCCACCCGACCCTCCCAACCACTACAAATCACGTACCATGTATCACGCCCCCGTCGTCCGTCGTCAGTCATCTTACTAACCCCCCGCTGCTTAGCACTCCCCCAGTGACACCCGCCCTATGCCCATCTCAGGCACAATCCTAAACGTCTTTACTGTCCTGCTGGGCGGCGGGTTGGGCCTGCTCGTGGGCGGCCGCCTTCCTGCGCGCTTCCACGGCATAATCATGGGCGCAATCGGCCTCTCCACCCTGGTGATCGGGATGCAGAGCGCCCTCCAAACCACCAATCCGCTGATCCTGATCGGCGCGGCCCTCATCGGCGGCCTGCTCGGCGAACTTCTGCGCTTGTCCGACGCCCTTGACCGCCTGGGCGACTACCTCAAGCGTCGTTTCGCGGGCAGCGGCAAAGGCTCCTCCACCTTCACCGAAGCTTTCGTAACCAGCAGCATCGTCTTTTGCGTCGGCCCGCTCACGATCCTGGGCGCCATCCAGAACGGCAGCAGCGGCGATACCACCTTCCTCGCCATCAAGTCTCTCCTCGACGGCTTCACGGCCTTTGCGTTCACCGCCGCCCTGGGCTGGGGCGTCCTCATGTCTGCCGCCACCGTGTTCATCTACCAGAGCGCGATCAGTCTGCTGGCCGCCTTCTTCCTGGGCTCTGTCCCCAACTGCCCCGACCCCACCCATTGCACTAACCCCTACATCGTCGAAATGACCGCTGTGGGCGGCCTGATCATCCTCGGCGTGGGCCTGAAACTGCTCGACCTCAAAGACCTCAAACTAGCAAACTACCTCCCCGCGCTGGCGGTCGCGCCGTTGATCGTGTGGGTACTATCGGCATGGCCTTTCAAATAAATGGGCATGCATGACCCAGTCGCCTGCCGTCAGTCGTCCGTCGTCGCTAAGTCAGCCGCCCTCGCGCCGCCACCTTCCACGTATCCACCACCTCATCCCCTCGCGTCACCGCCACCTCGTTGAACAGATTCGTCACCACGCACGCATGGTTCGGGATCACCTCCAGCCTGTCTCCTATCTGCACTCTTTCTCCATCTTCCAACTTCAACCACCCGTGCTCTTCCGATAGCTTCTCCACAACGATTCCCGGGTGTCCCACCACCCAACCGTGCCCCCGCGCCGCGATCCCCAATCCCTTGTCCAACGCGAGAGCCTTCGCCCCCGCGTCTATGACCGCTCTACCGCTCTCCTGGTGGCTCACAACCGTTGTCACCACCGTCAGCGCGCAATGCTCCAGGTCGGTCGTCCCGAGTGCCACCTGCATCGTGTCGTAGAAAACATAGTTGCCCGGTCGTATCTCTGTTATCCCCTGGATCTCCAACGTGTACCGCGCGCCCGGCGTCGAACCGCTGCTGACGATCTCCATGCTATGCCCACGGCTCTCAAGGTCGCGCGCTATCCCCAGCATCTTGCCCACCTGCTCCTGCGCCATCTGCGCCCTGCACTCGGGGTCCGGTTCGCCGTACACGTTGCCCTCGTGTATGCACACGCCGCGCAGCCTCAGCCCCGGTAGCGAATCTACGAGCTCGGCCAGCATGCCCGCCCGCTCTCCCGCCACGCCCACGCGCCCGTAGCCCACTTCAAGGTCAATCAGCACATCCAGCGGCTTCGCTTCGCCCGACATGGCCTCAGACAGCCCGCGGGCTCCTTCGGCGCTCTCCACAATGGTCATCATGTTCACTTCGCGTGCCAGCTCTCGCAATCGTCTCAGCTTGATCTCGCCGATAAGGGGATAGCACACGAAGATATCGCGCAAGCCCGCACGCGCCATCACCTCGGCCTCGCCCAGCTTGGCCACTGTAATGCCCACCGCGCCCAGCGCCACCTGCCTTCGTGCGATCTCCGGCATCTTGTGTGTCTTGGTATGCGGTCGCATCTGCACCCCCCGCGCCCGCGCCGCCGCTGCCATCTCCTCCAGGTTGCGCTCCATCCTATCGATATCTATCCGCAAGGCAGGCGTATCCAGTTCAGGCCACAACATAGCTTCCCCTCCTAAATCCGATTTGCTCTATTATAATCTACACATCGCTAGCAGATGGCTCTCGTGCGTGTTAACAAACGAATAGGGACAGAGCGGCTTCGCGTCCACTCTGTCCCTATTCGTTAGGGTAGCCAGGGGAGAGATGGTATACCTGGCCTTTCGGCCTCACCTCTCTCCTGAAGAAGGCTACTTCAACCCGCCCGACGGTTCTCCTTCTGTAACCGGTGTGACGTGTATGTTCACACAGTCCGACCCACCGGTTAAAGTTGCGTTGGCCACATTACCGCCAGGTGCCTGCAGGCCAATTGCGACGTGAATAGTGCCCCGGTTCCGGATGGGTCCAACAAGATTCGGCGGTAGTGGGTAGTGATGTGCTTGCCATATTGCGGTAAGCGTGCTGCCGTTAGCCTCGAACTGGCTGCTGCTGGTTGGCGCTTCGGAACCGACGTAGAAGATAGGCTGGCACAACTTGCAGGAGCCCTTGTCCTTCGCGGCCCAATCGACTGTGACAACATCCAGCCCACTACCTCTGAACGTTGCGTCCATCCATGCTGCTGGGCTATAGCTGGTAGGAGTGAAGTCGAGGGCGGCGTAGTGGTCACCACTCAAAACCGGGCAAGCGTCGTCTCCGCTCGCCTGCCGCAGGGCGAAACCGCTGGCCCAGGCGCTGGCCGCAACCTGCCACGGCGCTAAGGTATGCTCGAAACTGAAGTAGTAGCTGTCATTTGCGGCGGCTTGCTGCACGGGCGAGGCGGCTGCCATAGAGAGCGCGATGGTTGATGCCAGTGCAATTGTCGTCCCTCCAAGCGTCAACTTCATGAGGAAGTTCTGTGGCCTGGGCCTATTGTTCAAGATCTGATCGTTCATCTGCTTATCCCCTTTTCTCCGTATTGGAGAGCTACCTAACGAATTGTTTGCTTTGCTTGCCGGCAATCACAGTGTAGGGCAGCAGTGAGGGGAGGGCATCACAACTAATTGTTAATTGCCAGGTGGGCCATTGTTAATTCTGGCTCTAACAATTAATTCTCGGCACATAAAAGTAGCCATACAGCACATCAGGCCGTATGGCTACTTTTCGACAGATGCAGATAAACTAGACCAGGCTGTGTTCCACGGCAAAGCGAGCGGCTGCACTGCGGCTGGGCACATCGAGCTTGCCGTAAATGGAGTACAGGTGCGAAATAACCGTGTTGCGGCTGAGGAATAGACGCTGTGCTATCTCCTCGTTGGAAAGCGCCTCCACCAGCAGACGTAGCACTTCCACTTCCCGTTTAGTCAGCTCTGCAGAGTACATTGGTGTAGGCGTTATAGATGATTCAGATTCAATAGGCGCGCTGGCGACCTCACTAACCGGCTCCGCTTCCGTGGCATCCTCTAAGGCATAGGCTATTGCCGCCTCCATGCTCATGGCGCGCCCCTCCTGCCATGCTTTCTGGAATGCCTCCTCACCCAGTAGAGTGCGCGCTCGCTGCACGCTTCGCTCGTATGGCAGGCGGTCCGCTCGGTTCAGCATAATGCCCATGCTCTGCAGCAGCCCTTCCACCGCTCCCAGCAGCTTTGCTCCTCTCTTCACCTGCTCTACCGAACCCTCTCCAACCGCCAGTCGTCCAAGCCTCGCGAGGCATTCGGCTATCACTCCCTTACTCCCAATTGCCTGCCCCAAGGCCAGGCTCTCCGCGTGCAGAGCGCGTGCTGCTATGTACTCTCCCTGCTCCTGGACCACGGTCCCAAGGTTACTCAGGGTCCCTGCTATTCCTCCTTTATCCCCAACCTCCCGCCTCAAGGCCAGGCTCTCTTCGTACAGGGTGCGTGCTGCCTCGTATTTCCCCTGGTTGTAAGCTACGCTCCCAAGGTTGTACAGGGTCAGTGCTATCCCTCCCTTATCCCCAGTCTCCCGCCGCAAAGCCAGGCTCTGCTCGTGCAGGGCGCGTGCTGCTGTGTAGTCTCCCTGCTCCTGTGCCACAAGCCCAAGGTTGTTCAAGCTCACTGCTATACCCCTCTTATCCCCAAGCTCCCGCCTCAAGGCCAGGCTCTCTTCGTACAGGGTGCGTGCTGCTATGTCGTCTCCCTGGTTGTAGGCCAAGATCCCAAGGATGTTGAGGGAGACGGATATGCTCGCCTTGTCACCTGCCTCTCTCCCCAGCATAAGAGCTCCGTCCACCAGGGAGCGTGCAGAGGTGTAATCCCCCTGCCCCCGTGCCAGAGAGGCGGCCCCGTTGAGAGTCTTGGCCTTAGCCCTGGCCTCGCAAGTATCAAGCGATATAGAGTGTGCCACCGGATGTGCATAGCCGGCAAGGGCCAGCATATCGGCCATATGCGCTCTCCCCTCGCTCAAATATCCCCGGACAAACCAGAACCGCCACATGGTTCCCACCGTCCGAAGGCCTACATCCACTGCTTCGTTGTCGTCTACCTCTTTGGATACCTGCTCACGCACCCATGCAAGGACTGCCCTGATGTTGTCGTGCTCCTCGTCTAGCCTTTCCAGCCACTCTTGTTGTCTGCTCCCCATCAGTTGAGGCTCTGCTTCCTCCGCCAGTCTCATACAATAGAGGGCATGCTCGCGCCGGTAGAATTCAGTCTCCCCATTCTCTTCCAATTTCTCTCTGGCGTACTCATGGATCGTTTCCAGCATCCAAAAACGCGGCTCGCCATCGCTGCCTTCCCTCTGCTGCAACAGGTTCTTACTTAGTAGCGACTCAACTGCCCCCTCTACCTCTAGCTGGCCATCAGCGTTGCACACAGCCTTTATACCTTGCAGTGTTCTTCCTCCCTGGAACACTGCCAACCTGGTGAACAATTGCTTCTCACCACCGGTTAGCAGATCATAGCTCCAGTCTATGGAATTGCGCAGTGTGTGCTGACGAGTCGCCACGTCATGTGCGCCTCCCGTCAGCAGCTTGAGGCGGCTCTCCAGGCGGGAGATCATGGCTTGTGGAGGTAATAGACTGATACGTGCAGCGGCAAGCTCTATAGCCAGGGGCAGTCCGTCCAACCGCACACATATCTCGGCCACTAATGGGGCACTGTCATATGTCAGCTCGAAATCAGCTTTGGCAGCTTGTGCCCTCTGGACGAACAGCATCACAGCTTCATACCGGGACAAGGCAATGGAATCGACTGTGTGGCTAGGGTCGGGCAAGGATAGGGGAGGCACCAGAAACTGCTGCTCACCCTGTAAGTGGAGCGGCTCTCGGCTGGTGACTATCACCTTCAGGAAAGGCGCTGCCAGCAGCAAGTCCATTACCACCATTGCTGCCCCAAGCACCTGCTCGAAGTTGTCCAGGAGGAGCAGTATCTCCTTGCCTTCCAGATAAGCCTTCACTGTGTCTATGAGGGGCTGACCTGCCGCCTCTTTGACGCCAAGGGTCTGGGCTATCTTCGTAACCACCAGGTTGTGGTCTGTGATAGGGGCAAGGTTGACGAAGAGCACTCCATCCGGGTACTCCCCCAGCAGTTGAGAGACCGTTTGCAAAGCGAGGCGTGTTTTGCCTGAGCCGCCCGCTCCTGTGAGGGTGAGCAGGCGGAAGGTAGACAGCAGACGGCTAACCTCGGCTATCTCGCGCTCTCGACCTATAAAAGAGGTGAGCTGCAGTGGCAGATTATTCGACGAAGGCATGGTAACACCTTCTATGCAATGGGGCCACCCTCGTCAGTAAAGCGAGCGGCTGCATTGCGATTAGTCCACTTAGCTTGCCAAAGATAGTGTACAGATGCGACGTTATCGTGTAACGGCTGAGAGACAGATGCTGCTAATACTGAACTCGTCGGATCGCGACCTCAGTCCACGGATGGGCAGTTAAAATTAAAATTCCACGAACACTTGTCGGTTCGAATGAATCGTCCTCTTAAGCGCGTGATGAAGAGGCATTTCAGGTAGGCGAATATCCACCGTCATTTTCTACAAATTGCCACTGGTGAAGCACCACACATGAGAACGTAACAGATGAGAGCATTATACACCCAATGGTGTCGATTAAGTATCACAAGAAGTATCACAGAATGAGTTGGTTTAGGGGCAAGTCTCCCCACCGGCCAAAGAGGTGCAAATACTCTTCCCCTGCCTCCCTTTGTTGTATAATCATGCAGCACGTCAGTACAATACCCGCCAACCACAAACTTATGCCAGACCAAACCCCCTATTGGATAGCTCTTAGCCGCGTGCCCGGCATCGGGCCTGTGCGTATGCGCCGCTTGCTCGACTACTTCGGCGACCCATCGACCGCCTGGGACGCCATGCTGGGCGACCTCATGGCTGCCGGCCTCGAATCTAAGGTCGCCGAAGCCCTCGTCTCCACCCGCCGCACCACCGACCTCGACCGCGAACTGGACAAACTGGACGCGTCCGGTGCCCACGTCCTTACCTGGGATAGCCCCGATTACCCGGAGCGCCTGCGCGAGGTGGACGCCTCCCCGCCCGTGCTCTACCTCCTTGGCGAGATGTTGCCGCAGGACAGCTTTGCCATCGCCATCGTAGGCACGCGTCGCGTTACCCCCTATGGACGCGCCGCCACCGCGCAGCTTGCCTCCGAACTGGCCCAGGCCGGCATAACTGTCACGTCTGGCCTCGCACGCGGCGTAGACTCCATCGCGCACAACTCCGCCATCGACTCGGGTGGCCGCACTCTCGCCGTACTCGGCTCAGGAGTTGACATAATCTACCCCGCTGAGAACAAAACCCTGGCGCGCAGGATCGTGGACGAAGGAGTGGGAGCGATCATCTCCGAGTACCCTCTCGGCACTCTCCCCGACGCGATCAACTTCCCTCCCCGCAACCGTATCATCAGCGGCCTATCGCTGGGCGTGCTCGTGGTGGAGGCGGGCGAGAGAAGCGGAGCCCTCATCACCGTCTCCTTCGCCCTCGAGCAGAATCGCGATGTCTTCGCCATCCCCGGCCCGATCACCTCGCGCATGAGCGACGGCCCAAACGGTCTCCTCAAAAAGGGCGCCAAGTGCGTCACCTGCGCCCAGGATATCCTCGACGAGTTACAGATCGGCATGGTCAGCGAACACGTCGAGGCCGTCCGCTCCCTCCCCGCCGATCCCACAGAGCGCATGCTGCTCGAATACCTCCAGGAGTCCTCCCAGCACATAGATGAGCTAACAAACCTCAGCGGCCTCCCCCCTTCCACGGTAAGCGCCGTCCTCACGATGATGGAGCTAAAAGGCCTGATCCGCAACCTGGGCGGCATGCAGTACGCTGCTCGCTAACACCGGAAAGGAACCCGACCTTATGTCACAATCGCTTCAACCCGCCCGCTTCCTCGCATGGGAGGCCTGCCATAACGCCCGCGACACCGGCGGATACCCAACCCACGACGGTCAGCGAACCCGCTGGCAAACACTCGTCCGCGCCGATAACCTGCACAAGCTCACGCTCGCCGGGCAGGCTGCCCTTCGCGATTACGGCGTGCGCACGGTTATCGACCTGCGCCTGGCACACGAAATCGAGAAACACCCCAACCCCTTCGCCGCCCAACAAGACCTTCCGGGGGCCCCGGTCTACCTGAACCTGCCCCTCCACGACCCCGCAGCCAACGCAGCCATGGACGTTGCACCCTCAATGATGGACGAATATATCATCATCCTTGAGCAAAGCAAGTCCCACATATCCGGCGTCATACAGGCCGCGGCCTCAGGCTTGGCAGAAGGTGCCGTCGTCGTCCACTGTCACGGTGGCAAAGACCGCACCGGCATCGTCGTAGCCCTCCTCCTCTCTATAGCAGGCGTCCCGCGTGAAACCATCATCGAGGACTACTCCCTTAGCGAGGCCCAGCTGGAGCCTCTCCACGCTGCCTGGCTGAAAGAGCAGCGCATAGCTCAAGGGCACCCCATCGACAGACCACGCTGGATGCACTCCCGGCCCGAAACCATGCGCGGCGTGCTCGACTTCCTGGATCGCGGGTACGGTGGACCGGAAGGCTATCTGCAAGCAGCGGATGTGTCCCAGTCTTGCATCACACAGATCCGCGACCACCTTATCGCTCCTGCAGACGCCAGCAACTGATCCGCCACGCCTTCCACCCCCTACGGCTCCCCCGTCACAGACACAGCAGCCGGTACGACTTCCGTCTCCGACTCCGTGTCCGTTGGCTCGACCAGCACACGCCGGCGTGCCGCTGCCACCAGCGGTAGAGCCGGCATCAGCAGCACTGCCGATGTAACAAGCGCCGCCCTTAGCGACATGGCTGTGCCTATCCAGCCTATTACCGGCCCTCCTGCCACCTGCCCTATCGCGTCCGACTGGCTCACCATCGACAGCACTGTCGCGCGCACCCTCTGGTCGATGCTCTGCGTGATCCAGGTGTTGAACAGTGGCGACGCCACTCCCCTGAACAAACGCATCGCTACATAAGCCGCTGCCGCCCACCAGAAGCCGCCCGCCAGCGCGAAACCCACAATTCCGGCTATCTGCAACGCGCTCGACACTATCACTACCCTCGCCACAAGTCTATGGTTGTTCGTGTCGATACGCTTGCGGAACCCTTCCGTCACCGCGAGGCCAACCAGCAGGAGTACCAGATCAAGGATGCCAAACCAGACCACAGGCTGTAGCTGCCCCCACTCCGGGAAGGCGAAATTCTTCAGGAAGTGGGCCTCCGACAATCGGTCCATACCCTCGCTCGACGCGCCGGTGAACACCCCCAGCACAATGAACAGCACCAGCACCGCGCTGGCCCTGACCACCCTGCCCCCGTCGCGGAAGGTCTTGAGCATCGCGCCAATACCCTCGTGCTCCGGGTTCGCCTCGCGGGTAAAGCCTGTCTCGGGCATAGCGATCACCTCGTACACGGCCAGGCCCACCCACCCGACGCCGGCCAGTATGATCGGTATGCTCAGTTGTATGCTTGCGAGTCCAACGCTGGCGATAATGGCTACTATGGTGCCTATGCGCCCCACCTGCGACGACTGGAGAAAGGCCGGGCCGACGTTCTCGTCACCCAATTCTCCAGCCAACCATGCTTCCGACGCCCCACTATTAAACGTGAAGCCCAGGCCCATGACCACCTGCGACAGCAGCACGGTGAGGAAGAATGGGAACACTCCCTCTATCAGGAACCCCAGCCCCCACAGGAACGTGCCAATTATCACGGATAGCCTGCGGCTATACGTATCGGCCACCACGCCTGTTGGCAGCTCGAACAGGAAGATCGTCGCTTCCAGCGTGGTGCCCACCAGCACCAGTTGAAGCGGGTCCATATGTACCGTCTGGATGAAGTAGACGGCCTGTACTGTGAATGTCAATGTGAACAGCACGGAGCCAAGCCCGTGCGACAGCAGGAAAATCCTGAGAGCGTTCTTTTGGTTATCGTTCACGGTCACCTTCCATAGAATGCCGCAAGCATGCCAAAAAGCAGCCTGCAATACATGTTTCGTACTCGCAGGCCCGTGACCCAGGCAGAGGGAAGCACCGGCTACTCATTCCGGCGCGAGGGAAAACTACGGCCCACATGAGGAGGCCGTGAAGCACGCCGCATACTGTCCGGCACATTCTTATGCCGGGCAGCGAGGCGCATATAGGTTATGCCCTGGCGCGGAAGGTTAGACTGGCGGCTGCCCGGAGGGTCCGAGCGCTGCGGCCATTGTGTTAGCCAGGTGTAATGTTGTCATTGCTTTGGCCCTCCTTTCAAAATAAGTATAGTGTGACGGATTATATCGGGCGCTCATACCTGGCGCATCGGTCTAAAGACGTAGAATCTCTGCCCACCTCCGCTCCCCGGCCTCCCTGTACATCGCCGCGATCTCCTCCT
Source organism: Chloroflexia bacterium (assembly GCA_038203825.1). GTDB lineage: Bacteria > Chloroflexota > Chloroflexia > QHBQ01 > JADMIH01 > JADMIH01. Next base: position 2,198 of record JBBRDO010000086.1, on the reverse strand, counting down.
GCACGCGCCCAACCGCTTCCTCCACCGTCACAATAACCGTATCGGCAGCATCCCGCCGCTTCAACTCGACCCCGCCGCGCTCCAACGACCTCGCGCTTACCGTCACGCGCAAAGGCACCCCTATCAGGTCGGCGTCGGCGAACTTCACCCCAGGCGTCGCCTCGCGGTCGTCGTAAAGCACCTCCACCCCCTCCTGCTCTAACATCTCGTACAGGCCGTCCGCTGTCTCTTGCGCCTCGCTCGCCTCCCCTGCCTTCGCCAGCGACACCAACTGCACCTCGAACGGCGCGACGGTAACGGGCCACTTCAGCCCTCGCTCGTCGTTGTACTCCTCCGCAATGCACGCCAGCAGCCTCCCCACCCCGATCCCATACGACCCCATCACTACCGGCTTCGACGTGCCGTCCTTGTCCAGGAACGTGCAGCCCATGGCCTCGCTGTAGCGCGTGCCTAGCTTGAAGATATTGCCCACCTCCACTCCTCCCACCAATCGCAGCCCCTCGCCGCACTCCGCGCAGGCGTCCCCATCTTGTGCCGCTGCTATATCGGCCACAATATCACCCCGGTAGTCGCGGCCATAGTTCACGTTCAGTAGGTGATAGCCATCCTCGTTGGCGCCCGCTACCACGTTCGGCGATGTCGTCACTGCGTCGTCCACCACTACGATCGCCCCGTGCACACCTACCGGCGACCCGTAACCCGGCTCCGCGCCCACCGCCCTGATCTCGTCCTCCCGCGCAGGCCGCAGCGCCTTAGCCCCCACGGCGTTAGCCAGTTTCGTTTCGTTCACCTCCATGTCCCCGCGCACGGTCGCGAATACGAACCTCTCGATATCGCTCTCCCTCTCGGCCACGGTCGCCACCATAAACACAGCCTTCGCCGTGCGCGCCTCCTCGATCTCCAGGAACTGCGCCAGCGCCTCTATCGTCGTCGTGTGCGGTGTCGCCACCTTCTCTACCGCCCTTGCCTCCTCGGCGTCTCTGGGCGGCTTGCGGAACAGCGCCACTTGCCTGTTGGCTGCATATCCGCACTTATCGCACAGCACCAGTGTATCTTCGCCTATGGGCGTCAAATACATATACTCGTGTGCCAGGCTCCCTCCCATCATACCCACGTCCGATCCCACCGCGATCACAGGCAGGCCGCACCTCGCGAACAGCCCGAAATAGGCGTAGTAGTGAGCTCTGTACTGCGCGTCCAGCCCCTCCGCGTCAGCGTCCAGGCTGTAGCTGTCCAGCATAGTAAACTCTCTCGCTCGTATCAGCCCCGCTCGCGGTCGTGGATCGTCGCGCCACTTCGTCTGCAAATGGTAAACAAGCTGGGGAAGCTGCCTGTACGACCTGATCTCCTTGCGCACCAGGTCCGCCACTACCTCTTCGTGCGTCATCGCCAGCGCCATATCCCGCCCCGACTTGTCCTTAAACCTCCCCATCTCGGAGCCGATAGTATACCAGCGCCCAGTCTCCTTCCAGATATCCGCCGGGTGCACCACAGGCATAGTCACTTCCTGCCCGCCGATCTCCTCAATCGCCTCACGCATCGTCCTCTCGATCTTCGTAATTGAGCGCTTCCCCAGCGGCAAGTAGCTGAATATCCCCGTCGCCAGCTGCCGCATAAATCCCGCCCGCAACAAAAGCCGATGGCTCACAACTTCTACCTCCGACGGTGCTTCTCGCAGCGTCTGGCTGAAAAGCTTGCTCAATCTCATATTAGAAGCCTCCTCCCATGGATGGGTATGTCGGCCCGCACCACGGTACCCGGGGACGCGCGCCTAGTCTATAATAATTCGCCTAAAGAAAGTGAAACCGAGCAGCCCAAATATCGCCGCTCACGGTTGGGTTGGCCCTTCCCTTTTCAGGAAGGGCAAATAGGGGATAGGTATCGCCAGACTTGCAACTTTAATACCATCATGCATATATTATATACTATAATCTCAGATTTGTGTCTGTAAATGGCTGCCGGCCATGTTTCCGTGCTTGCTGGAGACCTGCCGGGCCATTCGGGCGGAACTTTGACAGCAGTTTTGACAGTGCATGCCGTTGAAACCGGTACTCACTGGCCGAAAAGCAGGTCGCCGAGGTTATCTATAGCGGCTCGCTGGATGCCCTCCACTCCCTGGATGTACAGGTTCCTGGTGGTATTGATAGATGCGTGACGCATTATCATCTGGATCTCTTTGTCGGGGACCCCCTGAGCAT
>JBBRDO010000085.1:0-20341 GCA_038203825.1 Chloroflexia bacterium | reverse complement strand
AGTTCGCCTGCGGGGAGATTGGCGTCGGCGTAGGGGACGGTGCTGGCGGGGCGGTGGCGGTAGATGAGGGCGGCCCAGGCGACTATGATGGTGAGTAGAGCGACCAGAGCGGGGGTCTTGAGGTTGCCGACCGTGGCGCTGTCGACGCGGATTTGCTCGATAATGAAGCGCCCTATTGAGTAGACGATGAGGTAGACCCAGAGGAGGTCGCCCTGGCGGAGGCGCAGCTTCTTTTGGCGGCCAAGCCAGAAGAGGAGGCCGGCGAGGGCGAAGTCGACGATCATTTCGTAGGCGAAGGTGGGGTGGAAGCGGGCGTTGGGGTCGGGGTTCTGGATGCCCGCGACGGCGCGCTGCTGGTCAACGCTGATGGGGATGCACCAGGGGAGGTCGCAGCGGCTGCCGAAGGCTTCCTGGTTGAAGAAGTTGCCCCATCGCCCTATGCCCTGGGCGACGGCGAGGCCAGGCACGATGATATCGGTCCACTTGAAGAAGGAGAGGCTGTAGCGACGGCAATAGAGGATGAGGGCTATGACGCCGCCGATGATGGAGCCCTGTATGCTAAGGCCACCTTCCCAGATGCGGAACCAGTTGCCGATGTCCTGGTAGCGGGGGTCGCCAAGCTGAGAGATAATGAAGCCTGCACGAGCGCCTACTATGCCCGCGATGAGCATCCAGGGGAACATCTGCCAGACGTGATCGGGGTCTTCTCTGCGCCTGCGGGCCTCGCGGAAGGCGAGCCATGAGGCGACGATCACCCCGAGCATGATGACGATGCCGTACCAGTGCACGGGGATGTCGATGTGGAGGCCGAATATATCGAACGGGCCTATGCGGAAGGCTTCTCTGTCTGGCACTATGGTGCTCCTGGGGGACGTGATAAATGATATGTGATAAGTGGCGCGTGATCGGACGCACCGGATTATAATGCGCGATTAATGATATAGGATTGGTGGGGGGCTGTCAAACGGGGAGATAGAGGAGGGACGGGGTTTTGTTCGGTCGGAATTGGAGAGCGGGGCGGGACCAGTAGAGAATAGTGCTCGGGCTGATTCTGAGCGATGAATGACAAAGCCGGTTTGATTCGCCTCGACTTTCCTCCCGCTTCGCGGACACCCTATCAGATGGCGCCGCCGGTGTCGCGGTGGACTTCGTAGACGCCACGGATGGCGCGGAGGCGGTCGATGAGTGAATATAGCTGTTCGACGCCGCCGACTTCGAGGGCCATGATGAGGGTGGTGGTGGCGGAGGCGGGCTTCTTCTGGGTGTGGATGCTGTTGATGTTCACTTTCTCGTCGGCGAGCATGGTGGTAACGTCGCGGAGGAGGCCAGCGCGGTCGAGGGCTTCGACACGAACGCCGGCGGGATAGCGGGTCATCAGTTTATCACCCCAGCTTACGCGCATGAGGCGGCCGCGGTCCTGGACGGTGGTGAGGTTGGTGCAGTCGGAGCGATGGACGGTGATGACGCGGTTCTTGGTGACGTAGCCGATGATTTCGTCGCCGGGCATGGGCTTGCAGCAGCGGCCCAGCTGCATGAGGACGCCCTTCATGTCGCCGATTTGCATGGTATCGGTGGAGGTTTCGGGCAGCGCGGCGCTGAGGTTGATCGGGACTGTGACCGAGGCGACGTCGGATTCGGGCAGGATCTCCTGCTGGCGGTGCTCTGCGAGCTTGCCGGTTATGGTAATGGGGCTGAGGTCGCCACTGCCGATAGCCTCGTAGAGGTCATCGAGGTCTTTGTACCTGGGGAAATATTCGAGCATGTCGGCCAGGGTGAAGTTGACGAAGCCGAGGTGCTTGATGGTCTGATCGAGGATGTCGCGGCCCTGGATGATCTTTTCGTCGCGGCGCTGTTTGCTGAACCACTGGCGCACTTTGGAGCGGGCGTTGCCTGTCTTTATAAACCGGTCGGACTGGAGCCAGTCACGTGAGGGGCCGACGCGATTCTTGTCTTTCATGATACGCACGACAGCGCCGTTTTCGAGGGGGGTGTCGAGAGTGACGAGGCGCTCGTTCACTTTAGCGCCGCCTACCTGGTGGCCGAGGTCGGTGTGGATGCGGTACGCGAAGTCTATGGCTGTGGCGCCCTTGGGGAGCTCGATAATGTCGCCGTGGGGCGTGAAGACGTAGATGTGCTCCTGGAACAGGTCGCTCTTGAGCGACTCGACGAAGTCCTGGGCGGAATCGACTTCGTTGCGCCAGGACATGAGCCTGCGGAGCCAGGCTATCTTCTCTTCGTAGTGGTAATCGCGCTTGCCGCCTTTGTGCTCTTTGTAGCGCCAGTGGGCCGCGATGCCGTACTCGGCCATTTCGTGCATGTCGTGGGTGCGTATTTGTATCTCGAGCGGCTTGTTGCCCAGGCCCCACACGGCGGTGTGGAGGGACTGGTACATAGACTCTTTAGGGCGGGCTATGTAGTCGTCGAACTCGTTTGGGATGGGGGGCCAGAGGGCGTGTATGACGCCGAGGGCGGCGTAGCAGTCCTTCACGGTGTCTACGATGATACGCACGGCGAGTGCGTCATAGATGTGCTCGATGGTGCGGCGCTTGCGCTGCATTTTCTGCCAGAGGGAATAGACGTGCTTGACGCGCCCTTTGATGGTGGCGTGGATGTCGGAGGAGAGCAGTTCCTGGTCGAGGACGTTGATGACGCGCTTGAGATAGCGGTCGCGGGTGTTTTTGGTTTCTTTGAGGAGGGTGGTTAGCTCGTCGTAGCGGGCGGGGTCGAGGTACATGAAGGAAAGGTCTTCAAGCTCGCCTTTGAGCTGCCACATGCCCAGGCGGTTGGCCAGGGGCGCGTAGATTTCAAGGGTCTGGGTGGCGATACGCTGCTGCTTGGCGGCGGGGAGGCCCTCGAGGGTGCGCATATTATGCAGGCGGTCGGCCAGCTTGATGAGGACCACGCGCGGGTCGTCGAACATGGCGAGGAACATCTTGCGAAGGTTCTCGGCCTGTTGCTGGTGGGAATCGCCCTGGGGACGGGTCTTTTCTTTGGTGGCGGCTTTAGATCGCGGTGCGGGGCTCTCGTCCGCAGCAGGCTCACCATCTTCTTTTTGCTTCCTGCTGTCTACCTTCTGGTCGGCTTCGCGCTGGAGCTTGCTGACGGTGCTTAGCTTGGTGACGCCTTCAACGAGGTGGGCGACGACAGGGCCGAACATTCGGGTTATGTCTTCGTTGGTAGCGGCGGTGTCCTCGATGGCGTCGTGCAGGACGGCAGCTTCGATGGTTTCCACGTCGAGATGCATATCGGCGAGGATAAAGGCGACCTCGAGAGGGTGAGTAATGTAGGGTTCGCCTGTTGCGCGAAACTGACCATCGTGGGCCATTTCCGCGAACTGGTAGACCTTGCGCATGCCGTCAAAATCGGCACTGGGGTTGTAAGAGCGGACCAGCTTAATGAGGTTCTCGATGGTAGGGCGCTGGGACCGGGGGATGCGGCTCGTGGAGTGAAAGGCGCGGACGGACGCACGTTGGGATGTTTCTTCGGCCGGCTGAGCGGTGTCGTGTTTACCGTCGATAACCGGGGCGGCCTCATTGACGGGAGGGGAGGCTTCTGGTTCAGGGCGCGCACCATCCTGGCCTGCGGCGAGGCCGTTGTGGAGTGCAGCGTTGGGAGGAGGCGTCTTTGTACGTTCGACGGCGGTTGCACTCCGGGGTGTGATGTCGCCGTGTTTGCCCCTATGCAAGTTGCTCGCGCCCATGGTTCGTGGTGAGAATACAGCAATAGAGAGCACACAATAAATGTGTACTGTTAATTGTAGCCTATGGGGGTCGAGGTGTCAAACTACCGGAGGCCGTCCCAGTAGGAAGTATATACTTCATTCCGGAAGTTGCGCATGTAGGAGACGCCGTTTTCCAGAACTATATCCACGGAACCGGAATAAGCGCGGGCGTGAAGCTGACCGTCGAGTGAGTAGGCTATCAACTCGTCACCCAGGCTGATGCTTGGCGTGGTGTTAACGTTCTTTGCTATGGGGTCATACGTACTGGTGAACACGACTGTTGGCTTGATGGTGTCAGTGTTGACGGTGCTGAGGGCAGCCATGTTGATGTTGGTTGTCACGTTAGAGGTACCGCCCATAGGGTAAATGTCGGTGACCCAGGCGGCGCTGTCGCCTTTGATCTGAATGCTGCCGAAGTAGCTATTGGCGACCATTTCTATGTTGTTGACGGTGGGTTGGCCCTGGGCAGGCATGGTCACCAGGCTGAGGGTGTATGACGATGGGTAAGAAGAGGGCTCATAGGTTTGCCCGATGAGGGTGATGCCGCTTGTAGTCTCGTCTACGAGCACCCACATATTGTCTGTCTGGTTGGGGACTGAGATGTCTTTGATAATGCCCTGCGGATTGGCAGCGCTGTCTACCTGTGTTGGGTCCAGAAGGGTCAGACGGGTGCCGTCGTAACTGCGCGCATAGAGGGCAATATCGCCCGCGAAGATGCCTTCACGGACGAATACTGAGCCCAGTGGGGTGGGAAGGGAGCCGGTTACCTCGCGGATAACGTGAGGCGTCTGAGTGTTCTGGAGGTCTACGAGGAGAGTAGATGTTTTATCTATACCACCGTTGGCCTTGAGGGTGGTGACATTGACTAATGCGTAGCGGCCATCATGGCTAAGCTGGGCGCCCGGGAGGCTACCGCCGGTGTGGGTGTAGATGAGTTGCCTCGCGGAGGAGCCTGCCTGGTTGAGGTAGAGCTTGACTATAGTGTCGTTGCCCGCTTTGAACTCGTGGGCGTTTGTGTAATCTACTGAAAGGTAGCGGTCGCTTTGTGGGTCAATGGCAACGATGATGTTCGTGGCGGAGGTGCCGGTGAAGCTGGGGCGTGAGTTGACAGTGGCGATGGGGCCCGTGAACGGCTCGTAGTCCATCTTTACGCCTACGAAGTTTCCACCGGCGACATAATCGCCGCTAGCGTTGTAGCCGGCGGGGTTATCGTCCGGTGAGTTGCCGTAAGAGAAACCCCATGCGCCTCCGGCGTTGAGGATGATCTGGTTGTAGCGCTCAGCGTCGAGGTCCAGGTGGGAATAAATGAAGCCGTTGTCGGTGAGTTGGGCGACGCGATAGTAGCGTATGTTGGTGATGGCGGCGCGCGTGTTCGGTGGCGACGAACCAAGGGGGGCGCTGCCTTTGGGCGCGCCGGGCACGTCGTAGACCAGCCTGCCATGGTCGTCTGTGTCTATGATCGCGCTGCGTTCGTCGCTATCCTGCAAGTATATCCAGCCCGCGCTCCCGTAATAATAGAGGCCGGGAGGGGTGGCGTCGGGGCGCAGGGCGACGGTGCCGCTGAGGGAGGTTGTGTAGACGTTTTGGAGGGCAGTCTTCTCCTGAGCCTCAGAGTTGAGGTAGTCAGGCTGGATCTGGCGGACCGCTCGGAGGTCGGCCAGCGATTCTAGCCATTCGTGGTTAGCGGTGTGCTGTTGGGCTGAGGTGTAGAGGCGATTGCGCTCGGTTACCTGTTCGCGGGCGTGGGTGGCCTGCTGGGCTGCGTCGCGGTAGTCGCCTGCCTGCGTGAAGTGGTATAAGGCGGCATCCCAGTTGTCGACCGACATGGCAGTCTGACCTGAGGCGTAATCGCTGACCTGGGCCTGCTGGTGCCACCACTGGAAGGCGACGAAGGCAAGCACACACGCAAGGAGGATAACGCCCACCAGAAGCTCAAGGCGCTGGCTGGAACCCGGTTTGGAGGGTGGTTCGGGGTCGAGGTCTTCGACAATAGAGATGGGCTCATCAGGGTCGTAATAGCTCATTTCAGCCAACCTCCGTAGAAAGCGATGTGGTTTGCATCATAGAGGGCTGTAACACCGTTTTCGAGGCGCAAATCGAGGGTTCCCGCGTAGGACAGCACGTGAAGCTCGCGATTTATGGTGTAAGCCAGGAGGTTGTCGCCCAGAGTGACAGAAGGAGTGAGGCCTCGCCTCGGTTCACCCGGGTTCACGGACTGACTGAAGATAAGAGTGGGAGTGATCTCGCCTGTGTCGGTAATGGTTGCCGTGTTGCTGATAGATAGCGCGGCCAGGTCGTTTGATGCACTGTAGGGGCCGTATGCGCCATAGGTCCACACGAAGTTAGTGTCTGTGGACCGGAAAGAGGTAATATTATCACTTTGCCTGGTCGGAATAGTCAGTACGATCGGGGCCCCGTTGGCAGGAATAATAACAGGGACCAGGGTGGGAGTGATGGGAGATTCAAAGTCGTTGTCCTGCCCGGCCAGTACGACACCCTGCGAATCTTCCTTGACGAGGATCCAGGACTTGGCGGTCGAGCCCGGCACCTGCACGCTTGAGACAAGGGCCAGATTGTCCTGCGACCGGCTGACCTTCGAGGGGTCGATCAGGAGGACATCGGTGTGATCGGTACGATACTGGGTGAAGAGGAGATCGCCGGCGAAGGCTCCGTAGCGGATAAAGATAGAGTTGAGGGCATCGCGGGGCTGCCCGGCGGGACCATTGGCTAGCATGACATCGCGGAGGATATAGGGCGACGTGGTGTTCTGGAGGTCGATCAGGACGACTGATTGCTGCTCGTAGGTGCGGGAGAGGAGGGTGAATGTGGTGACGAGGGCGAAGCGACCGTCGGGGCTGAGCTGCGCGCTTTGCAGGCCGCCGCCGGAGTGGACGTAGATGAGCTGGCGGGTGGCGCTACCTGCCGTGCCGAGGTAGAGGTTTACGATTGTGCTGTTGGTGACACCGGTGCCGGAGCCGCCGGTGTAGTAGGCTATGAGGTACTGGTCGCGAGGGCCGAAGGCTACGACGATGTCGCTGCCGGTGGAGTCGCTGAAGGAAGTGGGAGGGGAGATAGTGTAGGTGAGAGTGCTTGTGTAGGGTTGGTAGGCCACTGTGAAGGCTGAGTAGGAAGTGCGGACGACGGGGGCAGTCTGGACGGTGGCAGCGACGCCTGATAGACCGGAGCCGGGGGTGGTGATCCACACGCCGTCGATGGTGGAGAGGCATTGCACGACGCCGGCAGGGTCGAAGGAGAGGGGTGTGTATTTGAATTCGTCGCCGATCAGTTGGGCGGAGACCAGGCGGCGGCTGCCCGAACCATCGCGGGCGTCATAGACAAGGTGACCATTATGGTTAGGCTCTTCCACGCGGCTCTGGCGGTCGCTGTCTTGCAGGTAGACCCAGGTTTCGGCGTTGCGCAGATAGAGGCCAGGAGGGCTGGCGGTGGGACGGAGGGCGACCGTGCCGCTGAGGGCTTCGGTGTAGACGTTCTGGCGGGCGGTGTCTTCGAGGGCGGGGAGGTCTCGATAGTTGGGTTGGATGAGGGCGGCGGCCCGGACGTCGGTGAGGGCGGCGAGCCACTCGTTGTTCGTGACGTCCTGTTGGACGGAGGCGTAGAGGCGGTTGCGTTCGGTTACCTGTTCGCGGGCGTGGGTGGCCTGCTGACCCGCGTCGCGGTAGTCGCCCGCCCGTGTGAAGTAGGTTAGGGCGGCATCCCAGTCGCTAGAATTGATGGCGGACTGGCCGGAGGCGTAGTCGCTGACCTGGGCCTGTTGGTGCCACCATTGGTAGGCTACGAAGCCCAGCACACAGGCAAGGAGAGCCACGCCCAGGATGAGCTCGAGCCGCTGGCTAAAGCCCGGTTTGGACGGTGGTTCGGGGTCCAGGTCCTCCACTATGGAGATGGGTTCTGTGGGATCTGACATGGGCAATTGTCCCCTGTAGGTTGATTATACTCGTTTGCGCCACCTCTTGCCTTATGCTATAGTTAGCCTACCTTCACTAATGCCAATTTGAGCTGATGTGCGCCTTTTGCGCCTCACCCTGCGCGCTCAGGTACCCTATATTTTTCCACCAAAACTCTCAAGATAAGGTTCATCTAACAATGAAGACCAACCAGGCAGATCCTAACAAGCAAAGCCAGAGCGCCAAACCGGCCAGTAACAGACCAGCGCCGGACCAGGCGCCGGTTTCGGATGAGGAGCAGGAAAGTACGCCCCTGGCTGCGGTCGAGAACGGGGCCGGCGGCGCACCTGAGGAAGGGACCGAGGCAACGTCCGAGCAGGAAAACAGCGCAAACGAGGCGGTAGTCGCAGAGGGTGGCGGGGGCGACACGGGGACTCCTGTTGGCAGCGATAGTGGCGAGACGGAAGCAAGCGATCTTGCCGGGGCAGAAGATGAGACGGGCGAGGTGCCCGCGGTGATGCTGGCTGACGGGGGGGATGACGAGAGCACCGGCGCGCTGGGCGAGGCGGCGCGAGGGCTGAGCAAGATCACCACGCCCTTGCCCGAAGCGGCAGGCCCGCCGCGACCACCGCTTGCCGAGGATTCGACGGTGGAGGGGCGCTACCAGGTGTCGGTGATGCTGGGGTCGATTGGGGAGACCAACGTATATCGCGTGATTGACCAGCAAGGTTACTTACATTGTTGGGCGTGCGGATCGAGCAGCTCGATGCCGGGCGATATTTATTGCGTCGAATGCGGGGCGCAGTTAGCCGGGCGGCATTACAGACTGCAAGAATTTAAGCTACCCCTGTTAGGTAACGAGCCCATCACGGGTGTGGTGGGGATTAATGAAGAGACAGGGCAAGTGGTGGAGCATGATGAGATAAGCTTTTTGCCGCAGCTGCCTGTAGCGCACGCGATCCTTGAGAACCGTGTGCAGGGCGTGGCGCACGCCTATGATGTCTGGTATGACCTGGAATTGGGGCGAGGGTACGTCGCGTGGGAGGAAGTCGGGGGGCGCGTGATGGCCTCGTGGCTGCCGGGGATGAACACGACGGGTTTGCTGGTGCCCAAAGGACAGTCGGGACACCTCGCAGTGCCCGAAGAACCGGAAGAAGAGCAGGCGCTTGGCTGGATGATGCAGGTTGGGGAGCTGCTTACAAGGCTCTACGCCGCAGGTATTGGCGGCTGCAATCTTGAGCTGACGAATTTGCTGGTGCAGCCGGGTGACAGGGTGATGTTGCTCGATCCGTCTGCATGCCAGTCGCTGGAAGGCCTGGACGACGATGCGCGGGAGATACTGGAGCGCTCGGATGTGAGGGCGTTAGCCGGGCACCTGGAACAGTGGTATCTGGCGGTGCGGCGCCAGCAAGTAGATGGGCAGGATGGAGACGACACGGGCGACCCCTTCGCCACGAGCAACGCCCAGGCAGCAGCGAGCGCCCGCAACGGGAAAACAGGCAACGGCCAGATGGTAGCGGCATATGAGGCCACAGGGCCACTGGGCGGCGACGCTAACCCGGCGGTGGTGCTGGCGAAGGCGCGCGAGGGGATGTACCCGACTGCGGAGTCGTTCACGGAGATATTGCGCGAGCTTTACCACTCGGGGCGGCCTCTGACGAACCTGAAACTGTGGAGCGGGAGAACGTCCGACATCGGGATGGTACGCAAGATCAACGAGGACAGTGTACTGACCCTGGAAGCAACGGTCATGGAGCACGAGGGGAACCTGCCGGTTGGGCTGTATGTCGTATCTGACGGCATGGGCGGGCACCAGAGCGGCGAAGTGGCATCGTCCATCGCGGCGCGAACGGTGGGGGCGCTGGTGAACTCCTCGCTGATCGGGCCACTGGTATCGGGTGACCCCGTGGCGCGGGACCCCAATACGTGCACGCACTTGCTGCGGCAAGCGGTGCTGGAGGCCAACAGGCGCATCAGCGACCTTGCGCGCGAGCGCCATTCTGACCTGGGCACGACGACGGTGGCGGGGCTGCTGATTGGCAACCAGTTGACGGTGGTGAACGTGGGCGATAGCCGGGCATACCTGTACCGAGATGGACAGTTGACCGTGCTGACCCGCGATCACTCGCTCGTGATGCAGTTGGTGATGGCAGGGCAGATCGCGCTTGAGGACATTTACACCCACCCACGGCGGAACGAGATCTATCGTGCTCTGGGCGACTCGCGTTTAGGAGAGACTGAGATCGACGTCTACAGGTTTAAGCTGCGGCCGGGCGATGGGCTGTTGCTGTGCTCCGACGGCCTGTGGGACTTTGTGCGCGACCCGGAGATCGCGGCCATAGTCGGAGTGGAGAGCGATGATCCGCAGACGATCGCCAATTCTCTCGCGGACATGGCTAACAGCCGCGGCGGCGAAGATAATATCAGCGTGGTGTACGTGAGGCTTATGCAGGGGGCGGAGTAGGGGGATGGTCAATTCTTAATTTTGAATTCTTAATTGAAGGATGCTGGATTGGCGGGATTTTATGGGGTGCTCGTAATTTTGGTGAAACGTCGGTGCGTATGAGACGTAAGTAACAGGGAGCTAGTTTATCGTTTGCGTTTCACGCTTCATAGTCCACGCTTTTGAGCTGGGGAGAGAATAATGACCGACACTATTAGTCTGAAAGCTACCTGGAACCACGAACCTCTTGGGGCAAGCAATACCAATAGCCTCGCCTATTTGCTACTTGACATAACGCAACTGAACGCCCCTTCGCAGCCCGTAAACCAAACCCGACAAGCCTCTATGAACCTGAGTCTAGTGCTGGACACGTCAGGCTCGATGGCGGGGGCGAAGTTGGAGAACTTGAAGAAGGCGGTGGCGTGGGTAATTGACCACTTGAGCGCACGCGACACGGTTGCCATCACTCTATTTGACGACGAGGGGCGACCGTTGGTGGGCAGCACTGGCCTGGAGAACAAGGCCGGATTGCTCGCGCAGGTGGAGGCGATACGCGAAGCGGGCGGCACAGCCATGAGCAAAGGGTTGAGGCTGGGCCTGGAAGAAGCACGCAAGGCGAGCGGGCCGGGCGTGGTGTCGCGGATAATTGTGCTGACCGACGGTCAGACCTGGGGCGACGGCGATGACTGTATAGCACTGGCAGCAGAAGCGGGAGCCGCGGGTATACCGATCGCGGCGTTTGGCCTGGGTGCGGACGAAGATTGGAGCGTCGAACTGCTGGACGGGATGGCGGGCGAGAGCGGGGGTAGCGTGGAGTATATCGCCAGCCCCGAGCAGATTGCGGCAGCGTTCGAGGAAGCATTGAGGCAGATGCAGGCCACGACGGCTCGCGATTTGCAGCTTACGTTCACCCCGGCAGGTGGGGTATCGGCCCGAGCAGTGTACAGGGTAGCGCCGATGATTTCGCGCCTATGGCCCAGTATGGACGGCTCGGCAGATGGTTCGGGCGGACAGGGACAGGCCGAGGTGCAGACCGGGGACAGCAGCGCAGGCACGCAGCTGACCCTGCCGCTGGGCGACATACAGTCGGCTGACGGGCAGACGCTGCTGGTCGAGGTGGTGTTGCCGCCGCGAAGGCCGGGCAGCTATCGACTGGCGCGGGTTTTGCTGAAGTATGAAATTGGAAGTACCGCGGAAGACACAGTGCTCGACCTGGTGACGACTTTCTCGGAAGGCGCGGGCGCAGGGCCGGGCAACCCCAGAGTGATGAACAGCGTTGAGAAGGCGACGACCTTCAAATTGCAGACACGGGCTTTGCAGGCAAGTATGGTGGGAGACGCCGAGACGGCGGGTAAGAACCTGCGTGCGGCGGCCACTCGTCTTTTAAGTATGGGCGAGACAGAGCTTGCCGAGGCCACTACGAAAGAGGCCGAGCGGGTTGAGACTGAAGGGCGCGCCAGTGCAAGCGCCACCAAGAAACTTACGTTTGATACACGTCGCTTGTCGGCGGCGGAAACTGTACGGCTGAAGGAGTGATCAGCGGCGGCCCAGTGGATAAGAGCAGGCAAAGGGGCTTGCACACTACCGGGCCGTTGGGCTTCGTTTCTACCTTCAGTCGCGGATAAATGGTCCAACCATGAGTATATCTATGAGCGCAATGAAGCGCGAATCGGGAACGCCACCGGAAGGGGTGTCGCTTGCTCCTCTGGTGGTACTGGTGCCTCTGTTGAATTTGGGCCTGGCGGACGATATGCTCGGCCTTGCGGCGGGAATAATGCGCAGGGAGGAAACGCGTGACCAGGATGCATTTGTGGGAGCGAGGCGCATTGTTGTACTGAGCGTTGTCGAGGTGCCGCCTGACCAGCCGTTGGCGATGGGCCTGGATATGGCGCGATCGTACCGTGCATTGCTCGATTTTCTCCCCTCAGAGGTTGACGCGGGGCTTACTGGCCGGGTGCGGGTAGACAGGGTGGTTAAGGTGGCACGCGAGGTCACCAGCGCGATGCGGCAGGCGGCTGAGGAGTCGCAGGCCGACATGGTCCTTTTATACTGGAAGGGATATGCGCGCGAGCCCAAGCGCTATTTGTACGGTCGAGTGACCGATGCCCTGCTGGAGAACCCGCCTTGCAGCGTTATGCTGACCCGCATGGAGGGGTGGAAGGAAAGCAGGCGTGTGCTGTTGCCGGTACGAGGGGGGCCGTCTGCTGAGCAGGCGCTGGACCTGGGAGTGGCGCTGGCCGAGCAGCGATTCCTGTCGGTGACGGTCTTGCACGACGTACCGCGCACGCCGACGGTGCCGAACCTTGAGATTGCGACGCAGGAATTGGGCAAGGTAGAAGCGTTGGGCGAAGAGCCCTACATTGTGTTCAATGAACGGTTGCGTGAGGTGCAGCGAACCGTGCACGTGCCGGTTGAGAGCATAATCACGCGGCTGGAAGACCCGCTGCAGGCCCTTCTGTCAGAGGCGCGACCACACGATATTGTTATCATGAGCGTGCCCCCGCTAAAGAAGGAGCGCAAGTATATGCCTGACGCCGCGCAGTCGCTTGCGGTGCAGGTTTCAGCGGCGAAAGGACCTCCTCTGCTGCTGTTGAACACACCAACGGAGATAGAGCTTTCAGCCTACAGCAGGCGCATGGTCAAGCCGGCTGCACGGTTGGGCGGCAGGCGCACGGGAACTAAGCGCTGGACGGATATGCCGTTTGAGCACTGGTTCGTGGCGCACACCTATCACGGGGATGAGTTCCGCGACGCGGAAGATTTCGTGAAGGCGAAGCTGGCGAGCGGGCTCACCATGAGCGTGGTTTTGCTCACATCCAATGACGGGGCGCGGATTCACTCGGTGCTTACGGGGCTGCGGAGGGTGCTGCAAGAGATGCACCCCATAGCAGATCAGCTCATGGTGGTGGATGCAGGCTCGGGCGACGGCACGCGGGATACCGCCAGTGAGCTAGGGGTGGATGTGTACGACGCAGAAGACATACTGCGGTTGCACGGGCACCTGCATGGCAGAGGGGAGTCGTTGTGGAAGAGTCTGGCTGTCGCCAAGAGCGACATTATCGTGTGGCTCGACCCGCGCGCCAGGAGGTTCCACCCGGGCACGGCGTTGGCGTTGGCGGGGCCGTTATTGAGGGATTCGAGCCTGCAACTGGTGCAGGCCTTCAGGGGTGTGGCAGATGAGCATCGAAAGCCCAAGACTGAATTCTCTCCTGTGGATGTGAGCTGGGGCGGATTTGTTATTCCGAGGCGGGACGAGGAGGTTGGGCATGCACAGGTGCGTGTGCAAGCGCTCAAGCCGTCGGATCTGGAAGAGATGGACGCGTCTCAGATAGCGATGTTGCCTCCCCGGACGATATTCCAGGTGCTTTGCCCGGCCCTGGCGGGGGTGATATCGCCCTTCACGCATGATATGGCGGCGCGGCGGAGTGCCATGCTGGATTTACCTGTGTTCGCGGGCGATAATGCACAGGTGGGGGTGCTGTTGTCTGTGGCGTCGGAGTTCGGCACGAATGCGATAGCACAGGTGGAGCTGGGACATGCGGAGCCCTCATTGCCTCCGCAGCCGGGATTGCGCAGCGCGCTTGACCTGTTGCAGGTGATGTCTCTCAGGCTGACTGATCCCGAAATGCGGGCCTCCGCTGAGCGCCTCACGGAGCGGCTGCAGCATGCAGTAGAGGGCAAGCGCACCCACTCGGCAGAGGAAGGGGACACGGGAAGGCTGCTAGAGGTACGCGCTCTTGGTCCTGTAGAGAGGCCTCCGGCGCGCGGGGTGCTGTAGTGAAGGGTGTTTAGTTGAAACGCCAAAGTCGCCGAAGGGATGGGGAGTGATCACGAAGATCACGAAGGTTAAGAGATATAGAGGTAAGATGGGTTTGGAGGGGTGGCTTCGGTGGGGCTGCTCAGGTTGGAACTGCTACCAGCCGGGCCTCTTCGGCGGAAGGATTGGCGAGATGCCATGCCAGCAGGACTACTGCGAAGGCCATTAGCAGGACGCTTGGGATCACTACCTGAACGGTGTTGGTGAGGATGAACGGGGCGAGAATGTAGCCGAGGGACAGGATTCCTATCCAGAGGCGCGAGAAGGCGCGTCCCCACACGCCCGAAGTAGCGTAGGCACCTATGATCCAGGCGGGAAATACCAGCAGGGTGAGGTCGTGCGGATTGAGGTGAAGGGAAGTGAGCATGGCCGCGATGACCGCGAGCGCCCACAGGAGGTCGAAGCCGGGGGTGTAGTAGTCTTCCAGGTGGGTGTCCTGCGTGGCATAGCGTCCTGTGCGCGGCGGGCGATAGCTATCCTGAGCATTTGTGTCTGCTTCAGAGGCAGTGTGGCGGGAGCGCCACCACGCCCAGGCTACGACGCATGCTGTGGCGAGCGAGAGCAGGATGAACAGCGGGGTTATGAGGTTGGAGGACTGGGGGCCGAGCAGGTCGGTGAGGAAGCCTCTCCAGTTGTGCATGATGGCAGGGTCGATAGCGCCGGTGCTGCCCCACCCGGCCACGCCAAGCAGCAGACCGATGTACTGCAGGGGCCAGCCTATGCCAAGGATGGGCATGCTCAGGACGGAGAGGCCGCCCATAATGGCTGCGAATACGCCGAGAGTGCGCCAGCGTTGTTGCAGCACGAGCAGAAGCAGGATTACGGGCAATATCTGCGGCTTGAAGGCGACGAGCACGAGGGCCGCGCCCGCCCAGTTTTCCTGCCCACGCTTCAGGTTGGCATAGAGAGCGCATAGTCCCAGCAGCACCAGGGGAGAGTTCTGACCGAGCATCAGGCCACGTATGAGGGGGAGGTATGAGCAGGCTGCGAGGCTCAGCACCCAGCCGACAGGCCGAGCAACTGGCAGTGCGCCGTCGAGCAGGCCGAGGGACATGCCGATAGCGATGCCGCAGAGGAGTGTCCAGAGCGCAAAGACGATAGGGTAGGGCAGGTCCATGAAAGGCGCGACCGCGATTGCTTCAAAGGGCAGATGGTTGTAGGGGAGGATCTCGGCGGAGGAAAGCAGGGGGCGGTAACCTGCGAAGATGCGATTCTGAGCGTTGGTCTGGGCGTTCAGGATATAGAGGTTTTGCCCGTTGCCGTCGCGTATGACGAGGGCGCCGGTGAGGGTCGAGACGAAGTCAACGGGCCCACGGTTACTATTGCCGCGAATATAGCCTTCGGGCCCGCCCGTGTCTTGCACGTTTTGCGCCCACAGGATGAGGTAACCCACAATGAGGGCCATGGAGATGGCTATGGCGACCTTGCGCACGAATGTCCACCGCCCGTCGGGCCAGATGATCTCTGCCTCGGCGCCGGAGCCGGTAGAGGCCGAGCCGTCGCCCTCGGCGAGCATTTTGCGCTCCAGCTCGACTGGGTCGGCGGTGGTTTGTATGCGCTCTTTAGACATTCATTGGTTGCCTGGTTGGTTCGGTGGCTTATAAGTTGTACACCGGAGGCGTCTAAACGGTGCTTAGTTGAGCGCCTTGCTGCATGGCGGGGTTTGTTTGCCAGGCGTGAATGACGGCTCGCAGGAAATCTGCGCCGTCGTCCTCACCGAGGATGGCCTCGGCTGCTCGTTCGGGGTGAGGCATTAAGCCTAGAACGTTGCCGGCAATGTTGCAGATGCCCGCTATGTCGTGGGAGGAGCCGTTGGGGTTGGCACCGGCTTCGGGATTGCCCTCGGCGTTGGTGTAGGTGAGGACGATCTGCCGGTTTGTTTGCAGTTGTTGCAGGGTGGCGGGGTCGGCGTAGTAGCGGCCCTCGCCGTGTGCTACGGGCAAGCGCCAGACTGTGCCCTCAGGGACGCCGTGGAGGAGCGCGCAGGCCGAGGACCGGAGGCGGGCGTGTATCCAGCGGCACGAGAAGGCGCGGCTGTCGTTGCGGATCAATGCACCCGGCAGCATGTGAGCTTCGGCGAGTACCTGGAAGCCGTTGCAGATGCCGAGCACCCAGCCACCCTCCTCGGCGTAGCGCTTGATAGCGTCCATGACGGGGGTAAAGCGAGCAATGGCGCCACAGCGTAGGTAGTCGCCGTAGGAGAAGCCGCCCGGGAGGATGATGAGGTCGAAGCGGCTGACGTCGGTCTGGGTGTGCCAGATAGGTTCTGTGTCCTGGCCGAGGGTTTCGCCCATGGCGTAAAGTGCGTCGTGGTCGCCGTTCGAGCCGGGGAAGATGGCTACGCCTACCTTCATTTGGTTGTTCCTTCCTTCCTCTCCTGCGAGAGCGGGGTGGGTAAATTGGTTAGTTGTATTCTACCCTGTCGGGATAGGGGTTGTCGATGAAATACCCAGCGTGGGCAGGGGAGGACCCCTGCGCCTCCATTGTATTCCGCAAAAGGGGAGGCATGGGAAGACCCATCCCCGGCCCCTCCCGCACGCGGGAGGGGAGACTCTAAAATATAGATAGAGGGCCAGGGGACACCCCTGGAACCCCGGCAGTGGACTGCGCCCCCTGCACCTCCCGAGGAGTTGGGTGGCACGAGGAGAGGTCAAGGGGACACCCAGGTACCAGGGCAGGGGACTGCGCCTGCACCTCCCTTGTAGCTGGGAGACACGAAAAGTGGAGTGTAGCCAGGAAGCACGGTAGGGGCGGACCCTTGCGTCTCCTGCTTGTGGGTTCGGAGGCTGGGAGTCAGCCCTGGGGGGTGAAGGTTTGGAGGATGGCGGCGGCGATTTCGCGGAAGGCTGCGGCTTCTTCTGCATCGGGGGTGGCTTCCAGCAGGGGGTGGCCTGCGTCTATGCCTTTGCTGATGTTAATATCCATAGGAATGCGGCCCAGGAGGGGTAGCTCTTTGTTTTCTATGCCCCAGTGGGTGCCGCTTCTGTGGAATACTTCGATGCGCTCATTGCAGTGGGGGCATTGTAGGTAGCTCATGTTTTCGACCACGCCTACAATGGGCACTTTGGCCTCGCGGAAGAGGCCGAGCGAACGGCTGGCATCCAGCAGTGACAGGTCTTGAGGCGTTGTGACCAGTATGGCGCCGTCTACCTGCACTGTTCTCAGGAGGGTATGCTGAGGCTCGCCGGTGCCGGGCGGCAGGTCGATGAGGAGGTAATCGAGGTCGCCCCACATTACGTCGCGCAGGGTACGGGTGACCAGCAAGCCGACATGCATGGGGTCGGGCATGAGGGCTTCGTGCTCGCCCACGAGCAAGCCAATTGACATAACCCGCAAGCCGTAGCGATTGAGTGCCGGGATGTAGGGGGTATTGTCGGAGCGCCCTATGGGTGCAAGGCCCGAGGCGGGTTTGGTGCGGCGGACGCCCAGCATCAAAGGGACGTTGGGGCCATAGATATCGGCGTCGAAGAGGCCGACACGGGCGCCACGCTCGGCCAGAGCCAGGGCCAGGTTTACTGTGACTGTGGTTTTGCCCACGCCTCCCTTGCCACTTGCAATAGCCAGGACGTGTGCTACATTGGGAATGCGGTGCGGCATGGCTTCGTGAGCGATTCGTGTCTGCTGGTTTCGGGGTTAGTGCTTAAGGGGTGCCCAGGCGAAGGTGAATCAGGACTCGGCGACAGGAAACTGCTCGACTTCCTCTATCTTGAAGCTATAGTCTTCAATGACGGGGTTTGCGAGGAGGCGACGGCACATGGCGTCTATCGCGGTGCGGGCATCTTCCTGCGTTTCGGCTTCCAGGTATGTCTGGATATATTTGCCCACGCGCACAGCCTTTACAGTATCATAGCCCAGGTTATGGAGACCGTCGCGAATGGCAAGGCCTGGTGGATCGTTGACGACGGGCTTTAGGGTGACGTATACGTTAGCGAGCCACTTGTGCATAGTTGTCTCTAATTGGTCCGGATTACCGGACGGTGGTTAAGGGTAGGATTCAGTATGAAGGTCGCGCTTGGCGATGCGCTTGTAGGCTTCGAGGTACTTCTCGGACGTTTTCTGCACGACGTCGTTGGGTAGAGTTGGAGCCGGCGGCTCACGATTCCACTTCACGGCAGTGAGCCAATCGCGCAGATATTGCTTATCGAGGCTTAGCTGGGGTCCTTCGAGCCTGTACTTTGCGACCTCCCAGTAGCGCGAGGAATCGGGGGTGCCGATTTCGTCTATGAGGATCAACTCGCCGTTAATGAGGCCGAACTCGAGCTTGGTGTCTGCCATGATAATGCCCTGCTGGCGGGCCTGTTCGGACATGACAGCGTAGAGGTGCATGGTCGCGTCGCGCATTTTCTCTGCAAGCTCTTTGCCTACCTGGTTGGCCATTTCATCAAAGGTGATATTTACGTCGTGGCCGGTGGCGGCTTTGATCGCGGGGGTGAA
Organism: Chloroflexia bacterium; assembly: GCA_038203825.1. GTDB lineage: Bacteria > Chloroflexota > Chloroflexia > QHBQ01 > JADMIH01 > JADMIH01. The sequence continues at coordinate 2,021 of JBBRDO010000085.1, read as the reverse complement.
AATCGGCTCAACCAGTTGTTGGCTCTGGTGCAACCAGTTGGGAAGCTGAATACCGGCGACGATGTTATCTTTGCCGTATTCGACCCAGGCTGAACCGGCAAGGTAGCCGCGTGCAACGCACTCTATATCTATGCGTTGAGCCTTCTTGACGAGCATGGATCTATCCAGGAGTTGGTCGCGCTGGACTTTAGGCCAGGAGCGCCAGTCGAAGGTAAACTGGACGGGATTGGCGGTGATGAGATGGTTGGGGATGACGTGTTTGGTGCGCTCGAACCAGTAGACGGAGAACGCGGTCAGCACCTGTCCCTTGTAGGGGATAGGGTTGGGCATTATGGAGTCGTAGGCGGAGATGCGATCAGTAGCGACCATGAGCAACTGGTCACCCAGGTCGTAGGTGTCGCGCACTTTGCCCCTGCTGAAAGGGGGCAAAGGGAGATCAGTTTGGAGAATGGGCCTGCTGTGCATGTAGTGATTATATCACGGATTTGGATGTGTGTTTTGCGTGGCAAATGAAGGGGATATGATAAGTGATAAGTCGTGGGATTCCACCTACTTATCACTTATCACTTATCAAGCTGTTAGCGGTTTAGCCAGGCTACGAGGTCGCCGACTACGCGGGACTTGAACTCGTCGAGTTGGTCGAGGGTTTCGAGGGCGCGTGCGTAGGGTTTGTCGGCTACGCCATTCAGATTGGCGCCGAAGAAGGCGATTATGTCGTCGCGCAGGCTGTGGGGAAGCTGCCCTGTGGCTGCCACGAGGTTGCCGATCCACATATCACCCAGGTTTTGTATTGTGGGCCAGTGGGTCTTGATGTAGTCCCAGGCGGGGCGTTTGGTGTGTTCGATATACAATTCCTGTCGCAGGACCCTGCCTATGGCCTCCTGCGGGATAGTTCCGTTATCCATGAGGTCGAAGATAGCAGGCGTTGTGCCGGGGGTCCGGAAGTAGGGGAGGCTGTAGAGGTAGCGGTTGCTTTCCTGCGGGGAGGCGCCGCTTTCTTTCCGCTGCAAATAAATCTGCACGTAGCGGTCAAAGCGGGCTTTGTCGCCCACCTGGGCGGCGGCGGCCACATAGAGGCCGGAGAGGTTGGGGTCGACGGAGGCGGGGTTTGCGGCTTCGCGGTCAGCCCATAAAGTTGCCTGGCGGGTGGCCTCGGGGTCCTGGGCGACGGCTGCGAGGGCGTCGACGAGGGCCACACGGCGCTGGGTGTCGTTCTGGGACTCGCCGGCTTTCGGCTCGTATCCCACCTCGGCAAGCTGCCCGCCGAGCCTGTTGCTGATCCATGTGCGGAAGCGCGCCAGAGTTGGCTGGTCGTCTATCTGTTCTAGCAGGCGTTCGATGGTATGAAGAGCACCAGCGACGTCGCCGAGCACGCGGTAGTCGGTGCTGTTCATCAAGGCGGAGAGGACATCGAGGGCGGAGGTGATGTCCTGGTCACCGCTGCGAGTCAGGGCCCACTGGTCGCCGAGGAGGCTAATCTGCTCCACGGGCGACAGACGATTGATGTTTGTGAGCACAGACTGCAATAGCTTGCCGTCCGGCTTCTGGCGATAGAAGCCAAGTTCGTCGGTATTGGCGTTGAGCCACTTCAGCTCGCCCTGGGCAGTGAGGGGGACGGTGGCTTCGACTTTGTCGAGGAGGACGCGCTGGGTATGTATGCCGGTGCTGTCCTCGTATTTGAGGATGACCGGTACGTACCAGATCTGCTCCTCACGTTTGGCGTTAGGGCTTGAGTAGTAGCGGCGCTGGCTCAGGTGGAGGGTGTTGCCTTCGAGAGACACGCTGACGAGAGGGAAGCCCGGCTGGTTGATCCAGCTGTTCATGATATCGGTAACAGGGAGGCCGGAGGCAGTCGCGAGATGACGCCAGAGGTCTTCCTTTGAGGCGTTGGACTCGGCGAATTCTTCCATGTAGGTGCGGAGGCCTGCACGGAAGTCTTCTTCGCCCAGGAAGTTTTCGAGCATGCGCATAACGGCGCAGCCCTTCTGGTAGGTGATGTTGTCGAAAAGCTCGGTGGCCTG
>JBBRDO010000084.1:0-20871 GCA_038203825.1 Chloroflexia bacterium | reverse complement strand
CTGAGGCGGGAAGTTGGTGGTGGCGCCGTCGGCGGCGATGAAGGTGAGGGCACTGGTGTCGGAGCCGATGCTGGCTACTGCGTCGTTGGCCACTATCATGTCCAGTTTCTTCCTGTGCAGCTTCTCGCGGGCGTTTTCGACGAGGTGCTGGGTCTCGGCGGCGAACCCGATCCGCACCAGGTTGGGTAGAGGGAGTTCAGCGAGCGCGCCCAGGATATCGGGATTGCGGGTCAGGTTGAGGGTGAAGTCGGTGTCTGTCTTCTTGATCTTGTGGTCGGATGTGGCGGCGGGGGCGTAGTCGGCGACGGCTGCGGCCATTATCAGGGCATTGGCCGCGCCTGATTGCACGGCGTCGCGCACTGCGGCCTCCATCTCTTTCGCTGTGGTCACATTGACGAGGGTGACGCCATAGGGCGGCTGCAAAGCAACGGGCGCGCTGATCAGTATGACATCCGCGCCATTATACAGGCATTCTTCGGCAATTGCGAAGCCCATTTTGCCGGAGGAGCCGTTGGCGATGAAGCGGACAGGGTCGAGAGGCTCGCGAGTGCCGCCTGCGGTGACGACGATGTGCTTGCCTGCGAGAGGGCCATGCCTGCCAAGGATGAGTTGTATGTGGGAGAGTATATCGGCTGGATCAGGCAAGCGCCCGATGCCGGAGGCGCCGGAGGCCAGGTGGCCCACAGCCGGAGTGAGGATGTCGGCGCCGCGCTGCTTGAGGGTCTCCAGGTGCTCCTGGGTGGCGGGGTGGAGGTACATGCCACTTTCCATGGCAGGGACAACTAACACCGGAGCACGGACGGAGAGATAGACAGCGCCCAGGAAGTCGTCGGAGATACCGAGGGCCAGGTTGGCAATAGTGTGGGCGGTGGCGGGAGCAACGACGAGGATAGAAGCGTCGTGCGCCAACCCGACATGGCCCGTGTCGTCGCCAAGCCAGCTTTCGAAGAGATCGGTGCGGACGGGGCGGTGGGTGAGCGCGGAGAAAGTAATAGGCGTGACGAACTTTTGAGCGGCGGCGGTCATGATCACGTCCACGAGCGCGCCCGCCTGCGTTAGCTTTGAGGCGAGATCGGCTACCTTATAGGCAGCTATGCCACCGGAAACGCCAAGGACAACGCGCTTACCCTCAAGAGTCACTATTTCGCCTCCTCGGCATTTTCGAGCATTATCAGCTTGCCTACACGCAGGGTGCCAATCTCAAGCTCGTCGATTTTTACTTTGCGAGCCACCAGTTTGCCCAACGCTATCCTGCCGATCGCCACCGAACCGACGGCGATGGCGCCCAGAGCGAACGAGCCGACCGCAACGGTCCCAACGGCACGAGCAAAATGGGCGGCTGCGAGGGGGAAAACTGTGGCTATCTTCTTCATGTGAGACATGCTATTCTCCTTGGAGTCGTAGATCGTAAGTCGCTGATCGTAAGTCATGCGTGATACGTGGTACGTGATACGTCTCCTAATCCTTCTTAAACCTTCGTGCACTTTGTGATCCGTATTCCGTCGCGGTCGTCCGTCGCCGGTCGTCAGTCGTCACGGTTCAGGTCGTAGATCAGGCGCAGGCCGTCGAGGGTGAGGTTGGCGTCAATGATATCCACGCATTTGGTATGGTCGGCTATGAGGCGTGCGAGGCCGCCTGTGGCGATCACTTTGGTGCTCCTGCCCATTTCGCCCATGTCGTGCTTGATACGAGCTACCATGCCTTCCACCAGGCCGACATAGCCCCATACTACACCTGATTGCATGGCATGGGAGGTATTCTTGCCGATGGAGGACCTGGGTGCGACAAGCTCGATGCGACGTAGCTGGGCGGTGAGACGGAACAGGGCATCGGACGAAACGACCATGCCGGGAGAAATCGCGCCTCCGAGATACTCGCCATCGGAGGATACAACGTCGAAGGTGGTGGCTGTGCCGAAGTCGATCACGATGGCGGGGCCACCGTAGCGGACGTGAGCGGCAAGGGTGTTCACGATGCGATCAGCGCCGACCTCGCGTGGGTTGTCCACAGTGACTTTTACGCCTGTCTTAATGCCAGGCTCTACGATCAGGAGTTTTGTGCTGAAGTAGTCCTCGGCCAGTTCGCGCATGGCTGTGGTGAGGGGCGGGACCACGCTGGAGCAGATAGCGGCGTCGATGTCGGCCAGTTTGTAGCCGCGGTGAGCCATGAGGGTGATGAGGGTGGAGGCCCATTCGTCGGGCATGCGGGTGTGGACGGAGGCCATACGCCAATCCGCGACGAGGGTGTCGCCGTTGTAGAGGCCAATCACGGTGTTTGTGTTGCCGACGTCTATTGCTAAGAGCATAAAGGATACTCCATACAGCCTATTTTAGATCACAGCGTGCACAAAGACCACCGGAGAGTGAACACCAAGGTCGGTAGGCTGGCAAGAGGTGTTGTTGAAACGCCAGGATCGCCAGGGACGCCAGGCGTTTATTGGTGAATATTATGCGTCTTCGAGCACAAAGTTGTCGATCAGGCGAGTTTTGCCTATGCGCACCGCGAGAGAGGCCAACGCCTGGGTGGCAGTGCCCGAGTCGTCCAGTTCTTCCAAAGTGATGGGGTCGGCCACGCTTACGTAGTCGGGGCGGGCAAGTGGCTCTGCTGAGAGTACGGCCTGCATTGTAGCGCGAAGAGCGCTGCCGCGACGTTCGCCTGTTCGCCACTGGGCACGGACGGCACTGAGCGCCCTGTGGAGGCACACGGCGGCCTGCCGCTCATCTAATGCCAGGTAGACGTTGCGGGACGACATGGCGAGGCCGTCAGGCTCGCGGAGGGTCGAGACAACGACCATTTGCAGGGAGAACGCCAGATCGGCGACCATTTTGCGCAGGACGGCGGCCTGCTGAGCATCTTTCTGGCCGAAGTAGGCTCGGGTGGGCCGGACGATGTTAAATAACTTGGCCACTACGGTCGCCACGCCGAGGAAGTGGCCGGGGCGCATTTCGCCTTCGAGCCGCTGGGTTACTCCACGAACCTCTACATAGGTGGAGAAGCCCTCAGGGTACATTTCTTCTACTGAGGGAGTGAACACCCAGTCAACGCCTGCCTCCTTAAGCATGGCGAGGTCGCGCTCGGGCTCGCGTGGATACTGGGAGAAGTCTTCGTTAGGGCCGAACTGGGTGGGGTTGACGAAGATGCTGACGGCCACAATGCTGTTTTCGCGGCGGGCGGCCTCCACGAGAGAGATGTGGCCGGCATGGAGATAGCCCATTGTAGGGACGAAGCCGACTGTGTCACTTGGGGCAAGGGCTGCATGCAGGGCGCGTATCTCAGCTATCGTAGTGATTATTTTCATGGTGTTACAGGTATGAGTCAGGGGCGACATAAGCTGAGATATGGTTGTCCAGGCTTGTGTCGCCCCTGTGGGGCATGTACGGTTATTTGCGGTGCTTGTGCGCCGGCGGGTTAGCGGTCCTTGACCGGTACGTAGTCGCGGATAGCGGGGCCGGTGTAATCGACGCTGGGGCGGATGATGCGGTTGTCGCTGAGCTGCTCCAGGACGTGGGCCGTCCAACCGGCAATACGGCTGCAGCCGAAGAGGGCAGGCATCATATCGGGCTCGAAGCCAAGGGTGTGCAGGAGGGGCGCGCTGTAGAACTCGACGTTGGGATAGATCTTGCGCGACGAGAAGTATTCATGTGTGCGCGAGACCTCGTCGATCTTCTTGGCGATTTCGTACCAGCGCTTGTTGCCGGTGCGCTCAGCAATGATGCGGGCGTGCTCGTTGAGATGAGAGGCACGAGGGTCGTAGGTCTTGTAAATGCGGTGACCCATACCCATCAGCTTGTGCTTGGTCGCCAGCGCGTGGTCGATGTAAGGCTCGACATTCTCGACGGAGCCGATTTCCATCATCATCTCCATCGCCTTCTGGTTGGCCCCACCGTGGGCTGCTCCCTTCAGCGAGCAAAGAGCGGCGGTAATGGCCGATATGTAGTCGGACAGGGTAGAAATAACTACCTTGGCGGTGAAGGTGGAAGCATTAAAGCTGTGTTCGGCTGTAAGCACGAAGTAGGTGTTGAGGGCGCTTGCTTCTTCGGGGGAAGGCTCTTCGCCTTTGAGCATGTAGAGCAGGTTGGCGGCGTGACCGAGGTTTTTGTTAGGGGCGATAGGCTCTTTGCCGTTGCGGAGGCGGTCGTATGCTGCCGTAATTGTGGGCATACGAGCGGCCAGGGTGATGGCCTTGTCGATTACCGCGTCGTGCGAGGTGTTATCCAGGTCCTTGTCCATCAGGGCCAGGGTCGAAGTGATGGTGCGAAGAACGTCAATAGGCTCGCCGGTGGTTGGGAGGGCACGCAATATCTCCATAGCCTTGGCGGGGAGTTCGCGCTGAGATTTCAGGGAATTGGCGATAGTGTCGAGCTGGGCCTTGTTGGGTAGCTCACCATAGATAATGAGGTAGAGCACCTCTTCGAATGAGGAATTAGCGGCCAGGTCCTGTATGAGATAGCCACGGTAGCTCAGCCTGCCGATAGTGCCCTCGACGTTACTGATGGTGCTATCACCAAGAACTACGCCTTCTAATCCTTTGCCTGTTGGTGCCGGTGCGCTGGTCATTTTGTCTTTCTCCTTTGAAAGTTTTCTTTTTGGCCGAACGCACCGGGCTCGGCGCGCTCAGCAATTAATCATCTATCACCTTACAGTATACTCATATTGCCGAAGTTTGTCAGCAGGGAGCGAGCAGAACGGGTGGATTCCAGGTCAGAGACGGGAGCGACGCTTGTCGGGGAGCCGTTAGTGCACGGCTTGACAGTGCGGGGGACCGGAAGTACACTCTACGGGCTAATCGAACGTGGTCAGAACCCGACACTTGAGCCTTTACCTGGTAGAAAGGAACTATCGCCATGCACCGCAAGAAGGAGCTATTGTTCGTTTTATTGCTGGCATTGCTGGGCCTCGGCATAGCAGGAGCCGGCACGGGCGGCAGGGCAGACGCCGCCTATCCTACGCAAACCAGTACAACAGGAAATAGCACAGCACAATCACCTCAGTACACAGACCCATACCACCATCTCTCAGGGGTAGTGGTCGTGCCGGTAAGCGAGATGCTGGGAGGTCAGGCCACGGGCGGCGTGGGTGGGGGGAAATGGGCAGGACCGCTCACGCCACCCATATTCGGGCCTAATGTAGACGCATCGCTCAATAATGCGGCTGCCCAGAACGAGACGACTATCTCTCTGAATCCTGATAATGATCAGGTTGTAATCGCCTCGGCCAACGACTACCGAGCCGGCCTTAAGCCGGAAGTATACAGGTCCACCGACGGAGGCACATCCTGGGCCAACTATCAGGTAGGTGGGACGTCCAGCCTGTATTACGGTGACCCTGCGATGGCCTTCGACCATGGCAACCACGCATATTTCAGCTACCTGGGCTATACAGCGATCTGCACGTCGAATGGTGGAATGTACGTTTCCAATTCGAGCGATGCGGGAGCGACATTCTCCGCTCCTGTTCAGCTTGCGGCTAACAGCGTGAACGGCTCAACGGCCATATTCCACGACAAGGAGTATGTGGCTGTTGATACGAACCCGGCGAGCCCATACAGCGGCACCGTGTATGTCGGCTGGACCAAGTTCATATTCCAGGCGGGCACCGGTTGTGGGGGAGCGGACACGCAGCTAGGCGCCCCCGTGGTGTTATCGAAGTCGACAGACCACGGCCTATCTTGGTCGGTACCGATCACCGCGAGCCAGCCCATCTCTGATAACAACCAGGCGGCGCTGCCGGTTATTGGCCACCACGGCGAGGTTTACCTTTACTACGTCGGGGCCGCCACCCAGCACCAACTCAACTATGACTCTGTTTTGTTCTCCCGGTCAACAGACGGCGGGCAGACCTTCCCGTTCTTTACGCGCATATCTGATATGGTGGATCTGCCCAGCCCACTCCCGCCGACAAGCTTCCGCAATAACGGCTTCGGAGCGATGGCCGCCGACCAAACCACCGACGGCTACCTGTACGCAGTGTGGGCCGATTACAGGACAGGCGACGCAGATATCTTGCTGAGCCGCTCCACGGACAACGGGAATACATGGAGCGCTCCGGTGCGCGTCAACGACGACCCATCGGGCAACGGGAAGGACCAATTCTTCCCGTGGATAGCTACCTCGGCCGACGGCTCTGTACACATCGCCTGGCTGGACAGGCGCGAAGACCCCACCAATCACGACTACAAAGAGTATTACACTTACTCCACAGACCACGGCGCGACCTGGCAACCGAACGTGGCCATCAGCACTGTGGCCTCTAATCCCGGCACCAGCAACTTTATAGGCGACTATACGGGGCTAGCGGCAGGCAGCGGCGTGGTGATGCCAAACTGGACAGATATACGGTCGGGCGGCAACCAGAATGCCTATGTAGCGCGCGGCGTCTATACGGCTGACGCGACTGCAACGGCGACCGCTACCAACATAGTCACTGCAACGGACACGGCGACATCCACGACAACATCTACCTCTACGGCACAGCCGCCCACAGAAACGCCAACCGCCATGGCGACAGAGACGGCCACGGCAACAGCTTGCACCCTCTCGTTCGAGGACGTACCGGTGGGCAGTACCTTCTACGCTTACATCGAGTGCCTGGCATGCCGAGGCATCATCAACGGCTACCTATGTGGTGGTCCCGGTGAGCCTTGCAACCCCACCAACGATCCCTACTTCCGTCCTGGCAACAACGTCACGAGAGGTCAGTTCTCCAAGATAGCTGCCAACTCCGCAGGCTTCAATGAGCCACCGGGTGCCCAGCAATATGAAGATGTACCCGTAGGTTCTACCTTCTACGACTTCATCTGGCGTCTGTCAGATCGAGGGTACGTCACAGGCTATCCATGTGGTGGAGCGGGCGAGCCATGTGGACCGAACAATCTGCCCTACTTCCGACCCAACGCCAACGTCACACGCGGTCAATTGTCCAAGATAGATGCCAATGCAGCCGGGTTCAATGAAACGCCGGGTGCACAGCAGTACGAAGATGTGCTGCCCGGCTCGACCTTCTACGACTTCATCTGGCGTCTATCCGACCGAGGCATTATCAACGGCTATCCTTGTGGCGGCACGGGAGAGCCTTGTGGGCCTAACAACTTGCCCTACTTCCGCCTAAGCGCAAGCGCGACGAGAGGTCAGGCGAGCAAGATCGTGTCGAACACCTTCTTCCCCTCCTGCCAGACGCCGAGCAACGCCAACCGCTAGGCTGGGAAATCTGTATCAAAGAGGCACCATCCGGCTTGGAGGGTGCCTCTTTACTTTGTCTGCTGATGTGACCTTTCGTGGGATTCACTCCATCATCCTAGACCTTCGAGGAGGGACTCGTCCATGGGGAAGGAGTTTTCCTCGGCGGGGAAGGTGCCCGATTGGACGTCGGCCATGTACTCCTGGAAAGCTGTGGTGAGGGAAGCGGCCATGTCGGTGTACTTGCGGGCGTGCTTAGGGTTGAAGTCGGGATACCAGCCCAGCAGGTCGTGGATAACCTGCACCTGGCCATCGCAGAGGGGGCCCGCTCCGATACCGATGGTGGGAATGGTTAGCTTGCTGCTAATCAGGGCGGCGAGCGGCGTGGGCACGAGCTCCAGCACGAGCGCGAAGCAGCCTGCCCGTTCTAGGGCCAGGGAGTCTTCGAGGAGTTTGGCGGCGGCTTCGCGGGTCTTGCCCTGTATTTTGTGGCCGCCGATTACATTGATAGACTGGGGAGTGAGACCCAGGTGGCCCATCACGGGAATGCCAACGTCTACCAGGCGCCTGATCGTGGGGGCAATAGTGGCGCCCTCCATTTTGACGGCTTGCGCTCCGCCCTCCTGCATGAGGCGGGCAGCGTTGCGCATGGCTTCCTCCTCGCTGATCGTGTAGCTCATGAAGGGCATATCGCCCACGACAAGGGCGTGGGACACACCGCGGGTGACCGCTTTCGTGTGGTGGAGCATGTCGTCCATGGTCACGCGCACTTCGGAGTCGTAGCCGAGCATGACCTTGCCCAGCGAGTCGCCCACCAGCAGCAGTGGTATGCCGGCTGTATCGGCTAGCTTGGCGGTCGAGTAGTCGTAGGCGGTCAGCATAACGATCTTTTCGCCCCTTGCTTTCATGCCGCGCAGGCTGGTTACGCTGACGCGAGCGAGGGGTTTACGTTGCTCTTGCTTTCCGGTTTGTAGCTCGGTTACAGACATTATTTGGCTCCTTTATGACGATGATAAGTGATAAGTGATAAGTGATAAGTACCGTACGCAATCAGCTATCGGTCGCCTGCACTCATCACTTATCACTTATCGCTTCGCGCAGCTTGTCGATTGTGGCCTCGTCGAAGTGGGACTTCGCTTTCGCCATGGGCAGGGTGAGGAGGGCTATATGGCGGTAGAGGTCGGCTGTGGCAGGGGCGCACTCCTGCAACGCATGCAGGTGGCGGGTGATTGTGCCCGCGTCGCCCCTTGCTAGTGGACCGGTGAGAGCGTCTGGCAGGCCGAGGGTCTTGAGGTTGTCGAGGGTGCCATGCATGAGGGGCAAGAGGTGGGGCAGAGCGGTGTTGGCGTCGGGGGTGACGCCAGCGCGCACCAGCAGATCGGACGCCAGTGCTGCCAGGGTCACCATATAGTTGGACGCGACAACAGCGGCGACGTGATAGAGGGTCTTGTTTTCGGCGAGAAGGTGGAGGGGCGAGCCGCCAAGGGCGTCCACAAGCCGCTCGAGTTGCGCCACCAGTGCGGGATCGCCTTCGAGCGCGAAGGTGGAGCCGGGCATGTTGTCCAGGGCGGCGGCAAGATTGGCGAAGGCCTGCAGCGGGTGGAACGAGGCGATCAGCGCGCCTGCTTCGCGGGCGGCGTGCAGGACGGTGCTGGGGAGAGCGCCGCTGCAATGCACGACACCTACGCCGGGCCGCCACATGCTTTCGCGTCCGATCTCGTCGCACAGAGGCTCGATCGCGTCGTCGGGCACGGTGAGGAAGATGATCGAGGCGGTCTGAAGGACGTCGGCGCGGGTTTTCGCGACGGATGCGCTGAGGCCTGCGCCTAATGCCATCTTGCGAGAGGACTGGGGGGTGCGACCCGCGACGGCTGCGATGTCGGCTCCGCGTGCATGGAGGAGGGCAGCGAGGGCCGTGCCCACCTTGCCGGCGCCGATGAAGCCTAGAGGGCCTGGCAGGTTTTGCTTGTAGCCCCTGTAGATATGCTTCTGCTCTGATGCGGGCGCCGCGTTCTTCTTGTCGAGCCTGACAGCCATAAAGATAGCCCCCAAGAGTGGGAGCTGTGAGGGCGACAACGCGCGCAGGGTGAAGTCCGGTCCGGCACGACGCCGTCTGCGCTTTTTCGGTTTGTACGCCATCTCAGTCCCGCAATGTGGATCCAAGTGGTCCAGTACTATTATAGCCATGTTGGCGAGTTGGGACAAGAGGTCAGTGGCACGCCTTATGCAGTGTATATCTCAATACTAGCCTGGTTAATGCTGGCTATATGAAAGGCGGACAAAATGCGCACTGGAAATGTAATTACGATTGGCGCCGGCGTGGCGGGAGTAGCAGGAATGGAACTGTTTAACCGTAGCGTGGTGCTGGAGAGAGATGACCTGGAAGCGAGGTTGCCGGTTGAGCCTTCGATGTGGGAGTGGCAGGGCCACCGGATCGCTTTGTACAGGAACGGAGACCCGGAGAAGCCGCCTATGCTTTTGCTGCACGGGCACCATGCCGCGGCATCCGCGCTGGAGATGAGCGAGCCGTTTTCGAGCTTTGCTGAGAACTACAGCGTGCTGGCGCCCGACCTGCTTGGGTATGGCCTGTCGGACAGGCCCGATATTGAATATTGCCCCGCCCTGTACATCGAGCTTATTACCGGCCTGTTGCGTGATGTGATAGGCAAGCCTGCGGTCGTGATAGCGCTTTCACTGTCGTCGGCTTATGCGATAGAAGTAGCAGCCGCGAATCCTGAACTGGTGGACAGATTGGTGCTGATATGCCCCACCGGCGTGGGCTCGCTCCGGAAGCAATCAGGGGGCGGGAAGGTCCTGCAAACGATACTGAAGTCTCCACTGCTGGGGCAAGCCCTTTATAACGCCCTCTCCTCGCACAAGAGTATAGAGTATTACCTGTCGAAGCAAAGTTACTATGACGGGTCGCTCGTTACGCCTGCGCTTGTGGAGGAATATTACCGCACGTCACACGTGCCCGGGGCGCGGTATGCTCCCTCGGCTTTTGTCGGCGGGGCGCTGTATGACGATGTGCGCGAGGAGTGGGCCCGGCTGGAGACGCCGACGCTGATTGTGTGGGGCGCTGAGGCTAAGATGACGCCGGTCAGCGATGCAGCTCCGTTCCTGGCGATTAACCCGAATGCTGAACTGGAAGAAATAGCGGCAAGCGGGCTAATGCCTCAGGACGAGCAACCCGAGCAGTTCGCCAATATAGTCGGGGCATGGCTGGACAAGGCCCGCTAGGGAAGACTGCACAACCCATCTGCATAATGGGCACTAAGAAGGGGACTCGCTTTGTTGCAAGTCCCCTCTTCTGCGTTGTTAGTTGCCGGTGCTACTGCTGCATAGCAAGAGCCAGCATTTTGCTCAACAGAGCCCGGGTGAGGGGGTCGCTGGGGCGGAATGTGCCGTCGTCGTAGCCTCCGATAATGCCATGGCTGACAGCGGTTTCCACGTAGCTGTAAGCCCAGTTGTCACTCGGCATGTCGGGGAAGGTGGGATTGGGTGGATTGACCAACGTCCAGCCCTTCGCTATCACGAGCATCTTCGCGGCCTGGGCGCGGTTGATTATGCTGGTGGGGCGGAAGGTGCCGTCAGAGTAGCCGTCGATTATGCCGCGCAGCTTGGCCGTTTCTATGTACTTGTAGTAGGCATTGTTCGCCGGCATATCGGTGAAGGATGAGAAGTAGGGGTCGTAGAGGTTCCAGCCCAGGCCCAGTGAGATCCACTTGGTGAACTCGGCACGCGAGGTATTTTCATCGGGGCGAAAGGTGCCGTCAGAGTAGCCGCTGACGACGCCGTTGCAATAGAGGTAGCCCACGTAGGAGTAAGCCCAGTTAGACGAGGGCAGGTCGGAGAAATCCATGCCGCAGGGGCCGGGCGTGGGGCTGGCAACCGGGGTGGGCGTCCCGACGGGAGGTGGTGGGCCGCCGCCGTTGAAGGGACCGAAAACGAGGTGTCCTGCAGGGTGGGCCAGGCCGTAGGTCACTTGCTGGCCCAGGTAGAAGTTGTGGCTGGCCGGGATCCCGTTGTAGCGCATGGTAGTGCTGTACTGGAGAGGGACGTTGCTTACCCGGAGCTCCCAGTCAAGGTGGGTGCCGGGGTTAGGCTGGCAGGAACCGAAAGCGTTGCCGTCATTGCCCTGCCAGCCTATTAGCTGCCCGGCAGCAACGCGCTGGCCGGGCGATACCGCGATATAGCGCTGGCCTGTGCTGTTATTGCCCATGTGACCGTAGAAGGTGTAGGTGTAGCGGCCGTTGCCGCCCACGTTCCAGCCGTGATCAATGGCAACCTGGGTTCCGTAACCGTCGTTGATGTACTGGGCGAAGGCGACGACACCTGCGGCGGCAGCATAGATGGGATATGCGCCGGCAGTACACCCGCCCGATATATCTACGCCGTGGTGGAAGATGTAGTTTGAATACTCAAGCTGGTTATTCTGGTCGTAATAGTAGTCCGCGTTCTCGTAGGTGATAGGCTCCAAAAAGAGAGTAGTCACGTAACCTGAGGTAGCCACACCCATACCTGCCGGAAGGGGTACGGACGCCTGGGTCGTGCGCATAGTGCTCCAGAGCAGAGCGCACAGGCCTACGGCGACGAAAACGGCACAACGGAGAACAAGACGCAAGGGTTTCTTGCCGACCGATCCCTGATCAGTAACAGTTGATTCCAGCAAGGCAGTTCTACCTCCCAACAGTGAGTGTAGCCGCGATCTTATCGAGTATGTCTGTAATGCTAGTTTGCGTGGCTTCATCAGTGCCCGGGCCGATGGAAGAAGAGAAGCCAACGAGGGGAGCGCCCGTGGCATCGTACAGCATAAGGGTGTAGATGCGCGAAGCCATTGTGTTGCGCGGGTTGTCGGTGATTTGCTTCACGGCCTGCTTGCCATTGATCGTCAGGCTTTCGCCCGATAATGTGCCCAGGTCGACCGCCTTCTGGCCGAGGAGGATGTCGGTGGAGACGCAGCCCGCAGGCAGCTCGTTGCTTGTGCCGTTCATGACCGAGCCTGCGGCACAATAAGAGAGGTCGGCTGTCCAGCCCGCAGGATAGAGATATGAATATGTGAGAGTGCCGGCGGTGTGCTGAGACGTCTTCCAGTCGGCGGTATCACCCATGGGAGCGACAGGGGTAGAAGCCACACCGGCAACGCCCGTTGGCACAGGCTGAGCAACGGAGGGCGGATTGGCAGCAGGCGCACCCATAGCAGAACCGGGGACGGTGCCGCTCTTTGCTGCCGGACCACAACCGGCCAAACCCACAGCAATCACGAGTAAACTTGCCCATAGAAACCAATGCGATCTGTGCTTCATGCTTTCCTCCCGGCAGGCTAACTTGAGAAAAACGCCCAGCGGCGTTTTCCGTGTTTCTTGTTAACCCATCTAAACACTAGACGGATCTTACGTCAAGTGGTTGCACATTATCCAGCGTAAAAGGTGGTACAAAGGTCAACTTCAGCCCTGATACTTTCGGGCTATAATGTGCATAACCGGGCAACAAGGCGGCCTAGCCTTCGCCCTGGCAGGCTATAATAGTTACATTGCAGCTTATTTGGTCGCCTGCGCGTATATACCGTCAGGCAGGATCATGCAGATGTACATGGGCAAGTGGTGCACAGGTGTGATGGCATTATTCCTGCTTATCAGGGGCATAACGTGCCAAAATAATCCACTCCTCAGCGTAAGAAGGTGCAAATGACCGCCATTGAAGACCGTCCCTACAAAGCAGCCCAGCAGGCCGACACAGAGGATACAACGCAGGATACAGAGGAAAACACGAAGGAAGACAAGAGCTTTTCAACCGGCACCTTAGATATATGGGAAGACGACCGGGATGTGGAGCCTTCCGCACAAGTTAAAGTATGGAACGCGCCGCATATACCTGCGGATAAGCCGGTGTTCACTTTGAACGTCGCGGCGGATCTGCTTGGATTGCACCCGCGCACGTTGCGTCTTTACGAAGAGAAGCAACTGGTAGTTCCGGCGCGAACTACGGGAAATCGCAGGTGCTATTCGCCGAACGACATCGAGAGGTTTCACTCGATACGGAAGTTGACAGGCGGCGGGGTGAACCTTGAGGGTGTGCGTATAATCCTGGACATGGCGGATGAACTGACCAGGCTGGGCGGCGATTCGAACGCGCTCATCGAACGCAACCTGGCACCTATAGCAACCGACAACGAACGCTAGTTCGCTACGCTCATCGACGTTAGCAGGGCCGTCCGCCGCCTGTTGTCGATCGAGATCTTATGACCTTCAAAGAGTTTGTTACTGTAGTAAAGGCTACGTGGCGGGAGTTCGGTAGGGATGACGTCGGCAATATGGCCGCCGCTCTGACATATTACTCATTTTTCAGCCTCTTTCCTTTACTCATACTGGCTGTTTCATTGGTCAGCTTTTGGCTGGGCGATGTAGAGGCACGCACCCTCATCTTCGATAACCTCACGCGCATTTTGCCGGGGTCGGGGCAGTTGCTATCGGATGCTGTAGAAGCAGCTTTGAGCAGCCGGAACAATGCGGGCATCCTCGCATTGGTGGGTGTGGCCACACTGCTGTTCTCGGCGTCGGGGGCGTTCGATGCACTGGACAAGGCGGTCAATCGAGCCTGGAAGACCGAGAAGATGCCGAACTTCTTTATCAGCAAGCTGATCGGCTTCGCCATGATGGTGGGGGTAGTGGTGATAGTGCTGGCATCGCTCATTACGAGTGCAGCACTGGCCACCAGTAGAGCGATAGCCAGCCAGGTGTTCGGGCAAGTGCCGGGGCAGGAAGTATTCTGGCAGGTAGTCAACTTCATCGGTACACTCGCCATTATCTACCTTGTATTTATGTTGATATACAGGTTCTTGCCCAGGCGCGACGTGGGCTTCAAGGATGTGTGGCTTGGCGCACTGGTAGCGGCTGTTGCCTGGGCCCTGGTGAAGGAGGCCTTCGCCTACTACCTGGGGTCGAGTTTTGCCAATTACAACGCGGTGTATGGCACGTTGGGAGCGGTCGTGGCGCTTCTCACATGGATTTATGTATCATCCATTATAATATTGGTCGGAGCTGAGTTCAGCGCTGAGACTGCTCGCGTCCGCCGCTTACGTTTTGCTACAATGGGGAAGGACCCCGAATCGGGTGAACAGCAAGCCAAAGCCAGCCCGTGGTTTACCGAGCGAGAACAAGAATCGTAAATACAGGTGCAGGGCTTGAAGCATCATAAGTGATCATATGGAGGACTTTGAACAATGGATGAAGACGTCACACGACGACTGGTCAAGGGCATACTGACCCTTGTGCTCACGACACTGGCGACCTGGCTCGCGGGATATATCACCGTAAAGCTGCTGGGAGCGGAAATAGAACAACTGGAAGAGTTGGTAGACGAAAAGTAGGTCAGGGTATGAATTAGCCCCTGTGTCGTTAGGATGCAGGGGCTATCTTTTTGCTTGAAGGTTTGCACATTGTGAGAAATAACACCAGGAACAAGGTTCTTATCCTGGCGAGCGGACTGTTCTTCGCCATAGGTCTGCTGGCGCTAATCGGCCCATCCTTGCCCGACCTGGCGCGCAACAACAATACGGACCTGGCGAGCGCGGGCGCGATCTTCACGGCGCTTTACCTGGGCTCTATACCGGCGCAGCTGGTTAGCGGGTGGTTGAACGACAAATACGGGCCCATAGCGGTCATGGTTATAGGAATGGTGATAATGGCTGTGGGTCTGCTGGCCGTGACGCAAAGCCACTCGCTGCCGTTGACGCTGGCACTTATGGCGTTCGCCGGGGTGGGCGATGGCGCGCTGGTGGTGGGGGCAAATGTTATTGTGGCGCAGACCTTCGCCAGAAGGCGAGCTACCGCCCTCAGCCTGATGAACGTTTTCTACGGGGTAGGAGCGATCGTAGGTCCTGTCCTGGTTGGAGTGTCACTGGGAATATGGCAGACGGCGCTGCCCGCAATGGCGGTCGTGTCCTTGCTGCTTGTTTTGCTTTTACCCGTGACGCGAGGCCTAAACAAGGGACACAGGGAGCTCATAGCAAGGACAGAAGAGCCGAAGCAAGATAGAGAGGCAGCGGGGCAGGGAGGGATCTACAGGTCGCCCTTGCTGTGGCTGCTTGCGGCAATGATGCTGCTATATGTCGGCACCGAGATCGGGATCGGGGGTTGGATATCCACATATACACAGCGTACGGCCCTTATCGGAACGGAGACAGCGGCTTTCATGGCGTCGGTCTTCTACCTGGCGCTCACAGGCGGCAGGCTAGTGGGGGCGGCGCTGGGCACGAGGCTTCGATCGGAGCAACTTCTAATGGTGAGCCTGGCAGGAGCTATGATAGGGGGAGTGGGCCTGTTGCTGGGCGTGGGCAATATAGGGCTTACCATCGGCTCGGTCGTAGTCACGGGGGCGACATTCGGCCCGATCTACCCGACGGTGCTGGCGGTTACTGCAGCGCGCTTTTCGTCAAACGCGGGCAAGGCAGCGGCGCTTGTAATGGCAGTAGGAAGCGTCGGGGGAGTAATATTTCCCTGGATGTTCGGCCTACTGCTGGTTGGGCTGGGGGCGCAAAGCGTGGCGCAATTTATAGCCCTGCTGATCGTGGTGATGGCGAGCGTCTTCGGCGTGGCGATGATAGCAACACGTCGGATGGACACGACGCCTGTGGTGGCTAACGAGAGGGTTTCTTAAAGGCGAAACCCCCGCTCCTAGGAACGAGGGTCTCTGATCGATGTTTGAGCATCACCGGTAAAACACCTAGGCGTTCTTACTACCGGCGATGCTCAGAAGTTTACTAGACTGGCTATCCAATACATATTTCGCCTTCTCAATTCCTTCTGGCATATCCAGTATCATCAGCATATCCAAGGGATCATAGGAAGCCCAATTAGGATCTGTACTCAGATGATCTTCTATGTCTTTCCAGAAAGAATGGTCTGTGTTGCCGTTCTTGCGTGCTTCGGAATGTGCATCAAGGAGTTCACGAAATTTCGCATAGATGGAAACTGTAGTCAGCAGTCTATCAGTTATTAGCCCTTCAATATCCATGCTTCCGTCTGCATTGACTGTGATTTTCGTTTGCAGTAGTTCAAGGATCTTACGTTTATGTTCAAATGGAACTTCTTCAATCCTTGAAGCCGATTCAGCTAACTCTGCCAATGCTTCGGCATCTGCTTTTATGTCAACCTGCTGGCTCATATGGGCATTTAGTTCCGCTTTCAGGGTTTCGATAGATTTTCTGCGTTTGTCCAGTTCTGCCTTCTTTGCATCAAAGATAGCATCGTTAATGGCGTTTCTCATGTACAACGAGACCAATCGTTCCTGCTCCTGGTCTAGTTCTTTCTCCTGTGCTATTACTCCCATCAAAGCCAGTTGGTCTTTCTCTCTTTGTTCAGCAATCTCTTCGCTTTCATTGGAGAATAGTGTCTTTACATCGGCAATAGCCTGTAAGCGATGAAGGATTGTTGACCAGATTTTCTCTTCAAGTTCAGCTGCTCTAAGGGAAGGAGCACTACATCTTTTGCCTGATTTCAGGATATAGTTGGGTTTCCCGCCACCACAGCGATATATACGCCTGTCATGCGTGGTAGTGCCGTGATAGCGAAGTCCACACTGACCACAGACAAGCATTCCACCACGAAGCAGATAGTCCAGCTTGCCGTTCCTTTTAGAAAGTAGAGTGTTTCGTTCCTTGGCCTGCTGACAGGCTTCCCACAGTTCCCTTGAAACGATGGCTGGAACATCTATACTAATCCATTCCGATTTGTCATTTCTAATGGAAGAAGTTTTACTTTCAGCAGCAGCACCAATACCTACAGAACCTTTGGGAGCGACAGCCTTGTTCTTGAAGTACGTAAACTGTCCATAGTAAATCGGATTGTCGATCATGGTTTTGATGGTAGATGCAGTCCAACCATTGCTGGTTCTCTTCGTCGGAACTGAAAGTTCATTCAACTTTCTCGCAACTGCTCCCATCGACATACCTTATAGTGCCCCCCTCTGTCAAGGCCAATATTGGGCGAAATTAAGGTAGAAAATAGACTGAAATAAATGGGTCGAATCGATTCGAATCAAATCTCGGTGCTGCGACCAAGTTGGGGGTTGCACGCCAAACATTGCCGGTCATTGCCAATACACCTCAGCCGGTGTCTGGTAGTCGAGTGACTGGAATGAATTGGGCAAAGCCCAAGAAGCCGCCGGTGGTTGTAGAAGTCGAAGTACCTCTCCAACCCATTAACGGCATCTCCCACGTTCTGGTAATCTCTAATATACACCTCTATACACCTCCTCTTGTTTCACACTCCGCCAAAGGACTGCGCTGCGCTCCATCTCTACAAATATGTTGTCCAACGCCCGCCCCCGCCCGTCCATACTGATCTTGATTTCTTCGGCGAGCAACCGTGCGGTGAAATCTAAGCTTGTGCAGGCTCTCCAACCTCCCTGGTCTGAATTGAACACCTGGGGCTTGCTGCTTCCCACCGCCAGTGCTCGATCCAATGCCTCTACGCAAAAACTCGCCTCCAAGCTCGTCGCCACCTCCCACGAAAGCACGTATCTCGAGAACCAATCTATCACGGCCACCAGGTAGCAGAATCCCCTATTCATTCTCAGGTATGTAATATCCGTGCTCCAAACCTGATTTACTCCCCTGATTGGCACATTTCTCAGCAGGTAAGGGTATATTTTGTGCTCAGGGCTTGCTTTGCTGGTTGATGGGCCTGGATATATGGCCCAAAGTCCCATCTTCCTGAGTAACCGGCTTACCCGCTTGGGATTGACCACATAACTCTCCCGGCGGAGCCATGCTGTCATGCGTCGTACCCCGTAGAAGGGTGTTTGTGTGTACTGCTCGTCCAAAAGCCTCATCAATGTCAGATTCTCTTCGGTTTCTTGCCCCTCTTCCAGAGTTGGCTCGTAATACAGATTGGAGCGGTGCAGGCCAAGCAGTTGGCATTGCCTCCTTATTGATATGTATGGGTAACCCTCCTCTACCCGGTCTATCAGTCCCCTCTTCCCCTCAACTACAATTTGGGTAAGCAAAAGGAGTGTCATCAGACACTCCTTTTTTCTGTTTAGCCAATCCGTATCCGAACAGGTAAAAGTAATCTAGTTACTTGACCGTCCGGAGGGATTGGCTTATAAGTCCACTTGTACTCATAAGCATCACCTCCTTGTTTTTAACGTGGGGCCGTGACGTTTATTTTAGAAAAGAGGTGGCCTCACTGATTCCAAATATACCAGAGTGGAAAATGGGTGTCAAGGGCAACGCGTCGTTTTTGATGAAAACGGGCTAAACTGATATAATTGGGGGTATTTCTACAAAAGCGGAAGAAAAAGCGCGGCCCGGCAACGGATAAATGCTTCTTCAAAGCTTTGCCCACATCTATCAAATAGGAGACCATAACCCAATGTACCTTGGCTCTTTGCCCGCACTCTTAATTACCATGGCCTGGGGATTGTTGGGCAGCACTCCTGCCCACACCACAAACCGATTCTCTGCTGACACCGCGCTCTATTCGATCGTGGCGCAGGGAGCAGTTACGCCGACAGAAACGCTCGCGACCACCCCGACCATTGCGGTCACGGGCACGGAAACGATCAGCGCGACAGGCACCATCACCAGCGGAGAATTGTTGTCGGCGACAGCTTTGCCCGCCACCCCTGTGCCCATACCGACGGTAGCGCCTCAATCGACCGGGGCCAACCTGCAGATCAACCCGTTTGATTGGAACTTTCTAACAAGCTCGCCCACCGATCCCTCGATAGGTATTTTTGCTATCATATTCGGCATATTGATGGTGCTGCTGATCGTGGGCGCGGTATACGCTTACAGGGTCTTGCGTCCCAGGTGGAAGACCACTAATCCTGCCCTGTACAAAGCCGTGCCGAGGTTCGGCCAGCCTGCGTTGTGGATAGGGGTGCTTGGCCTAATATTTATCGGGTTCAGGCTGATACAGCTCGATTTCCTGAATAAGAGGTTCTGGCTTTACCTGGTAGGGCTGGCGCTGCTTGGACTGCTGGGCTGGATCCTGTACTGGTATCGCACATCGTATCCTAACGAGATAGCGAAGTTCCAGAAGACGCAGAAGGCGCGCCAGTATATGCCCGGGAACGCGAAGGCACAGGTGAGGGGTCCTATAGGCCCGAGCACGCCCATAGCTCCGCCCAAAGGCAGTCCCGGCAAACCTGGCACGAACACCGGAAGCAGGAACAAGAAGAAGAAGTAAGACGCAGAGATGGCGAACATGGGATGCTTGCTCAGGCAGGCATCCTTTTCTTTTGTGCAACTTCTTCCCAGACCTCTCCGTTAATAGTAATATAAGCACGTTCTAGAGAGCCCCGAGGAGGAAACGATATGCCCGGAACATTTACCAGAAGCAGAAACAGCGGTGCGGATGACGTCAATAAGAGCAGGTCTGTGAGCATGCGGTATGTTTGGGTGCTCATGCTGGCGCTCTTAGTGAGCGTTGTGCTTGCGGCTTGCGACAGCTCTCCCACAGCTACGCCCGTCACAAACCAGCAGGCAACAGCCACACCGGCCGCGCCGAGCAGTCCGACAACAGCTAACGCTACGGACACTCCGAAGCCTTTTGTATCGGCCACACCCATTCCTCCCACGCGCACCCCTACGATCAAGCCGTCGCCTACTGCCACAGCAACGCCTACTGACGCTCCCCTCCCCGCTTATACCTGGAAGTCGCTGAGTTTGCCGGACGGGACCAATATGCGGGATGTGGAGGTTTTCCCGGGCGGCAGGAACGTGGTGCTGCTGGGGTCTCCTCAGGGGGTATGGAAGAGCGAGTACGATTACTCTGCGTGGAACAAGCTGGACATCAAGATCCCGGGCAACCCACCACCGGGCAATATAGAGATGGCAATTGCCAGTGCATCTGTGTACTATGTCAGCGCACATACTGGCTGCGCAAGCGGCCTGCCGATCAACACGTTCCGCTCGACTGATGCCGGCAAGACCTGGAGCGCCATGCCCGCTGAACTGCTGGATGTGTACGCGGCCAGCGCTACTCTGGCTTATGGCACAACCTGCGCCGGAGTGGTCAAGACGACCGACAGCGGGGCTACGTGGTCGGCCATGTTGCCGGGCTCGCAGGAAGTGAATAGCGATCCGTATGCTATAACAGGCAGCCCGGACGGCAAGTCAATCTATGTGGCATACGCGAGCGAAGGCGGTACAGGCACGATCATGCGCAGCACGGACAGCGGCGCAACCTGGAAGAATGTAACGCCCAAGAACCTGCCACCCGACCAACTTTTGCACGCGGCTGTGCACATGATGTTTGTGACCGGGTCGACCGGCAGACCGCAGGACGGCGGCCTTTACATGGCGAACCAGCAAGGCTCGTTCTTCTTGCCCTTGGAGTCAGACACCTGGCAAAGTCATGTTGACGCGGCCAACGCTGTTGCCTCGCCGGGATACTACGTGACCGCCTTTTACGTGGACACGGACTACAGCGAGGATTATGTCAAGCCAGGGCCGATACTCTATGAAGCACGGGCGAAGTTAGGGGATCAGGCATTCGAAGGGATCGGGGTGTTCAGGTCGGTCAATATGGGAGCTACCTGGCAGCAGGTCGGGGACAATATAGGCAAGCGGCCGGTACAGACCCTGGTGCTGGCTCCGCACGATAGTTCGGTGCCTGGCATGGTGGAGACGCTGATTGCGGCCACCAGCGACGGGGCCTGGGCAGTGATGATGCCGGTGCTGAAGTAG